>SVHY01000032.1 GCA_015055545.1 Clostridiales bacterium
GAACTTGCCTTGACGGGTACGGATAAAAATAACGCGGAAAATTCTTTTGAAGTGGTGTTTGCGCCTGGGTATGCAGGGAATTGTGTAACGCCCACGGCGCGCGTTCGCGCAAGGGGACGGGAGGCAGGAATCGTTTCCGTCGGTAATTCACTTAACGAACAAACGGCGATTGAGAACAACGCAGGCGTTTATACGGCGTTGGAGGGCGCGTCCTTTTCCAACAAAGCGTATAAGGGTTCGCAAATTTTAGACGACGTGAAATCGATTGTGTTGACGTTTGATCCCGATTCCATGTGCGTATATGCAAAAGCCAACGGTGGTTTGAACCGTTTGGTTTGGAATTTCTCTAATCAAATCAACGACGCGAAGGATATCGGTTTTACGTTAGATAAAATGGAAGAATACCAAGTTTCTATCGTATTCAACGATATCGTAGACGGAAAAGAAGCAAATATGCTTGTGTATTCCGTCAACGGCAGAGATACGTCGTGGCATTATCTTGCGGGCGACGAACGCGTGGGTATTAGCACGAACGTGGAGTTTAACGGCGCAGCCAATCAGCCGTACGCAATCCCCGTTCCGAAGTTTACGGACAATTTGAAAAACGCAACGGTGGACGTAATAGGACCTATTTCCAAGCAAACGTTTGCGCTTACGGACGGCTTGACGTTCACGCCGATTTTTGCGGGCAATTATACGCTTGTTTATAACGCAGTCAGCGACGAAGGCGTTCATTCTTCCGCCGAATATACGGTGGAAGTGTTCGACGAAACACCGCAAACGCAGTTTGCGTACTCTTCCGTTTTATATTCGGAAAACTACGGCGTCGGTTCGTCTGTACGCTTGCCGAAAGTGTCGGTGCAAGGCGGGCTTTTAAAGCGTGATACGCAAGCACAACTTAGCATATACCGCGACGGAGAACTGGTAGACGGTTATGAAAATACAAGTGAATACGGCGATACGTTTACGTTTACCGAAGTGGGCGAATACGTTTTCAAATTTGCTTCTCCCGACGGTACGGCAACGCAAGAATATACGTTCATGATTACGGAAACGTTACCCGTTTTTGCGGCGTTTGATTTTGCTGCGGAAGTTGCGTTCGGTACGAACGTAACTTTAGCGGAATGGCAGATTAGCAAAGGTGGCGCGGCTTGCGCATACACCGTGCAAACGACTAAGCCTGACGGTACGAAAGTAGACGGAAAAGACCTTGTTGCCGATCAACTCGGTATATACGAAACGCGTTATACGGTTTCATACGGGGAAAACGAATCAGCAACGTATTATCGTTATTTTACGGCAAGAAACAGTTCGATAGATGCGTTTTTAACGCAATCGGCAACCGTTCAAAAGGAAATCGGCACGGCTTGGTTTAATAACAATTTGACGGGCGTTATTCTTTCGGCAGACACGTCGTTTTCGGCAGAATACGTAAACGAAATCGATTTGTCGGATAACACGAAAGACGACTTGTTGGTAGAACTTGCCGTTATTCCCGAAATAATTGCTACGGAAAACTTTTCACAGCTTTTATTGACGTTCACGGACGTAGAAAATTCGGATAACTATTTTGTGATTGAATTGTTGAGCGGTAGTCAATCAGGCGACCCTATTTCTAGAACGTACGTAAAAGCGGGAGCGCCAAACCAAATTCGTTCGGGTATGCAAAACGGATCGAGAGATAGATTACATATCGGCGGCAGATACGGGACGTTCAGTTTGTTCAGTTTCTCCGGGTATTATACCGCGGCGGAAACGGGCAACAAAACGATGCGATTGTATTACGACAATACGGAAAAATCCGTGTATTTATGCTATCAAGGCGATAGCAAAGTGGAAATTGTCGATTTTGACGATCCCGCTTGCTTTAATACGCTTTGGGGCGGTTTGACGAGCGGTAAGGTAAGAATGACCGTTCAAACACAAGGCTATGCGGCGGGCAAAGCGAGTGTGTTATTGAAATCGGTGGACGGGTTTGATTTGACCAAGGAATATTTGGTGGAAGAAGAAAAGCCGTTTATCGTGGTGGATACGCTTGATTATGCGGAAAATCAATTTCCGAACGCGGTCGTAGGAAAAGCATACGATTTGTTTGCAGCAAAAGCGTACGGCAAATTGCAAGGCGCGCTTGATTACGCGGTGGAAGTGTATTACGATTATGGCGGCGCAGAAGAAGAAAAAGTGGATATCACAAACGGGTTTACGCCGAACAAGGTCGGTGAATATACCGTTATATATTCCGTAGAAGATTTTTATCATACGACCAATCAAAAAATGCTTACGTTGCGTGCCGTTGCGGTAGACGATTACGCGGAAATCCGTTCCAACGTTTCCAGCGCGGATGATAAGCGTTTATTCGTAGGTGAACGTGATACGCTCAAAGCAATTTCGGCATACGGTGGCGTAGGCGATTTGAAAGTGGAAACGAGTCTTGTTGACGAAGACGGAGCAGCGGTGGAAGTCAACGCAAAAAACGAATTTATCTTGGAGAAAGCGGGTACGTACACCGTTTTATATAAGGTAACGGATTATTTGCATACGGAAAAGACGTTTGCATATACAATCGAATGTAGTATCAGCGAAAAACCCATCGTCAACGACGAGGCGTATCTTCCCAACGGTTTCGTGCGCGGATTTACGTATACGTTGCCTGAGATTGTCGCTTACGATTATTCGGAAAGCGGCGAAAAGAGAAAGGCAAAGGCGCAAATTTCCGTGTGGAGCGAAGACGGCGACGAATTGTATGAAACGGTTGCAGCGGACGGGAAATATACGGCTAAGGCAGAACACGGCGACAACGTTATCGTTAAATACGTGATCGGCGGCGCGAACGGTTATTTGATTAAAAATTATACAGTAGCTATTCACGACGTAGTGAATACGGAAACGCAGGACGTGGATAAATCCAAGTTGTTCGTTACGCAAAACGTTTCGCAAGTAGTTGCGGAAGAAAGCTATCTTACGTTCACGCTTGAACAAAACGCGAAAATCGGTTATATCAACAGCTTAACGGAAAATAGTATCACGTTCCGTATCGGTGCAATCGTTGACGCAGAAAACGCAATCGGTCGCGTAAAAGCGTATTTCACGGACAGCAAAAACGCAAATATACGTGTTCGTGTGGATATGGTATTCGACGGTAGCGAAAACGTGAAATTGTATAACAACGGCGTGGGGGCAGAAGTCGTTTTAAACGGATCGATGCTCAACGAATGTAACGTGTTTAAGTTCGTTTACCGCAACGGCGAATATAGTTTATGCGATAATAACGGTGTGATTTTGTATACCTTTGAAGAAACGGTTAACGGCGATACGTTTGCAGGATTTACCAGCGGAAAAGTGAACGTGGATTTTGAAATGGAGAACGTAACGGGTTCGCCGAAGTTTGTTATTGCGGAAATTGGTAAATATAACGTAAATTCCGAAACGGACGACAGCGCGCCGCCACAGATTTATTTCAAAGACGAAATCAAAGGCTTTGCGCTCGTAGGCGACACCGTCTATCTTCCGGCGGCAATTTCAGCGGACGTCGTTTCTCCGACGGCACAAGTGCTTGTGAAAGTAACGGTAAACGGCAAGGTTGTAAAAGACGTTGACGGCATAGATTTGCAAAACGTAGACGGTACAATCGCGCGTTCGTTTGTGGCAAGTCAAACAGGTATTTACCGCGTTACGTATTTGTACAGCGACGCGTTAGGTAATTCTAACGAATACCACAAAGCGGTGTCCGTAGTAGAGAAAAACGCGCCGACGCTTATAATCAACGGCGACGTACAAGCAACGGCAAAGGTGGGCGACACGATTGACGTACCCGACTTTACGGTTAGCGACGATACGACGGCAACGGATAAAATCAAGAAAAAGGCGTATGTCATTACGCACACGGGTACGTTCGTATCGGTGGACGGCGATTATACCTTTGAGGAAACGGGCACATATACGTTACGCTACGTAGCGTACGACGAATTCTACAATTATACGATTACGGACTTTACGATAGAGGTGACGGAATGAGAAAATCAAACATCTTCAAAAAATTCACCGTGTTTGCATTGACGTTCGCAATAGGCGTAGGCTGTATATCCTGTAAAAAGGACGAAGAAGAAACGGCGACAAAGCCGCAAGATGAAACGGGTATTCACCAAGGCGAAGTCAGCGTAGACGAATCGCGTACGTTGTTCTCTGGCGGTACGAGTAATTATCAAATCGTCCTGCCGGATAAGCCTACGACGCAAGAAGCTTCGGCGGCAAGCGAACTGGAACATTTCTTCCGTATGTCTACGTCGTATAGCTTACCGATCGTAAACGAATCGTCGTTTAAAGGCACACAATATTTTTCCGTCGGTCAAACGGAACTCTTGGACGAGAGCGGAATTGATTACGACGAAGACGAGCTTGGCGTAAGCGGCTTTAAAACGGTTACGGACGATTCCAACGTGTATTTTATCGGCTCAACGGGTGGGTATGGCAGCTTATTTGCCGTGTACAATTTCTTGGAATACGCCGTAGGCTACGAATATTACGCCGCGGACGAATATTGGGTAGACACGCTCACGAGCGTTCCCTTTTACAATATGGACGTAACGGAAGTGCCTACTATTCAACGCCGACAAATTGATACGTACGTAATGGGACAGGATTCGGATAATGCGCGTCGTTTGCGTTTGACGGGTATGTCGAATAATTCCGCCTACACGGGCGTACATACTGAACTGCAAATTATGCCCTACGACAAATACCGTGAACATAGCGATTGGTATTCTAACGGTGGATTGCACCTTTGCTATTCGGCGGATGGATTGATGGACGAATTCGTGAAGAATATTCAAGCCAAGCTCGTGGAAGAACCGACGGCAGACTTAGTAAATTTAGGTCTTTCGGACAATAACTCGTTCTGTGGCTGCGATAAATGTTCGGCAAAGATCAGCAAATACGGCACGGAAAGCGCGGTTATGCTGTTGTTTATGAACGACGTAGTCGCGCGGATTAACGAATGGCTGGAAATCAATTATCCCGATCGCTACGTGCAATTTTTGCTCCTTGCCTATCAAAAAACGGTAGACGCGCCCGTATCGAAAAACGAGGACGGGGTATGGGAACCCAACGCAACCGAACTTATCTGTGAAGATAATTTAGGTATCTATATCGCGGATGCTGGGGTTGACTATTCGCAACGCTTGGATTCGACGCGTAACCAACCGCGACTCGACATCGTTCAAAAATGGGCGGCGCTTAGCAACAAGATTTATATTTACACGTACGCGACGAATTTCAGTTATTTCTTTTGCAGTTTCCCCAACTATTTGGCTTTCCAAGACAACTACGCGATTTGGGCGAACAGCAACGTAGAATGTGTAGACGAAACGGGCAACCATAATTGCCAGAGCGTGACGTTCGATGCATTGCGGAACTATTTAATGAGCAACTTCATGTGGAATAGTAAACTCAATTACAACGCCACGGTGAAGAAGTTCATGACCGCGTACTATAAAGAGGCGGGCGACGCAATGTACGAATACTTTACGGCACTTTCGACGTGGCAAAAATACCTGCCCGAAATCGAGTCGGGCGATTACGGATATTTGTATTATCAATACCGTTCGCAGCATTGGCCTAAGTATATTTTGGACGGTTTCCAAGCGGCTATCGATAAGGCGTATGCCGCAATCGAACCGTTAAAGACGACGGAGGGCGCGAAGTATGAAAAATTATTCAACCGTATCAAGCTGGAAGAATTGTCAGTAACGTATATGTACTTAATGTGGCATCAAGGCTATTTCAAACGCGCAGAGAAAGCGGCGATGATCGACGACTTTGAACGTTATTGCACCAAGTTTGGCGTTACGCACGAATTTGAAACGGGTTCACCCACGGTATTCGATACGATTACGGCATGGAGGTCAGCGTTATGATAAAAAGTAAGAACTTTTTTCAAAAGTTGTTTGTTTTAATCTTGTCCGTCTTCATGCTCTTCACAGTATTTACCGCGTGTGATAAAGAAGGTGAAACGGGCGAAACGAGCATAACGCTCAGCGCAACGCAAATCGAGTTGGAAATTGGTGGCAAGCAAAAGCTGCAAGCCACGGTTTCAGACGATACGCCCGTTTCGTTTACAAGCGCAAACGAAACGGTGGCGACGGTTACGAACAAAGGCGTAGTTACTGGGGTTAGCGCGGGCGAAACGGTTGTAACGGCAACGGCGGGCAGTGCGAAAGCGACGTGCACGGTTACGGTTAAAGAAAAAGCTCCCGAGCCCACGGAAGTCAAACGCACGTCGTTTAGCGGCGGCGTAGGCGCAAGCGAAATATTCGTCGGCGATACGCTCAACGTGAAACCTACGTTGACGGTGGACGGCGTTGTACAAACGTCGAATACGACCGTTTCGTATACGAGCAGTAATGCAAACGTAGCGACGGTAGCAGACGGCGTGTTGACAGCGGTTAGCGCGGGTGAAACGACGATAAAAGCGACGTGTGCGTACGACGGAAAAACGTATACGGACGAAGTCAAACTCACGGTAATTGCATTCACGGGCGAACAATTCGCGCTCGTCGACGGACAGGGCAACGTATTTGACGAAACGGTTACGTTCAAAAACGAAACGCCCGTTTCCGAGCAAATATTCGTAAGACATTATACGCAAAGCGGTATATCGACGTATACGCTTGCCTATATCGAAGCGGAGAAATTCGACGTGCAAGACGGCGCAACGAAGGTAGGCGAATTAACGCTGTCCTTGACAAAATCCAACGTTTCGCTGTTGAACGCGGACGGAAACATCACGTGCGTACTGGAAAACGACGTTACGCAAGCGATTGATTTGACGGTAAAAGGTTTGAAAATTGGTGAAACGACGTTTGACGTAAGCGCGCTTGCGTACAAAGCGTACGTCAAGACTGCAACGACGTACACCGATTTTGTGGAATTTGACGAAACGACCAACTTAAACGAATGGTTTGCGTACGATTGCACGACGGCGGGCGGCGTGATTGAGCTGGATAAAACCGTTACGTATAACGGTGCGCCGAGTGTGAAAGTTACCGTCCCGACGAACGCGTCCTATTTCCGTTTTTCGGATATTATTTCCAACTCCGCAGCGTACGGGTTAAAAGTGGGTAGTAAAATCAGCTTTATGATCCGTTACGACGGCGAACCGAAAGTGGCGGGTACGAACTATTACGCGATCGGCAAACTGACGTCGAAAGAGGGCGCAACGCAAGAATCCAACTCAAATATATGCGGTTATGCAGATTCGCAAGCGTATATCACGGCTGGCAAAACGGACTGGATGGAAGTTTCGTATACGCTCGACGATACGTCTTTCCCGCTTGTGGATTTAGGCTTCAAAATCAGCGGTAACGGTACGTCAACGAACAGATACGTGTATATCGCTTGTATCAAGATTGACAACCCCGCAACCGTAGATTATACCTTAAACTTTGCCAACCTTGTCGGCTGGTCGAGTACGGGTAAAAACCAAGGCTCCGCATGGTGGGGTTATGCGAACGGCACGAAAAATAACCACGTTTCCCAAAACGCGGTAAGCGCAACCCTTTCGGAAACGTTGAAAGAAAGCTATCAAACGGCGTTCGGCGTAGATGCGCAAAAGAGCGTACTTCTTTGCCCGACGAAAGTGGAAAATATTGATTTGAGTGAAAAACGTTGCTTGCAAAATATTTCGTGTGGAATGAACAACCAAATGAAAGGCACGGTTATGAGCGGCAATACGAAGATACGTGCGCGTGTATATATGGAAGCGACGGGCGAATTGCCTGCAACGTCGTTCGTGGACGCACTCATTTTCATGCGTAAAGACGGGACTGGCTACGGTTTCGCACAAGACAAGTTGCAAACGTTGCAAGCGAACGTGTGGACAGAGCTTACGTTTGACGTACCGAGCGAATACTTAGACGCGAACTATTTAACGGTAGCGTTCAACGTCAAGAACTATGCCAATAGTGCGGCAACGGTAAACTTCTATATCGAAAGCTTGGCGTTTGTTAATGAATAAATTGCAAGCAGGGCTTGCAGGAATTGAACTTTTCAATTCATTTAATCAAAGAACCTAAACAAGGTTAGTAAGGTGGAAAGAATATAAGAAACTAAGCACTCGAACGGAAAGAAAAATTTCGCCTTTTCAATCCGTTCAAAGCCCGTTTTCAAAGACGGGGAACAAAAAAAGAAAAATAAAGAGAGGTAAACAAAAACAATGAAAAAAATGTATGTATCTCCTATTTTTCAATCAATGTCTTTTGTGGCAGACGACGTAATCACCACTTCTTCGCAAATCGTTAAACGCGAATGGGGTAACGACTTAGAAGATTGGAGCTTAACGCCCACAAGCGACGTTGGTGAATTTTAAGGAGGAAAGCACAATGAAAAAGAATTTAGCAGTGAAATTGTTAGCACCCGCAGCTTTGCTTTGCTTGGCGGCAGGTGGCTTGGCAGTAGCTCCTACGGACGACGTTTCAGCGGTTACGGCAGCGGCAGGTTCGTTTGAAATGCTTGCTACGCACGAAGTCCGTATGGATGAACCGACAGGTCTTCGCTTTACGGCGAGAATTTCGGAAAGCTATTACGCGGCAAATCAAGACAAGAACTTCGGTATGGTAATTTTCCCCGCGTCCCGTTTTGATGAGATCGATTCTATGAACGGCGAAAACGTAGAATATCTCGATGTGTTGGACGACGAAGGTCAAGGCAAATACGTAAAAATTTACAACGACCCCGCACAAGTAGGCGGCGTAGGCGACTACTATTTGAAAGGCGCGATCGCAAACATTTATTACGACAATTACAACCTTGATTTCGTAGCAATCGGCTTTGTGGAAACGGTGGAAGGCGATACGGTTTCCTACGAATACGCAACGTTCGATAAAGACGCGGTTTCCGCAAATATCTATGAAACAGCTGTGAAATCGCTCAAAGTAGCAGGCTACGAAACCGACACCACCTTACAAAACTTCGTCACCAAAGGCTTGTTGCAAAAGAACGGCGTTTCCGAAACGGATGCGGCTGAATATACGTATAGCGAACTTGGCGAATGGCTCGGCTTATCCGTTTCCACGGAAAAAGACCATATCGCAGTCGGCGAAGAATTGTCGTATACGGTTTCGTCGGCGGAAGACGTAGATTATGACAGCCTTGGCGTAGAAGTGACGACGGACAACGGCACGATTGCAGACGGCAAATTGACGGGCGCAAGCGAAGGCTTGGCAACCATTTCCGTGAAATTCGCTGGGGTAACCTTGGACGAAACCACCGTTTACGTAGGCAACGAAGTCTTGGCGTTGTATGGTAAACCCAATGTTAGCTCTACAAGAAATAATCGTTATATGGTTGACGTTCATAATGTTTCGGGTAACTCTGGTAGCACGGCTTGGGGTATTTCCAGCTTTGCAAACAACACGCCTGCTATAGTAGAGCTTCCCGAGGATATTGCCACGGGATATGCAACCACATTCGGAGAAGAAAAATCGCAAGCGTTATTCTTAGACGCAAACGAAACCAAGCTTCCGATGGATGGAAAAGCATATCGTTTAGCCGAATTAAAATTTGCGATGACGGACGTAGAATACGTATACGCGAATTATAATTCAATCACCGTAAAAATGTTTGTGGGTAATTTAGATGCTACTACGATGGTGGATATGTATACGGGTGCTTATATCATGTCTAAACCTGCAGAAGGCTCTTATACGTTTAACGCAGGTTTTTCGAATGTTATTCCTTATAGCAAGCTCGGTAGCTGGGTAGAATTGTCTTATCCTTTACCTGTTTATGCTGGCGATTATAATGAAACGACGGAATATAATCTTACCATCGGTTTGGATTTGCAAACTGCTTGGGGTTCGGTAGATATCTATATCGGTGATATTGAATTTTCTGTAACGAAAGATTATACGTCCTTGCTTTCTTGGTTTAATAGAAGTGGTAAAAACCAAGCAGGAAATGATTGGCACGGTTATAACGGAAAGGGTGCAGCAAGTGGTGTTTGGAGCGATATGAACGACGTTGCAACGGCACGCGCGGATTACAAGACGGCGTACGGAAAAGAATTGTCGAGAGCGTTTGCACTTCAACAGACCCCTGCAAACTTTGCGGAAAATTCAACGCAACAAACCTTAATGTGGTACTACGACGGTTCTAAATTGACGGAAACTTTTACAGACAAGCAGACATATACGATCAATGCGTTGAAAGATGTTGTTCCTACGGCGACGAAAATGAAACTTCGCGTTTATGTTGAATCCAACTATGATTATACGATTAAAGGGTTGGCGTATACTTACGGGACGACGAACGTTGGTTGTCAATCAGCAAATTGTAAAACCGTGAACGTAAATCAATGGGTAGATTTGGAGTTTGATTTGCCGAGTGATACGCCGACAAACCAACAACTGCAAATCGTATTTAATATGTTTAATTACTATGCTGTAAAAGATACGGCGAGTTTAACGATTTATCTTACAGATTTGTGGTTTGAATAATCGCGACTGTTAAGTGATTTTTCACAGCTCTCTTTACAAAGGGAACGGGAGTAATCCCGTTCCCGCGTAAGGGGAAATAAGATAATGCTTAATGCAAAATGCATAATGCATAATTACGGTAAAATTATAAAAAGGACAAAATTATGATTTTCAATATCAACGGGTTAGCCGCAGATTTTCAAAGCGGACTTGCCGAATATAAAGACGAATTGGATATTCGATTTGCCGAAAACGGCATAAGCGTTTGGGCAACGCAAGGCGATACGTTTGCAGTAAATTTTGACGGCAAAACGCTTCGAATCGTCTATCAATATAAATCTGAATTTTATCGCGCTATTGCTATGGTTATAGCAAACGGCGACGGCGCGTTTACATATACGGGAAAACGGTATTTTAAGGATTTCGGTATTCATCACGCTACGCGGCCGTACGTACCGCACAAAAGCCAAATCAAAAAACTCTTGCGCCGTTTTGCATTGATGGGGTACAGTCAATTTGAAATGTATATGCATTCCAACTTTGAAGTGGACGGCGAACCGTACTTTGGATACGGGCAGGGCAGATACACGCAAGCGGAGCTTTGCGAAATTGCTGCTTACGGGGATATGCTTGGGGTGGAGGTTGTGCCGTGCTTGGAGCTTTTGGCGCACCAACCCGAACTTAAGCGTTGGAAAGCGTATGCAGGGTTATACGATTGGGACGATATTTTTAACGTGGGCAGGGAAGAAACCTATCAACTGATTGAAAAAATGATTGCCACTTGCGCAAAGTGTTTCAAATCCAAAGTAATTAACCTTGGCATGGACGAGGCGTATATGCTTGGACACGGGCAGTATTTCCGTGACAACGGCGAAAGGCTTGAAAACCGCGTGGATATTTTCTTGAAACACCTGTCGCGCGTGGTTACTATCGCGCAAAAATACGGCTATGAAGAACAAATCATTTGGTCGGATATGTTATACGCGTCGTATAATAATTATTCGCATTTTGGACCAAACCAACTGCCCAAGGACGTTATTGAGCGTATTCCAACGAGTGTGAAACTTGCCTACTGGGATTATTACGGTACGGCGGACGATCATTACAACTGGTGTATGAAAAACCACGTAGAAACGGGCTGTAAGGTAATGTTTGCGGCTGGGGTATGGACGTGGGAAGGTACGCTGGCGCACAACCGTTTCTCTATGGAAATTTTGCAAATGTCGTTAGGGCTTAGCAAAAAGAACGGGATAGATAATTTGCTTATCACGTCGTGGGGGAACGCGCCGCTTTTATTTACGCTCCCGTCGTTGTGTTTTGCCGCGCAAATTGCCTACGACGAAGATACGGGCGAGAATATGAAAGCATTCTTTAAAGTGGTGGCTGGTTGCGAGTTTGACGATTATATGCTACTCGATACGCCCAACTACACCTCGCACGACCAAGCGTTCGTATATCCCACGGCGGATCAAGTTTTGCTCAACGATTACTTCCTTGGGCTTATGGATTCGGAAGTGATTGAAAGCGCAGCGGGGATTTGGGACGAACATATCGCGGCTCTTGAAAGCGCAAAAGGGCGTTGCAAGGGTTTGGAAGAGAGTTTTGAACGTTCTATCGCGGTTTGTAAAATAGCAAAGCTGAAATACGATTTGGGCTTAAAAACACGCCGCGCTTACAAATCGGGCGATAAAACCGTGCTTGCGGCGTTGATTGAAAACGCGTATAAGCCGCTCGTTGGATTGTATGAAGAATATTTACAGGCGCGAAAAGCAGAATGGCGCACGTTGTTCAAATCCACGTGCTTTGAAAAGGAAGTGATACAATTTGGCGGTATGATTGCACGTACGAAGTATTGTATCGACGAATTGCAAGCGTTTATCGACGGTAAAATTGATTGCATTGAGGAATTAGATGCGGTGCAATTAGACGCAAAGGGCGGTGGCGAGCAGTTCAATCACGACGGCAGAGATCGTTCCTGTACACTCAAAACGGCGTTTTCGCCTTGTTTCTATATTTAATTAGGGGGAATCGGTTATGAAAAACATAAAAAAATGGTTAAGTTTGGCTTTGGTTACGGTATGCGTTGCGGCGTTTGCGGCTTGCGCAAAGGACGACGGCGACGATACGGCAGGCGGACCTTTGGCAGACGGCTCGACGATCGTTTCGGGAACGCCTAATAACACGGGTGGATCAGAATCGGGTTCGGGAGGTTCAATTACGCCCGACGATGACGTGGACGGTATTGAAGGTACGTATATTATTTACGATTTAGGCGATTGCCCCGTGGCGACTATGCCGAGCAACCGTCAAGAAGTTGCGGACGGGCAAGCGTATACGCTCTATACGCCCCAAGTGCCTATTTTGTCTAATTACGAGTTTGTTGGCTGGAAGAACGTAATTACGGGCGAAATGTTCCCCGTTAGCGGTACGTTCAGCGGTGAGAATAACGTATATTTAGAGGCGGTTTGGGTTGTTTATGGCCCTGCCGTATAACAAAAAATACTATTAAGAGAGCAAAAAATATTATTTTCTTTCGCTTTTTACTTTGTTATAATAGAGTAAAGAAATTGCTTTGCGGAAAAATCGGATAAAAAAAGCATAAATAAACTAAAAAGGATAGGACGTGAAAAAAACGCTGTGCTATAATAGTAATAGAGTAAGAACGTTGCTAACCGTTTATAAGATTAAAAAAGTGAAAGGAAAGGATTGGCTATATGAGCAAAAAAGTGTACGTAATCGGCTGTACGCATTTAGACCCGTCGTGGGTTTGGAGTTGGCAGGAAGGGAGTGCGGAGGCAAAGGCAACCGTGCGTTCTGCGTTAGACAGAATGAATGAATTTGCGGATTTTAAATTCGTTTGCTCGTCGGCGTGCGTATATCAATGGATTGAAGAATTCGACCCCGCTATGTTTGAAGAAATCAAATTGCGGGTGAAGGAAGGTAGATTTATTATCGTCGGTGGTTGGAAGGTTGAACCTGATTGTAATTTGCCGTGCGGTGAAAACTTTGCACGTCAAAGCTTGTATTCGCAACGCTATTTTAAAGAGAAATTCGGCAAAATGGCTACGATCGGTTGGAATGTTGATACGTTCGGGCATAATGCTATGATGCCACAAATTTTGAGAAAGAGTGGCATGGATTCTTACGTGTATATGCGACCGATGCCGCGCGAACAGGAGCTCGCCGAGAACATTTACGACTGGGAATCGCCCGACGGTTCGCGCGTGGCTACGTTCCGTATTCATTTGCAATACGTGAAGAATTTCGTGGATTTGAACGAAGTCATCGACCGTATGAAATTGTGCGATGAGTTTTACAAGAATGAAGATTATATGCTCATGTACGGCGTTGGGAATCACGGTGGCGGTCCGACGATACATAATATCCAGCTTATGCAAGAATACAACTGTCTTGCCGACAAAGACAGGGATTTGATTTTTGCTGATCCGGCGGACTTTTTCGCCGACTATAAACGTACGCACGATTTACCCGTTTATAAGGGGGAATTGCAACACCACGCGAGCGGTTGTTATAGTGCGGTTTCCGAAGTGAAACGCCTTTTACGGCGCGGAGAAACGAGTCTTACCGCAGCGGAAAACTTCTCCGTTTTAGCGCTTTCGTTGCTCGGCAAGGATTACGATACGGAAAAGCTGAAAGCGGGCTGGGAAAATATGAATTTCTTTGCCTTCCACGATATTTTAGACGGGTGCTGTATCAAAAGCGCGTACGACGATTGCCTGTATATGGGTTACGAAACGGTGGCTATCGCCGAAAAGCAAAAGAATAACGCTTTGCAAACGCTGTCTTGGAATATCGATACGACGGATAAGCGTTTCGGCGTACCCGTGGTTTTGTTCAATCCGCTTGCTTTTGACGTGGAACAAACGGTGGAAATTAACAAAAACGCAAGCTCGATACGCGATAAAGACGGCAATGACGTACCGTTTATCAACGCCGTATCACAAGCGCAAGCCGTTTGGGATAGAAACAACGCCGTATTCCGCGCGAAAATCCCCGCTTTGGGTTACGCCGTATATTATTATATTGAACCGCACGAACGGGACAGAAAAACGGAAGAAAATCCTACGCGCGTAAACGAGCTGGAAAACGGGTATATCCGTGTAAAATTCAACGCATTAGGCGAAATGGTTTCGCTCGTTGAAAAATCGACGGGCAAGGAGATTTTGTCGGGCGCGGAAAGAACCGTGGTTATCGACGAATCCGAACATGATACGTGGAGTCACGCAAAGAATTTTTTTGATAAGGAAATGGGCGCGTTCACTCTTACAAAAATGGAGAAACTGGAAGAAAACCCCGTCCGCGAAGTGATAAAGGTAACGGCTACGTACGGAAAGTCTACGCTTGCGCGGTATTATATTTTGAATGCCGGCGAAGATTTTGTGCGCGTGCGCGTAAAGCTCGATTGGCGTGAAAAGCACAAAATGCTCAAATTCGTCTATCCCGTGGCTTGTCAAACGCCGACGAGCGTGTACGAAATCCCGTTCGGTTCGTTTGAACGTCCGTGCAACGGCGAGGAAGAACCCGCCTTAACATGGGCGATGGTGGGGGATAGGAATAACGGTTTGGCGATTTTAAACGATTGCAAATACAGCTATTCGGCAAAGGAAAACGCGTTTGCTTTGACGGCGGTGCGCAGTCCTATCTATTGCGACCACGGCGCAAAGCGCAGCGAAGAAAGCTATTATACCGACCAAGGCGAACAGGAGTTTTTCTATGCGTTATACCCTGCTACGACGGGGGATAAAGCGAAAATTTTCTGTCGCGCGTTGCAACTGAATAATCCTTGCAGCTTAGTTTTGGAAAATCATCATAACGGCAGTTTACCGCTTAGCTATTCGGGTATGAGCGTGGAAAAGGAGAATATACTAATTTCCGCTTTGAAAAAATCGGAGGACGGGCGTGGGTTTGTTTTACGCGCGTACGAATGTGCGGGGGAAGAAACGGCGACGAAAATCGATGTGAAAGGGATAGGCAACGCGACGGTCGTGTTCAAGCCGTACGAGGTGAAAACGTTCTATATTACGCCTAATAATCAATGGACGGAAACGCTCTTTATGGAGTATAACGAATAACAAACGAAAAACGGACGATTGCAAAAGCAACGTCCGTTTTTCGTTTAGTATACAATTTTTTGCGTTTGGGCATACTCTAACTATGGAATAAATGAAAAGGAGTATTGCCCATGAATCCGTTTAATGAAAAACCGATAGCAGTAGAAAAAGCATTGCAAAACTGGAAACAACTGTATCCGAAACCTTACGATAAACGGGAAGTAGACCCGTACACGAAAACGCGTATTATTTTAATGAACGGCACGGAATTTGAAGCCAACTGGTTTTCGCATCAGTTTGCCCGTCACGTACAAGACAACGATTTGCGTCGTGATTTGGCGTTGACGCGTGAAGTGGAAAAACAGCAGCAATTAAAAATTTCTCTGCTCAAACCTATGAACGAAACGGTGCTCGAACACACCATAGGCTACGAACAGCTTGCTGTCGATTTAACCGCAGAGCTTGCCAAACGGGAACTTGATTGCAACGTAAAAACGGCGCTCGATTTTGCGCTTTTGGAAGATTTCGACCATCTATACCGCTATGCGAATTTGTTGGAAATGGAACAGGGTGTGTACGCGGAATGGCTCGTAGGGCGGTATACGGAGATTATGCCGGGTAGACCGACGATTGCCCATCACCGCTATCCTATGGATAACGTACGAAAGGGGATAAACGCCAAAGAATCGGACGTGCAAACGGTGCTCAATACCATGATTATCACCGCCGCGGAACAGCAAACGATGAACTATTATATGAACGTAACCAATTTTGCTTGTTCGGAGATGGGGCGTAAGCTGTATCAAGAAATTGCGCTCGTGGAAGAAGAACACGTTACGCAATACGAATCGCTCATGGATGCGGGCGCAACGTGGTTGGAAATGCTGCTTTGGCACGAGTATTGCGAATGTTATTTGTATTGGTCGTGTTATAAAACGGAAGTAGACGCGCGGATTAAGGAGTTCTGGGAAGAGAATTTACAGTTTGAAATTTCGCACTTGCATAAAGCGGTGGAGCTGTTGCAAAAATACGAAAAGAAAGACTGGCAGGAAGTTATCAAAGACGGAAAATTCCCCGAGCCCATTTGTTTGCACGAGAACATTGACTACGTGCGCAAGATTTTGGGCGAAACGGTGCAGTATACGTCCTTGAAAGAGGATTACGTGAAAGTAAAAGATTTGCAAAGGGACGCGGATTTCTTCCGATTCCAAGATATAACCAATCCGACGACGCAAATCGTACCGTCCCATTGCGTGATAGAAAATTTCATTCGCCGTCGCGGGGCGGATTACCGTTATCAAGTTTCGCCTTCGCCCGTGCCCGAGCTTCGCAACCGTAGACAGGATAATACGTGCGTGGGCAGAAAACCCGACGCCGCCGACTCCACGAACTTTTTCTGCAACGATTAAAGAAAAAAGCCGCTTATGTAAGCGGCTTTTAAAGCGTTTAAACGGCTTATTTTTCGTCTTTTTCTTCCTTTTGGGGCGTATCCGTTAAAGTAAACGAATAATCGATATTCGGGTTGATTTTAAGGAGCGCGCGGACGAGCTGTTCGTTCCAGTCTTGCGCGGTGGAGAGGACGATAAACTGTTCGCCGAAATATACGCTCAGTTTTTGTGTTTCCGTGTTCAAGACCATAGAAGTCATGTCCTTGACGGCAAATTTGCTTTTAACGAATCCGTATTGCGTGATAAGGTTTTGATCGTCCACGGCGTATTGCGATTTAACGAGTATGCTAATCACGAGCACGATACAAAACAGGCAAATGCAAATCAGGAACGGAGATTTCAAAGCGTCGGAAAATCCGCCTATGCCAAAGCGCGCGATACGCCAAACGGAAATGCCCACGCCAGCCGCGCAAAGCAAAAATACCGCTATACACAAAAGATAAATCGTCTTGGAAAATTTAATTTTAAAGCATACGATTTCACGTTTTTCTTTCTTCATGGTTCTATTATAACACGCAGGCGAGAAAAATGCAAGTTGAAAGCAACGCTTTTCCGTTTCTCGAATAAAAAAATTGTGTGAAATTTATTTTGAACCGCGTTTGATAGTTGCAAATTCTTGCAAATCGTTGTATAATAATGGACATGAGTGAAACGGTTGTACAACAGAATACGGACGACGAGGCGGTGCGCGCGCTCGAAAAGAAGCAGTTTGAAAAAATGACGAAAACGCGTATCCCGCGTTTGATTATCGGCTTAGGAATACCGACTACGCTTAGTATGATGGTTACGTCGCTTTATAATCTTGCCGATACGTATTTCGTGTCTTTGCTCGGCAACGACGCGGTTACGGCGGCGGTAAGTAATTTGCTCGCCTTAATGTCGATTATTCAAGCGATTGGCTTTACGTACGGTATGGGTAGTGGCAGTATCATTTCCCGTTTGCTTGGCAAACGCGACCGCGACGGCGCGAATAGGGTAGCGTCCTCCTCGTTCTTTATTGCCCTGTTAAGCGGACTTTTGATTACGAGTATAGGGTTTATATTTCTAACGCCGCTCATGCGTTTGTTCGGTTCTTCGTCGGCGGAAACGTTGTCGTATTCTAAACAGTACGCGCGTTGGATTTTGACTGCCGCGCCGTTTATGTGTATGTCGTTCGTCATGAATAACGTTTTGCGTGCAGAGGGTAAAGCTGTGCTTTCCATGATCGGCTTGATTGTAGGTGCGCTTGTTAACGTGGCGTTAGACCCCATTTTAATTTTCAGCGCAGGGCTTGGCGTAACGGGAGCGGCACTTGCAACGTGTATCAGTCAATTCGTCAGTTTTTCCGTTTTGCTCGTCATGTTCCTTTCGGGTAAAACGATTGTACGCTTGAAAATTCGTGCTATTTCTCGTAAATTCGCGGTGTACGGCGACGTAATCGCTACGGGTTTTCCGTCCTTTTGTCGACAAATTCTCGCCAGCCTTTGCACGGTGTTCTTGAACCGCGCGGCGTTCACGTACGGCGGCGATGCGGCGCAAGCGGCGCTTGGCGTAGTACAAAAAGTGTTTATGCTCGCCTTTTCCTTGTCGCTTGGGATAGGACAGGGCTATCAGCCCGTTTTAGGCTATAATTACAGCGCAAAACGTTTTGATAGAGTAAAAGCCGCGTATTTATTCACGCTTGGGTTTTCCACGGCGATTATGTGCGTTTTTGCAAGCGTTTGCGCGATTTGTTCGCCGCTGCTTATGCGCATGTTCAGTTTGTCTGAAAAAGCTACGCAAATCGGTTCGTTGACGCTCCGTTTACAGTGTATCGCTATGCCGCTGTTGCCCTTAAACTTTATGGCAAGCGTAACCTTCCAAGCCGTGGGTAGTAGGGCGATAGCGTTCGTGCTTTCGGTGTCCAGACAAGGCTTGTTTTACATACCCGCCGTATTGATATTGCCGAGATGGAAAGGCTTAATCGGCGTGCAAAGCAGCCAAATGGTATCGGATATATTTGCGTTCCTATTCGCTATTCCGTTTACAATATTATTCTTCCGAAGCTTGGATAAATTGAAGAAAAACGATGAAAACGAAAAAGCCGTCTAACGACGACTTTTTTTCTATGTTTTTTATGTTATTTAATATTCGTCCACATGCGGTTAGCGCGTTCGTTCGTCTTTTTGTCGAAGGGCGTCATAACCACGAGTCTATGAATATCCGTGGCGGGGGGATATTGAGCGAAGAGCTGTTTATACGTTTGCTCTTGCGGAGTGGTAAGCGTATACCCGTCGCCGAAGAAATAGGATAAATCGTATTCCGCCGTATCCTTATCGCTATCTTCCGCGCCGTACGTTTCCGTTACGTAATCGAATACTTCATCGCCGCCGATACAGCTCGTGTAGCCGATATAATACATATTCCGAACGACGTTTTCGGGAATAGACAGGAAATTGACGAACGCCATAGCGGCGTTTTTTGTTTTTTCGTCAATACCGTCCATCATAACCCAACCGTCGAACCAAAGGTTGGATGCGGATTTTGGAATGGTGTAAGCCAAATCCAAGCTCTCGTCCTCGCGTTCGTCTGCAACGTCCAAAATATACACGGCGTCGCCGCTCCATTGATAGGACGCGTCTAATCTACCGTACGCAACGTCTAATTTGCCCTCGTCCGTTTCCAAACCGTACACGTTTTGCCGCAAGGCGATGAGCTTCTTTTTTACC
This sequence comes from Clostridiales bacterium, assembly GCA_015055545.1. Taxonomy (GTDB): domain Bacteria; phylum Bacillota; class Clostridia; order Christensenellales; family Borkfalkiaceae; genus Scatosoma. The sequence goes on from SVHY01000032.1 coordinate 19,677, forward strand.
GCGTTCATGGTCGTTTCCGAGGTATCGTTCATCATACGTGAAAGGGTGGTTTGGTAATCGTGCAACGTGATGTTGCCGCGGTCCAAATCGTCGCGCAAAGCGTTCAATTCGTCTTGATAATACAAGCCAAGCCCGACGAAATAGGAATCGCGCACGTTATCTTTTGCCGTGATTTTGCGTTCGCAAGCAGACGACGTGAACGCGTCCCAATCGGTCATGATATCAGGCGAGATTTCGTTACGGTTAAAGACGAACCCCGTCGTGCCCCACATGTATCCTGCCGCATAGTCGGTTAAAGTGGATTGTTCGTCAATGTGCAAACCGTCGAAAACGCCTTTGATATAGGAGGATACGTTTTTTGCGTAATAATTCGTTTTCACGCTCGTATCGAAAAATTCTTGGGGGAATTTTTGCAATTTGCCTTCCTTGGCAAGTTTCATAATCATGTATTCGGACGGGCATAACAAATCGTAATCGTCGCCCATTTTGATTTTGTTATACATGGTTTCATTGTCTTGCAGGGGTACGTATTCCACGGTAATTTCCTGTCCCGTTTGCTCGAAATACCAATCCTCGAACTCTTCGTAAAGGGGACGACTGTTTTCTACGTAGCTGTCTTCGCCGCCCTCGCAAATATATTCGTCCCAGCTTGCTACGCGTAAGACGTTTTCGCCGCGCTTGCCCAAACCGCTATCCGTGCAAGCGGGCAAGACGAGCGTAGAGAAACTAATGCAAAGCGCAAGAAGATACGATAAACGTTTTTTCATTTCTTTTTCCTCGCTTTTTTATAGGATACTACGTTCGCAACGCAAACGGAAACGACGATAATAAGGAAAATAATCGCCGTAAACGCCCAATACGCGGCTTTAATTTTCGGACCGACTACGTTATTTTTATCCAAACCGTAGATATGTGTACTAATCGTTTGGAAAGCGTCGGGTTTGGTATACGCTGCGATCACGTAATCGTCTAAGGACAGCGTGACGGAGAGCAAGAACCCCGAAAGAATACCGGGTAAAATTTGCGGAATAATAACGGAAAACAAAGCCTTTTTCGGCGTTGCGCCCAAATCCAAAGCCGCTTCGTATAAGTTGTTGTCCATTTGTTGCAGCTTGGGGATAATCGAAAGCACGACAAAGGGGGTGCAAAGTAGCATTTGTCCGATAACGAGCGGTATATAAGTGGATTTATCAATCGCAAAAAAGGACACGAGCAAGGCAAAGGAAATCGCCGTAACTACGTCCGCGTTGATAACGGGAATACGGTTGATCGCCGAAAGCGCGGTGCGCGCTCTACGTCTGGAATAGAAAATACCAATCGAGCCGATCGTGCCCAAAATCGTGGACAAGAGCGCGACGATAAACGCAAGCAACAGCGTTTGTAATACGACGTGAATAGGCTCGTTTTCAAAACTGAAAAAATAGCGGTAGTGCTCCAAGCTAACGCCCGTCCATTCTTGGATATGGTCGCTTTCGTTAAAGCTGTTTACGGCAAGAAAGACGATAGGGAAATAGATAAAGAGTAGGACGAGTCCGATAAACGCCCATTTTAAAATCGTTCTGCATTTTACCATAACGACGTCCCCCGCGTTTCCGATTGTGCGTCCTCTTGGAAACCGCCCGTAAGCCAAGTGACGAGAAACATAAACATAAGTAACATGAGCGCGATAAACGAACCGTCGTGCCACAAATCGCCCATGAAATAATCGTCGATAAGTTTTCCGATAATCTTCACGTTTCTAAACGTGAGATAGTTGGAAACGACGTAGTTGGTCATGGACGGTAAAAATACCATAGAAATACCGCTGGCAATCCCTGCTTTGGAAAGGGGCAGGGTAACCTTTAAAAAGGCTTTTGCGGGTGTTGCGCCAAGGTCTTTCGCCGCCTCTAAATAACTCTTGTCGATTTTAATAATCGTCGTATAGATGGGCAAAATCATAAAGGGCAGGAAATCGTACACCATACCGATAATGGTGTTTACGATATTCCACGCGTCCGATTTATTGTACGTGCCAAGATATACGAACAGTTCTTTCAAAGCGTTGATACGGAGTACGAAATTTACCCACATCGGTACGATAAAAAGCAGCAAGAGCATGGATTTGTTCTTGATTTTACTGTGCGCGATAAAATACGCGACGGGGTAGGCTATCAACAAGCAAACAACCGTACTCATAAACGAGATGAAAAAACTCAGCATAATAGTACGGAAGTTATACGAACGGAAAAAGCCTTTCAAGCCTTCGCCGCTTTCGTTGAAAAACACGCGCACGTATTCAAAGGTGAATTTCCCTTCGTCGTTCGTGAACGCGTAATACAACACGATGAGCAGGGGAATGATCACGAACACCGCCAAAAACAGAGCGTAGGGAATGGCGAGTAGTTTGCGTGAAAAATGCAGTTTGGGTTTTTCTTTCGTCATTGCTTTCCTCCCTCGTTCGTTTTTAAGGTAAGGCGAATTTTGTCTTTGGGAATAATCAAGCTAACGCGGTCGTTTTCGTTCCACAAGTCCTCGCAAGCAAGTACGTAATCTTCCTCGTTTTCCGTACGTACGATGTAACGGTAGTATTCGCTCTTGTAGATAAGCGAAATGATATTGCCTTTCGCGCCGCCTTCGTCTTCGTTGTCGCTCATGGTGATATCGTGTAATCCCACTTCTACGTTGACTTCCGTATCCGTCAAATCGAGCTTTTCGCCTTTTGCCGTAATGAGATATCCGTCTTCGTCCAAACGGCTACCGGGATACAACTGCGTTACGTCGCAATCAAATTCGCCGTCGCCAAATTCGACGGTGTTGCGTTTGGTAATAACGCCCGTGAATTTATTGACGCGGAATTTCTTTTTCATAACGTGTATACCGCTCGGTTGAATGGTAAGCCCCACTTTTTCGCCGACGGTAGGGGCTACGGTGCTTTGGATTTCAATTTCGTATCTGCCGCACTGTACTAAAATTTGATAATGAATACCTTTAAATATAACGGACGTTACCTTGCCTTTCAGCATACCGTTTTCTTGGTCGGTAATGACCACGTCTTCGGGACGAACGACGACGTCTACGGGTTCGTCTTTTTCAAACCCGCCGTCTTCGCACACGAACGACTTGCCGCAAAAACGCACCTGCATATCCTTTGGCATAACCCCCGAGAAGATATTACTTTCGCCAATGAAGTCCGCAACGAACGTATTTTTCGGTTCGTTGTAAATCATTTCGGGCGTACCGATTTGTTGAATTGCGCCGTCTGCCATAACCACGATAGTATCGGACATGGTAAGCGCTTCTTCCTGATCGTGCGTGACGTAAATAAACGTAATGCCAAGGCGTTTATGCATGGCTTTAAGTTCGAGCTGCATTTCCTTGCGCATTTTCAAATCGAGCGCGCCGAGCGGTTCGTCCAAAAGCAAAATTTCAGGTTCGTTTACAATCGCGCGCGCAATAGCGATACGTTGTTGTTGACCGCCCGAAAGGGTGGAGATACTACGTTTTTCAAAACCGCTCAAATCCACGATTTCCAAAGCTTTACGCACCTTTTCGGCGATGACGGCTTTGGGGATTTTTTCGTTTTTGATTTTTTCGTTCCCGTTTTTATCGAGGTGCGTGGTGGGAACGCGTTTTTGCTTTAATCCGAACGCAACGTTTTCAAATACGTTGAGATGGGGGAAAAGCGCGTATTTTTGGAATACCGTATTGACGGGACGACGGTTAGGAGGCAAAGCGCTGATATCCTTGCCGTTCAATAAAATTTTACCGCTCGTGGGCATTTCAAAACCCGCTATCATACGCAGCGTAGTCGTTTTACCGCAACCCGACGGACCTAAAAAAGTAATAAACTCGCCTTTTCGTACGTACAGATTGATATTCTCAACGACGGATACGCCGTCAAATTCTTTGCATACGTCAATGAGTTCAATGATTTTATTCGTGTTTTCCATAATAGTATTCTCCAAATCGTATTATAAAAAAAACGAGCGATAATGTCAATCGTTTGATAGGGGATTTTGTAATATTTTTTGTAAAATTATAAATAGTCGCATACGCGTACGCGCACACACGAGCAATAGCAATACACGAAAAAAGGGGTCTACCGTTTGGCAGACCCTCATATTGTAATAATATGATAAGTATTACGCGTTAGTTCAAAGCGGCAAGTTTCTTCGCGAGCTTTGCTTTTCTGTTGTTAGCGTTGTTCTTATGGATAACGCCTTTCGTAACCGCGCCGTCGATAGCGGAAACGGTTGCGGGGTAAAGCTTGGTCGCTTCTTCTTTGTTGCCTGCGTCAACAGCCGCAAGGAATTTCTTCACTTGGGTTTTCAACGCGGATTTAATCGCTTTGTTTTGCATCGTTTTCTTTTCAATTACAGATACTCTCTTTTTTGCGGATTTAATATTAGGCATAATGTTCTCCTTTTCTTTTCCGATTTTTTCTTGCATCAATTCAATTGCGTAGACTATTTTAACATAATTTTGTTGGAAAGTAAACTGTTTTTCAATGGTAAAATGCGAAAAACGGCAAAATTTTTAAAAATTTTTCTCTTTTGGAGGTAAATATGCAATCATTGCAACCAAGCGTTGCGTTTTTTGACAGCGGTATCGGCGGTTTGACCGTTCTTGCCGCGTGCAAAAAACAAATAAACGCGCCTTTTTACTATTACGGCGACAACGCGTACGCGCCGTACGGTAACCGCTCGGTTTTAGAAATTCGTGGGCGGGTATTTTCCGCGTTCACGCTTTTTGAAAAAATGCGAGTGCAAGCGGCGGTGGTGGCGTGCAACACCGCAACGACGGTTTGCATAGACGAACTTCGTCAACGCTTTTCCTTTCCAGTCGTCGGTACTGAACCTGCCGTACGCACGGCGGCAAAGCGCGGGGGTGAGATTTTCGTCTTGACTACGCGCGCTACGTACGAAAGTTTGCGTTTTAAAACTTTGTGTAAACGCCTATCCGACGAATACCCAAACGCCAACATACGCCCGTTTGCCTGCAAACGCTTGGCGGGGGATATCGAACGCAATCTTTTAAAAGAGGGTTATGACTGTACGTCCTTGCTTCCAAAAGGCAAACCCGCCGCCGTCGTGCTCGGGTGTACGCATTACGTATATATGCAATCGCAAATTCAAGCCTATTACGACTGTCCAACCTACGACGGAAACGACGGCGTGGCTCGCCGTTTGCGGGGTGCATTCAATGATTTGGCGGCTGCGCGCAGGGACGGGCAACCACTTTTAACCCCCGACGTTTTATCCCCAAAAACAGCCCCCGTTTTCTTCTTGGGGTCATCAAAAGCATACAACGAACACGTATACGAACAAATGTTCGTTGAAAAATAGTCAAAAATGTGGTGCGAGTGGTCAAAAATCCCAAAAAATTTAAATTTTTTTACAAAAAGTGGTTTTAAACGGTTGACAGTGGTTAAAAATGGTTGTATAATAGTATCAACAACTTATATTTAAAGGTTGAATAGGCGAACAAAGGAGGGTAAAAGATGTTTAAAGGCGTATTTGAGCATCAGTTGGACGATAAAAACCGTTTGCGTATTCCCTCCAAGTTCAAGAAAGAGCTGACGGGGGAAAACGGCGAAAAGACGTACAGTTTCTTCCGCGGTATGAATAGATGTATTTGCGTAATGGCGGACGATTTGTTGGACGATGCGATTAGCTCGTTATCGGACGAAGGGATTTCCGAATCCAACCAAGCGTCTACGTTGTTTTTTGGAAGTATCTTTTCGGCGGAAGAAGACGCGCAGGGGCGCGTGGTCTTGCCGACGGCGCTGAAAAAGATGGCGGGGATTACGAAAGATATCGTAACGCTCGGTCGCGGCAGACGGTTAGAAATTTGGGCGGCTGAACGGTATTACGAATATTTAGAAGGTGTCGATTACGATACTGAATTGAAGAAATTAGGGATTTAAGGTATGTTGGAATTTTCGCACAAGCCTGTTATGTTGGAAGAATGTATGCAAGGTCTTGCGTTAAAAGACGGCGGCGTTTGGTTCGACGGCACGGTTGGTGGTGGAGGACATTCCTACGAGATTTTAAGACGTACGTCCCCAAGCGGCAGACTGATTGCAACCGACCTTGACGACGAGGCGATTGCGGCGGCGAGCAAACGGCTTTCGGAGTTTGGAGATCGCTTCCATATATATAAATCAAATTATAAAGGCTTTGAACGGGTGTTTGCCAAAGCCGGCGTAGATAAAATTGACGGCGCGATACTCGATTTTGGGATATCCTCCCATCAAATCGACGACGAGGAAAGAGGGTTTTCCTATCGCAACGGAGCTGCGCCTTTGGATATGCGTATGGATCAAACGGCAGCGTTGACTGCGGAAATGGTGGTCAATACCTATTCGGAAGAACGGTTAGCGCAGATTTTGAAAACGTACGGCGAAGAAACGTTTGCAAAGCAAATTGCGCGAAACATAGTCAAATACAGGGCGGACAAGCCCTTGAAAACGTCGGGAGAACTTTCCGAAATCATTCAAAAAAGCATACCTGCAAAATTCCGTTACGGTGCGCCGTGTGAAAGAAAGACCTTTCAAGCCTTGCGTATAGAAGTCAACGGCGAGTTGGACGGACTTTCCGAGCTTGTAACGGGATTGACGAGAAGATTGAAAAAGGGCGGACGAATCGTGATTCTCACTTTTCAATCGTTGGAAGATCGAATCGTCAAAGAAGTGTTCAAGAAAATGGAATCGCCTTGCACCTGTCCCGGGAATTTCCCTGTATGCGTGTGCGGCAGGAAACCGGAAATAAAGATTATCACCAAAAAACCGATTACGGCAAGCGAAAACGAGCTTTGCGATAATTCGAGAAGTAAATGCGCGAAACTCAGAATCGCTGAAAAATTATAAAGATAAGGGATAAAAAAGGAAGAACAAGAAGAACGGAGGATTGAAATTATGGCAACGTTGTTAGATGAATTGCAAATGCAAACCGTCGCTGTTGATACTGCGGCGAAATTACATAATGCGCAGATAAACGAAAGATATCGCCGCTTGCAAAATGCCGAAGCGGATCAATTTGCTACGCCTACGCAACAAACGTACGAACCGGTATTAAGCGTAGAACCGACCGTCCTTCCCGTAGAAACGCCCGCGGTGGAACAAGCACCGCAGGTAACCGAATACGTCCGTTCGTATGCGCAATCTCCGCTCTTTACCACGGAAAAATTCGATAGAGTAGAAGAACTTATTCAAGAAGAAACGCCCGTTGCGGCGGTTAAGGTTGTGGAAAACACCGCAGTAGCGCAAGAAACGCAATATTCGCTTACGCATATGGCGAAAGTGGTTATGGCGGCGTTTGCGGCACTCGTTATGATCATGTTGACGTTGATTTGCGTAAATTCCCACGTTATCAGCAGAAACGAAGTGGAAATCCAAGCACTTGAACTGCAAAGAGAACAGCTTATCGAAGAAAACGCGGAAATTCGCGCGTTGATCGAAAACGCACAATCGGACGAAGTTATTCGTGAATTTGCAGTGCAAAATGGAATGATAGCGGGTTAAAAGTAATAGAATAATACCAAAACGAAACAGAGGTATTCCACTATCAAAAAGAAACGTAACAAAGAGTATTCAGTATCCGTTTTACGAAAGAGGTTATTAGCCGTATCCATGGCAATAACCTTTCTTTTTTGCTTTTTAACCGCCCGTTTTTTCTACGTGCAAGTGCTTTGGCAAGAAGAACTCAATTATCGCGCGCTCGATCAATGGACGCGCGAAATTCCGCTTGTTGCCCAGCGTGGTAAAATTACGGACAGGAACGGGGTTGTGCTTGCCGATAATACGACGGCGTACACCGTTTACGCGCGCTCGAACGCCGTTAAAGACGAATTGAAAACGGCAACGCTTTTGTCGCAGGCTTTAAGCGTAGAGCAATCGAAAATTTATGAGAAATTGACGAAAAATAAAGCCTCGGAAATTACCGTGGCTAAAAAAGTGGATAAAAGCAAAATCCAATCGCTGGCACAGCTATCGCTTGACGGCGTGTACTATTCTCGCGACAATCTACGGTTTTATCCCAAGGGCGACGCGCTTTGTCAAGTGCTCGGCTTCACTTCATCTGATAATACGGGTACGACGGGCTTGGAAAAATATTATGAAAAATATTTAGCGGGCAAAAACGGCGAACTGTTGTACGAAACGGATTTGGTCGGGATAGAAATTGAAAACAGCGTCGCAACGTACTTGCCCGCTGAAAACGGGTATAATTTAGAACTTACAATCGATTACGGCGTGCAGGAATTAGCCGAAAGCGCGCTAGAACGGGTTGCGGCGCAGTCTTCGCCAGTGTCCGCAGAGTGTATCGTTTTGGACGTGAATACGTTTGAAATTCTCGCGCTTGCAAACTATCCGTCGTATGATTTAAACGAAGTACCGAGAAACGACGTTGAAACACTCAATAAGCTTTCCCGAAACGCGCTCGTTTGCGATATTTACGAACCGGGGTCAACGTTTAAGATTATCACGTCTGCGGCAAACGTCGAAGAATATTTACAGGGCAATAAAAAAGCGTATTCTACAAATTACGTGTTTCCAAGTTCGCGAACGCGTTCGGTGGACGGTACGACGGTCAAGTGTTGGAGTAATCACGCCAACGGCAAGCATTGCAATCAAACGCTTGCGGAGGCGTTGAATAACAGTTGCAATCCGTGTTTTACGGATATGGCGCTTTCGCTTGGCAAAGAAACGTTTTATAAGTATTTGTCGGCGTTTGGATTCGGCAAGAAAACGGGCGTGGATTTTGGCGGCGAGGCGTACGGATTGCTGTTACCGCAAGCGGCGGTGCGCGATTGTGATTTAGCGCGTATCGGGTTTGGGCAAACGATCGCCGTTTCGGGTATACAGCTTGCCTGTGCAACGGCGTCGGTGGTCAACGGCGGATATTACTATACGCCTACGTTATTAAAACGCGTGTACGCGGACGACGGCTACGTGGAGTATGAACGGGAAAACGCTTTGCAAAACCGCACGGTAAGCGAAGAAACGTCTAAAATCATGACGGAAATGCTGGAAGGCGTTGTGCGCGACGGCAGCGGTAAAAAAGCGTATATCGACGGTTATTCCGTCGGCGGTAAAACAGGTGATATTCTGACAACTTGTGTAAATCTCGTCAAAAATCTTATTAAAATATATACTTGACAAAAAAATAGCCAATTTTTAATGAAAAAAAGCCTAAAATGTCAACAATC
>SVHY01000059.1 GCA_015055545.1 Clostridiales bacterium
CGTCGGTATGCACCAAAGCGAAGGCTTGAAAACAAATAATGGATATGGGCTTTGGAGCTACGTTCCATTTAACTCGGTTGGCCAGAGTGGCATTGTCGCTCCCGATGCCACGCAATTTTTCGTGTCCATGAATTATCAAACGATGGAAATGTATTCGTTGGGTTTCCCGGGGAACATTTCGATGTATGCGGATTTGGACAACTCGGAATATGTGCAAAACGTATGGACGGGATTCCCCAGTGGCAAGGCTCGTCTTTCCGTCAGCGCATATGGTTATAACGGCACTACGGCGAACGTTTGTATTACGAGTGTATACGGCATTGAAGATTTGTCGTATAACGTTTATATCGATACGGATAAGCCGACGATAACCGTTGACGAGCAATTTGCAACCGAAATGCCGAAAGGTTTGGTTGGATACGACTATGTAATTCCCGCGGCAACCGCTTATGATGCCTATGCAAAAGATTGTGAAGTAAAAGCATCCGTATGGTTTAACTATGGCATGGAAAATAGCGCGAAGGTGCCTGTAAAAGACGGTAAATTTTCCATTAAAAAGGCTGGTACGTACGGTATTGTTTATGAAGCGGTGGACAAAATTGGCAATAGAAGTAGCGTAGTAAAATACGTAACGGCTTATGAAGAATTGGAAACCGCCGATTTTGTAATTCCCGCAGACAAAAAGACCAGTGCAAACGCGGGGGAATGGGTAAGCGTTCCCACGATCGACGTTGATAGTATTACGGGTGGCAGCGGCAAAAAGACGATTAAAACGTATATAGAAGTGAACGGCGTGCGTGAAGAAATTCAAGACGGATTCCGTGCGTTAGAGCTTGGTACTTATAAGGTCATCTATGAAACGATGGACTATATAGGCAAAAAGGTGGAAAAAGGCTATGACGTTTCGGTCACGGCAGGCACTACACCCATACTCGAAAGCGATTACGACTTATATCCTACGTATATTTCTGGCGTAAGCTACGTAATGCCTGCTTATTATGCATATTCCATGAAGGGTAACGAGCTGCAAAAGGAACTTTGCGACGTTGTAATTACAGATGCGAATGGCGTCACGACGTATAAAGCTGGAAGCCCTGCCAAGGTTACCGTTGCAAACCAAGGCGATCCCGTAAAATTTGAGATTAAGAGCCAAGGCGTAACGTTGGCAAGCTACACGGCGAACGGTGTGTTGGCTTGGGTGAGAGAAGAAGCGGGGCTTCGTTTGCACGCGGAAAACTATCTTTACGGTGAAGGCTTTACAACGGAAAAGACAAGCGACGGTATGGTTTTAACGGCGACGGACGGCGGTTTTAATTTTACGTTTGCAAATGCGCAATCGTCTGAATATGCCTTTATGAAGTTTATGAACGTAAACGGCGCTTTGAAGGATACGTGCATCCGTGTTTCGTTGACGGACGCATTCAATCATGAATTGTCGGTCTCGATGATTTTGGGCTATGATGGAAAGAACGCTTACATGGAAGTAAGCGGAGAACGTAAAACGTTTGCAGGCGTTTCGTTTAACAGCGACGCCGCATTTGAAATTACGTATACCGACGGTAGCTTTTCGGTCGGTAAAGAAACGCTTTCCGTGAAGGATTTTGTCGGTTTTGAAAGCGATAAAACGTTTATCAGCGTTTCGTTTGAGAACTGTGCGGAAAACGGGTGTTTTACGTTTGCGGAACTTGGCAACGTGCGTTTTAATACCGTGCCAACGGATAGAATTGCTCCCGTTATTTTGGCTCAGCACGAAGTAGGCGGGACGTGGAAACCAGGTACAATCTATACGATTTATGCGCCTGTTGCTTACGACGTATATTCGCCGAATATAGAATATTCCTTGACGGTTACCGATTCCAATGGAAAAGCTGTTGTGGACGTTAACGGGCTTGTTTTAGAAAACGTAGATCCCACGAAGGATTACGAAATTGAATTAAACACGATCGGACAATATCTTGTTTCTTATACGGCAACGGAAGATAAAGAATTTTTAAAGAAAGGAAATCCGTCAGCGCTTGTTTATACGTTGAACGTTTCCGATGAAGAAAAACCCGTGATAACGTGGGACGACTCGTTTGTCACGGAAGCAAAAGTTGGGGATATGATTATTGTTCCTAATTATACAGTATCGGATAATTATACGGCGGCGGAAGATATTATTGTAAGAGTCTTTGTGGAAACACCTACAAGTCAGGTGCTGATGTTGCCTGGTAATGCAATTGTGGTGCATCACGTAGGGACATATAAGATTCGCGTTATGGTTGTAGACACGGCAGGGAATATTACAAGTGAAACGTATTACGTTAACGTAAAGACGGCGGAGGTAAAATAAGATGAGAGTAAAGAAAAAATTGTCTAAAATTTTATCGTTGGCGTTAGCTTGCCTTACGGTTTGCGGCGCGATTTCTATGACGTCTTGTAAATCCTCTTCGTCCGCTGAAAATAGCGATAGCGTGGGCGGGACGGAAAATACGCCTACGGTGCAAAATCCGATTAGCGACGCATTGAATAGAGGTCCGTTGACGAATACTTTACACAAAGTAAACGTAACTCCGTCTAATAGGACGTTAGTAACGCAAGCAGGAACAGTTTTTGCAAATACGGAGTATAAGATTATTGCGGATACAAGCAATAGTTATACGTTGCGCGCAGCGACCTTTATTTCGCAGCATTTAAGCAATTCGTCTTATGCTACGTTTACAGTGGAAACGCATACGCCGGGAGAAGAATTAGAAATAGATTCAAACTCCAAGTATATTATAATCGGTTGTAAAGATTTGTTCACCAAGTGCGGATTGGAAATGCCGATAGAAGACCTTGGCCCGTCGGGATATTATATTAAATCCCATGGTGATTCATTGTTTTTAGAAGTAAAAATGACGAACGGCTATCAAATGGGCGCGATTGCGTTATTAAAGGCGATTGTTGGTTACGACATGATTGCATATGATACGGTCGTTTACGAAAATAAAGGGGAAATTTTGCCCGATATTGATATTATTGAACGCCCGGATTACGATTATCGCAACTATACCAACTGGATGGAAGCTTCTGGTTTATATGGTATGGGTTATGAAGTGGATCCCATTTTCGTCGCAGTAGGGGAAAACCAAAAAAGAGTGCATAACATTTTTGAATTCCTTCCTGTGGAAAAGTATTTGGATGAGCACGAAGAATGGTATTCTAGCAATTCCAAGCATCGTCAGCTTTGTTATACTGCCCACGGCGATCCTGAAGAGTACGAAGCGATGCAGGAAGCAATGTTACAAGTGATGATGGAAAGCGTTATTTCGCAACCTATGCAAAACGTTATTACCATTACGCAGGAAGACGCTCCGTATTGTTGTGACTGTGAAGTATGCAGCGAAGTATTGAGAAAAGACGGTTCTATTGCGGCAACGATTATTCGTTATATGAACGACTTGGATGAGAAATTCCAGGCGGCACTTGACGCATACGCGCAGGAAACAGGGACGGAACGCAGATATGTACAAATTGCCTTCTTTGCATATCATACGTCGTATGCGCCTCCTACAACGCCTGTATCGGAAGACCCTACTTTGAAGTGCAGTCCAAACATTACGGTATTTATCGCACC
>SVHY01000033.1 GCA_015055545.1 Clostridiales bacterium
TATCAATAAACGCCCGCTCCCTGAAATCGTGATAGCGGATATGCGCAGAGAAGTACGACGGGGGAATAATACGGCGTTTTCCGTTGCGCTCAAAGACGAACTGGAAAAATGCCTTGCGGCGGAAAAACAAGCGATTTTGTTTCTCAATCGTCGCGGGTATTCGCAAACGGTTATTTGCAAGGAATGTGGATACGTAGCCAAGTGTGAAAACTGCGACGTATCGCTTACCTACCATCGCGACGAGGATTGTTTGAAATGTCATTACTGCGGCGCGAAATATAACATGCTTTCGGCGTGCCCCGATTGCGGCGGGATTAAGCTTTCGTACGCGGGTACGGGTACGCAACGCATCGTTGCCGAACTGCAAAAATTATACCCCAAAGCGCGCATTTTGCGTATGGACAACGACACGACGAGCGGCAAGGAAGGGCATTATAAAATCCTGAAAGCCTTTTCTGAAAAGCAAGCGGATATACTCGTGGGTACGCAAATGATAGCCAAAGGCCACGACTTCCCCGCGGTAACGCTTGTCGGGATTTTGGACGCGGACATGAGCTTGCATTTTTCCGATTACAGGAGCGGCGAGCGGACCTTCCAACTGATTACGCAAGTTTCGGGCAGGAGCGGCAGAGCGGACGAGAAAGGTAAGGTGGTTTTGCAGACGTTCGACCCTGAAAACGAAACGTTGCGCTATGCCGTGAGTTATGATTACGACGGGTTTTACCGCAACGAAATATCCCTGCGCGGCGCGATGGCGTTCCCGCCCTTTTCTAAAATCGTGCGCGTAATGGTTTCGGGCGAGGACGAGAAAAAGACGGTGGAAACGCTTAGGGACGTGTATTTCGGATTAGAAAAATTGTACACGGACAACGGCGAAAAATTCCTGTTCTTCAATAAGATGCGCGCACCTATCAAGCGCATACAAAACAAACACAGATATCAAGTGCTTATGCGGCTTTCGGATACGTCCGTATTGCCCGAAATTTACGAAATTTGCGCGGCGGCGAAAACGCGCGACGTGCTGGTGAGCGTGGAGGAAAATCCCGCAAATTTAAGTTGACGGAGAGAAGAAAATGGCGATTAGAAATGTAGTACAAGTCGGCGACGACGTATTAAGACAAAAATGTTTTCCCGTGGAGAATTTTGACGAGAGCTTGGCAAAGCTTTTAGACGATATGCGCGACACGGTGAAAAAGGAACAGGGCGCAGGTCTTGCCGCGCCGCAAGTAGGCGTTTTGCGCCGCGTGGTGGTCGTGGACGTAGAAGAAGGGTATTTCGAGCTTATCAATCCCGTCATTTTGCAACAAAAAGGCGAACAAACGGGCTGGGAAGGCTGTCTTTCCGTGCGCGGTAAAAGCGGTATCGTTTCTCGTCCGATGAAAGTGAAAATATCATTTCAGGATAGGAACGGCGAGAAATATTTATTACAAGCCAAGGGCTTTTTCGCGCGCGCGATTTGCCACGAGCTGGACCATTTAGACGGCGTTTTATATATCGACAAAGCAACGCATATAGAAAAACAATGAATTGTTTTTCAGTGATATAAATTCGCCAAAAGCGAATTTGTGATATGTTGCTACGCAACGCGATATACTGTGATATACGCCTTGCGGCGCGTGGCGGCTAAATTTTATAAATTTACTACAATTATGCATTTTGCATTAAGCATTATGCATTAAAAACGAAGTTTTCCCAAGGAGTGCATATGAAAATCCTTTTTGCGGGTACGCCCGATTTTGCCATAGCGCCTTTAAAAAATATACTCGAACACGGCTATAAGGTCGTGGGCGTTATTACGCAAGCGGATAAACCGCAGGGCAGAAAGGGCGTTTTAACCCCGCCGCCCGTAAAGGTTTTTGCGCAAGGGCAAAATCTTACCGTATTGCAACCGACGAAAATTCGCGACGAAATCAAGGCGTTAAAAGCGTTCGGCGCGGACGTTATGGTTACTTGCGCATACGGGCAAATTTTAACACAAGAAGTGCTTGATTGTTTCCCCAAAGGGGTTTGGAATATCCACGCGGGGTTGTTGCCCAAATACCGCGGCGCGTCGCCTATCCAAAGCTGTATTTTGGCGGGCGAAACGCAAACGGGCGTGTGCGTTATGCAAACGGAGCTGGGCTTGGACACGGGCGATATTTTGCGCGAATCGCGCACGGAAATTTTGCCTACGGAAACGTACGGCGAGCTTTCTAATCGGCTTTCGCAAATAGGCGCGGAATTGATTATAGACGCCTTAAAGGCGATTGAAAACGGGGATTACCGCTTGCAAAAGCAAACGGGCGACGTCGTGCAAACGGTCCGAAAAATCAGTAAAGAACAGGCGAAAATCGATTTTTCCAAAAACGCAATCGAGATTGTGAATTTGGTGCGCGGCATGAACCCCGCGCCCGTTGCGTACGCGGAAATCGACGGCAATAAAATCAATATCTACCGCGCGGAAATCGTCGATTTTTGCGGCTGTGAAAATGCGAAAACGGGTGAAATCGTTTGCGATATCCCTAAAAAAGGCTTGATAGTCAAGTGCGGCGACGGGTTCGTGAAACTGACGGAAGTACAAGCCTCGGGCGGGAAAGTCATGCGTGGGGCAGACTTTTTGAACGGTAGAAAAGTACGTGCGGGGCAGGTGTTTACATGCTGAGCAATCCCGTTTACGACCCCTTTTTGATATTGACGAAAGTGTATTCGGACGGCGCGCACGTAAAGCAAGCGATTGCCGATACGTATATTGAAGAACAATACCGCGCTCGAACGGTGAAAATCGTGTACGGCGTGTTGGAAAACGACGGATATTTCGAGTTTTGTATTCGCCGTTACGCGGAAAAAGCGCCCAAATTAGCGGTTAGAACGATTTTAAAAATTTCGCTGTATATGCTGTTGTATATGGATAAAAAGCGGTATATGGTTACGGATTGCGCGGTGGAACTGTGTAAAAAATTAGGAAAATCGGGCGTGAGCGGGTTTGTGAACGCGTTCTTGCGCCGTTTCGATAAAGAGGCGGTGGATAAGGCGATACGAACCGACGCCGTGAAATATTCCTATCCCGCGTACGCGTACGATAAATTAAAAAAAGAATACGGCGACAGGGCGCAAGCGATAGCGGCGGCAAGGAGCGCGGGCGTTTCCGTGCGGTTTGTCAAAAACGCCGACGAGTACTTACAAAAACCGCATATTACCACGCCGTTTTCGCAAAAGTACGGGCATTATATTTTTGAAAACTTCCCGCGCGACGAGAAGTTCGACGACGGCGATTACACCTTTCAATCGGTGGGCAGTATTGCCATTTGCGACTGCGTAGCCGCTTGTGGGAATATGTTGGACGCGTGCGCCGCGCCGGGTGGGAAATCGGTGCTTTTGGCGGGTAAGTGTAAACAAGTAACGTCCTTTGAATTGCACGAACACAGGGTAGAGCTTATCAAAGCGTACAAAACGCGCATGGGCGTAGAAAATATAACGGAACGGCAAAAGGATAGCGCGATATTCGACGAATGCTACGAAGAAAAATTCGACGGCGTGCTTTGCGACGTACCCTGTTCGGGGTTTGGTACGGTGAGCGAAAACCCTGATATCAAACTGTTTAGAAAAGCGGAAGATTTCAAGGCGCTTGCAAAATCGCAAACGGAAATTTTGGCTACGTGCAGTAGGTACGTCAAAAAGGGTGGCGCGCTGTATTATTCCACCTGTTCGATATTTGAAGAAGAGAACGACGAAATCGTAGGCGCGTTTTTAAAAACGCATACGGAGTTTTCGGTGGAAGAAATAGACAGTCCGTTATCGCACGATAAGAAAAAATACGGTTTGCAGTTCCTACCCGACACCGCTTACGGCGCAGGGTTTTACGTGTGCAAACTCGTGAAACGCGTATAGTTAGAAGAATACAATTATGCATTAAGCATTTTGCATTATGCACTAAAAAACACCTTATGAAAAAAGTATTACAAGACCTTTCCTTTGCGGAAACGGAAAATTTAATACTCGCGCTGGGCGAAAAGAAATTCCGTGCTAAACAGCTGACGGAAGGTTTGTTGCAGGGTAAACCCGTTTCACAAATTTCTTCCCTTTCCAAACCGCTCAAAGAACGGCTCTTGCAAGAATACGAGGACGAGCCCGTCAAGATTAAAGAAACGTTTTTTTCTAGCGACGGTACGGAAAAATATTTATTCGAGCTTGCCGACGGTCATTTAATCGAAGGGGTGCTGATGAAATATAAGTACGGGTATACGCAATGCGTTTCTACGCAGGTGGGTTGCAGAATGGGCTGTAAGTTTTGCGCGTCTACCTTAAACGGTTTAATCCGTAACCTGACGGCGGGGGAAATTTTATCGCAAATTCTCGTGGTCAACGCCTTGCACAAAACCGACGTCAAAGGGGAGGGCAGCCAAGCGCGCGCGGTTACGAACGTCGTTCTTATGGGTAGCGGCGAACCGCTGGATAATTACGACGAAACGTTGCGGTTCTTAAAGAATATTACCGCCGCCGACGGCTTTAACATGAGCGCGCGGAATATCTCGCTTTCCACGTGCGGTATCGTGCCAAAAATGTATAAACTCGCCGATGAAAACGTACCGCTCAATCTCACCGTTTCGTTGCACGCAACGGACGATGAAAGTCGAGCCCGTACGATGCCCGTTGCCAAGGCGTATAAGATAGCGGATATTTTAAAGGCTTGCGATTATTATTTCCAAAAGACGGGCAGACGTTATTATTTTGAATACACGCTAATAGCGGGCGAAAATTGCGACGAAACGCACGCCGACGCATTGATAGCTTTGCTCAAAGGCAAACCCTGCCACGTGAATTTGATACGCTTAAACGAAGTAAAGGAACGGACCTTAAAAGCGTTGGACGATAAAGCGGCGTACCGTTTTTTGGGGAGGCTCGAAAAGGGCGGACTTTCCGCGACGTTGCGTAGGCAAATCGGCGTGGATATCGGTGGCGCGTGCGGACAACTGCGCGCAAGCTATTTGAAGGAGAACGAAACATGATACCCAACGAAACGCTTTCATTAATAGCAGGCTTTATCGCGATGTCGTTCGTCGTGATTGCCTATTTCGTAAAGAAGAAAGTTTTATATCTAGTCTATCAATCGGCGTGTATCGTCTTTTTGATTTTATCCTATCTTTTTAACGCGCAATACTTTGCGATGATCGGTATGGTGATAGGCTTATGGCGCGCGCTCACCTTTTTCTGGTTAGAGCATAAGGAAAAGGACGCGTCCATATTATGGTCGTACCTGTTTTCGGGACTCACGATAGCGTCTTATTTTATCGTCAATTTCTGGATACTTGGCGATGCGAAACCGCTGGATATTTTGTGCCTGTTTGCAAGCTGTGCGTACGCGTTCATTTTCCGTATCCGGAACTTGAAAATCGTGCGCTTTACCATGCTCGCGCCGACAATCGTTTCTATTTTGTACAATATCCTTTCGGGCGCGGCGCTGTTCGTTACCATTTCCTATTCGTTCGAGCTGGGCGCAAACGTCGTTTCCATTTTCAAATACCACGTTATCAAACCACATAAAGACCGTACATAAAAATCCGTACAGATTAAGGAGAAATACATATGAAAAACATTCAAATCGCACCGTCTATTTTATCGGCAGACTTTGCTAAAATGGGCGACGAAGTACGTTCCTTGGAACAAAACGGCGCGGACGTCGTGCACGTGGACGTGATGGACGGCGTGTTCGTCAACAATATCACGTTCGGAATAAAAATGGTGGAAGATATCCGCAAAATAACGACGCTTCCGCTCGATTGTCATTTGATGATCGTACACCCTGAAAAATACGTAGAACGTTTTGCAAAGGCGGGCGCGGATATTATCACCGTACATTACGAAGCCTGTCAAGACAATTTAAAAGAAGTGCTTGCGCTTATCAAATCGACGGGTGTGAAGTGCGGGGCGGTTATCAATCCCGATACGCCCGTGGAAAAAATCGCGGACGTAATCCCTATGTGCGATATGGTGCTGATTATGAGCGTATTCCCCGGTTTTGGCGGTCAGAAATTTATCGTCGGCGCGCTGGATAAACTGCGTGAAGTGAAGGCGATTGTGCAAAAGCTTGGTAAGGATATCGATATTGAAATCGACGGCGGCGTAACGGCGGATAACGTAGCCGAAATCAAAGCGGCGGGCGCGAACGTCATCGTTGCGGGTAGCACGGTGTTCAAAGCGCAGGATAGGGCAGAGATTATAAAACGCTTAAAGAACGCTTGATGTATAAAATGAAAGAAAAGCACGAGAAAAACCCGACTTGAAAAAGTCGGGTTTTGATTTACGATGAAAAAGCGGGTTGGTACACCGCTTTAAGTGGCTTAGTCTGCTTTTTTAAGCGTTCTGATACATCTCGCGCAAACGTAGCCGTTCGTTTCCTTGCCGTCTTCTACGTAGGAAATTTTTTGAACGTTTACCTTAAACGTTCTTCTCGTTTTACGGTTGGAGTGGCTGACGTTGTTCCCCGAAGCTTGACCTTTACCGCAAATATTACATACTCTGGACATATTGACACCTCCGATTTTGGAAATTATTTTGCCGTAGTTGATTTTCAAAACGACGCTTATTTTTAGGCGCAAAAATACGCGCTTTTTCAACAAGCAATAATAATATAGCATTTCTTGAAAGAAAAATCAATCAAAAATGCGCCCGAAACAACAAAAAATAAAAAAATTCCGAAAAATTTGAAAAAGTAGTTGCAAAATAGCGGCAAATAGTGTACAATTAAAAGGTAGATAAATGAGAATGGAAAACAACGGGTTTTTAATTCCCATTCGTCTAATGGAGAAAAATTATGGCAGTTAATACGAATAACGCATACGGAAAAATTTCCATATCCGACTTGGCGATTGCCAAAGTCGCTTCGCATACCGCGATGGAATCGTACGGAATCGTTGAAATGGTTTCCCGCCGTTTCACCGACAGTTTTTCGCATTTGCTGAAAAAGAACGGTGGCGGGCGCGGGATTAAAGTAACCACGGCTGGCAACCGTATTTATATCGACGTGTACGTCATTATCAAATACGGCGTATCCATCAACGCCGTAGCGGAATCGCTTAAAGAGGCGATTAAATATAAAGTAGAAGCGTTTACGGGCATGATCGTAGATACGGTCAACGTCAACGTTATCGGCGTAAAATTATAAATATAAATATACGTGCGCGAATGGATTTATCCTTTGCGCTTTTCCCAGTTCTTACCAAATTAGATAATTAAGGAGCATGTAATATGCATAAAACGATAAACAGCACCGAATTTCGGAAAATGATACTTGTCGGCGCGAAACAGCTTGAACTCAACCGAGCGAAAGTGGACGCGCTGAACGTATTCCCCGTTCCCGACGGCGACACGGGTACGAATATGTCGCTTACCATGCAGTCGGCGGTACGCGAGCTTACGGCTTGTCAATCGAACGGTTTTTCGGAAGTGTGCAACAGTATTTCCAAAGGCGCATTGAAAGGCGCGCGCGGGAATTCGGGCGTTATTTTATCCCAAATCTTGAAAGGGATTTGTTCCGTCGTTGGAAAATGTGAAAAAGAAGTAGACACCAAAACGTTTGCAAAAGCAATGGAAGCGGGTACGAAAGTGGCGTACGGCGCGGTTGCCGTACCCAAGGAAGGTACGATTTTAACCGTTATCCGTATGATGAGCGAACACGCCGTGAAGGTGGCGGGCAAGAAAAAGGTCTTTGAAGAATTTTTCGCGGACGTAATCGCGGAAGGCGAAAAGGCGCTTGCGTTAACGCCCCAGCTTTTGCCCGTGCTCAAAAAAGCGGGCGTTGTCGATTCGGGCGGCGTAGGGCTTATGACCATTATCAAGGGCTTTGCCTCCGAGCTTACGGGCGAAGAAGTCGTAGATAGCGTTATGGAAGTGGACACGGGCGCAAGTGAATCGGATTTTGGCGACAATTCCAGCATTATTAATATGGATTTGGGTGAAATCGAATACGCGTATTGCACGGAGTTTTTCATTATCAATCTTAAAAAGAGCACTACGCTTTCGGCAATCGACAGACTGCGCGAACGCTTGCTTGCCATTGGCGACAGCGTAATTTGTATCGGCGATTTAGAGCTTGTTAAAGTGCACGTGCACACCAACCAACCGGGCAAAGCGCTTACTTATGCATTGGAACTTGGCGAGCTGGATAGACCGAAGATTGAAAACATGTTAGAACAGAACCGCCAAATGAAAGCCAAGATGGAAGCGGAGAAGAAAGAAATGGGTATGCTTGCGATCTGTACGGGCGCAGGGCTTTCGGATATTTTTCGCGATTTGTCGGTGGACGGCATTATCGAGGGCGGTCAAACGATGAACCCGAGCGCGAACGACATCGCGCAAGCCGCGCAAAAAATCAACGCGGAACATATTTTCGTATTCCCCAACAATAAGAATATCATTTTGGCTGCGGAACAGGCGAAAAACCTTGTCGAAAACAAGAATTTGCACGTTATTCCCACCAAGAACGTACCGCAAGGCTTTGCGGCGGCGTTGGAATTTAACCCCGAAGTGAGCGCGGAAGAAAACAAGACGAACATGATCCACGCGCTCGATAACGTAAAAGCGGGGCAAGTTACGTACGCAGTACGGAATACGTCGCTCAACGGGTTCTCGATAAAGGAAGGGGACATTATCGGTTTGGACGATAAGAAGGTACTTGCGAAGTCGCAATCGGTAGACGAAACGGTTATTAAACTGATTGCAAAGATGAAAGAAGAATCGCACCAAATGATTACGCTGTACTACGGCGACGAAGTCAAGGAAGAAGAAGCGGCGGCGCTTTGCGAAACGATTGCGGAAAAATATCCCGATTGTGACGTAGACTTCCACAACGGCGGACAATCGGTGTATTACTACGTTCTTTCGTTGGAGTAAAAGTTATACAAAAGATAAAGGCGACGGGGTGGGGATTCCCGTCGCTTTGCGTTTATTTTTTATGAATTGATGGTTGCTCATCTCTACGCCATAGCGTATCAACCGCTACGCGGTAAGACGCAACCTACGGTTGCTTTACTTGGGGCTTATTATGCAAAGGCTCTGCCTCTGCACTCCGCAAGGGACATCGTCCCTTGACCCTTTAAAATTATTCCATAATGCAAGCTTTGCTTGCAAGTCATTCATAAGGACGTTTTATGCAACTTTCAGATTTACGCGCGGTAGGAACGCGGCGAGAAAAGGAATTTGAAAAGCTCGGGATTACGGACGCGGAATCGCTCGTCCGCTATTATCCGCGCACGTATTTGGATATGACCAATCGCACGTCCATTCGTAGCGTTTATCATAACGACGTAGCGCTCATTGCTTGCGAAGTGGTGCGGCTTGCGCCCGTCAATTACGCTAGCCCGCGTAAAATGGTGCGCGCTTTTTGCTCACAAGACGGGTTCGCGTTTACCGCCGTTTGGTTTAATCAGCCGTACGTGGCGCAAAAATTAAAGGCGGGCGAATACCTCTTTTACGGCAGAGTGCAAAACAAATTCGGACAGATTTCCATCGTCAATCCTACGTTCGAGCCGCTGGATAGGAACTACCGTTTAAAAGGTATCGTACCCGTGTATTCTTTGAAAGGCAGATTGAGCCAAAAAATCGTGCGCGACGCGATAAAGGAAGCTCTTTTTAAGGTGGATATCGACAGCGTTATTCCCTACCCGATTATAAAAAAATACAATTTGCCCTCGCTGGCAAAATGTTATTACGATATTCATAACCCACCCGACGAGGAAACGAAAGCGCTCGCCGCGGAACGGATAGCGCTCGAAGAATATTTCGTGCTCATTTCCGCGTTCAAGATTATCAAAGGTGGCAAGGAAGAAGCGCGAATACGCAAGTACGGCGTGGCGGCAAGCGACGTGAAAACGTTTGCCCAGCGGTTTGGGTTTGCGTTTACGAACGGACAGAAACACGCGGTGAACGAAATTTTTGACAGCTTACGCGCGCCCACGCGCATGAATAGATTGTTGCAAGGCGACGTCGGCAGCGGGAAAACGGCGGTGGCGCTGTGCGGGATTTATATGGCGCTCAAAAGCGGGTATGCCGCGGCGTATCTTTCGCCTACGGAAGTGCTTGCCGAGCAGAATTATAAACTGCTGCAAAAATATTTCCCCGAATACAAAATCGGGTATTTGGCGGGCGGCATGACGGCAAAGGAAAAACGGGAAATGAAAGCGCTGTTAAAATCGGGCGCAATCGACGTAGTTTGCGGTACGCACGCGATTTTGCAAAAGGACGTGGAAATGCCGTCGCTTGCGTTTATCGTCTGCGACGAACAGCACCGTTTCGGCGTAGCACAGCGCAACGCACTCGCGGAAAAGGGCGCGGGCGTGGATATGCTCGTTATGAGCGCAACGCCTATCCCGCGTACGCTTTCGCTTATTTTCTACGGCGATTTGGATATTACGACGATTACGGACAAGCCCAAGGCTCGACAAGAAGTTTCAACGAGTATTATTCCCGAAAGCAAGTACGACGATATGCTCGATTACGTGCGTAGGCAAACGCAAGCGAGCAAACAAACCTACTTCGTTTGCGCAAAAATCGACGACGATGAGGAAGGTTCTATCGTCAGCGTTACCGAACTGTTCGACGAACTGAAAAACCGACTTCCAACCGTGCGGCTTGCGCTGTTGCACGGCAGAATGAAGGATAAGGAAAAAACGGAAATTATGTCCGCGTTCAAACGCGGCGAATACGATTGCTTGGTGTCTACCACGGTTATCGAAGTGGGCGTGGACGTGCCTAACGCAACGACGATGATTATTTACAACGCCGAACGCTACGGGCTTTCGCAACTGCACCAGCTCCGCGGCAGAGTAGGTCGCGGCGCGGATAAGAGTTATTGTTTCCTTTTGATGGGCTCGGAAAGCGAAACGGCGAAAGAACGCTTGCTTACGCTCAAAAACGAAACGGACGGGTTCAAAATAGCGGAAAAGGACTTGGAAATGCGCGGCGGCGGGGATTTCTTCGGTACGCGACAATCGGGTAAGATTTTGGGCGATATTAAGAACTTGCGCTATCCTACGCAAGTCGTGTTCGCGGCGAAAAAACTCTCCGACGACGCGTTTGCGGGAAAATTCGATACGGAAGAACTGCGCGCGGCGGCGATTAAGAAATACGATAGCCTAAAAGACGTGGTTTTGAATTAAAAAAATTCAAATACAAATCGTTAATTTATTGACGAAATTAAAAAATTATTGTATAATATAAGAAACGGAGGTATGTTATGCCTGAAAAACAAGAGAAAATCGATATCAAAAAGCTGAAATTTGCGGAAAACGGTTTAATTCCCGTCGTCGCGCAAGACTACGAAAGCGGTGAAGTACTTATGCTCGCGTATATGAACGCGGCTGCGGTGGAAAAGACGTTTGAAACGGGCTATGCGCACTATTACAGCCGTTCCAAAAAGACGGTAAGCAAGTACGGTGAAACGCTTGGCAATACGCAAAAACTCATGACTGCGTTTTTAGACCACGACAACGATACTTTGCTTATTAAGGTAAAGCAAAAGGGCAAAGCCGACCCCGAAAAGGGCTCGTTTACCTGTTTCCCCACGCAAATCAAGGGCGAATACAAGGACATCGGCGGCGAAATGTTCGGCAGATTGCAACGTATCGTAGCGGAATATAAAAAGAACCCCGAAGACGGCGCGTATACGAGCTTTTTGTTCGCTCGCGGCGTGGACAGAATCGGCAAGAAAGTGGGCGAAGAGGCGGTGGAATTCGTCATCGCGGCAAAGAACCCCGAAAAGAGCGGCGTAATCGCCGAGGCGGCGGATTTGTTATATCATACGATGGTGCTGTTAGAGGCGCGCGACGTAAAGATATCGGAAGTATGTAGCGAGCTTTGCAAGAGAAACAGATAATACATAAAAAGAAGCGGTCGCCCGCTTCTTTTTTCATGCGTAATACATAATGCAAAATTAAGGTCAAAGAACATCATTGTAAAGGATACAAGCGTTGTTCACAAAATTTTCGACAAAAAAACAAAAATTGTTGACAAATTTTACAAAATAAGGTAATATAATGGTGCTATGATTATTCGTGCCCCAAAAACGGCAGGCAAAAAACGGGACAAGGAGCGCGGGAGTCATGGCAAGGAAAATCGTCGTAACGTCGGGTAAAGGCGGCGTGGGGAAAACCACGGTTGCCGCGTGTTTAAGCGCACAGCTTGCACGGCGTGGACAACGCGTTGTCCTGTGCGACGCTGATTTGGGTTTGAACAACGTAGACGTCGCGACGGGCGTAGAACAGCTTGCCGCGTACGATCTCGTGGACGTTATCGAGGGTAGATGTCGCGCCAAGCAAGCGCTTGTCCGTCATCCCGATTACGTCAATTTACATATCCTAACGAGCAGTCATTCCTCGCCCGAACGGTATGTCTCGCCACAGGCGATGAAGGTGGTTTTAGACGCGCTTGCGCCGCAGTTCGATTACGTGATAATCGATTGTCCTGCGGGTATAGACGAGGGTTTTCACCGAGCCGTTGCCGCGGCGAACGAGGCGATCGTCGTTGCCACGCCGCACATATCCGCACTGCGCGACGCGGACAAGGTGATAACGCTTTTGAAAAGCTATGCAATCACGGGTGTAAAAGTGGTGGTGAACAAGGTTCGCGGGGATTTGCTCGCGAGTGGTCAAAGCCTTACGCCAAAGGAGATATCCGAGCTTTTGAAAACGCCTGTTTTGGGCGTGATACCCGAAGATTACGCGATTTACGGCGGTGATTTAACCGATTTACACCCCGCATTTAAAACGCTTACCAATAACCTGTTATATAACCGCGAAAAGCTGTACGATACGAGCCGTAAATATACGGGCGTTTTGGGTAGTTTAAGACGGTATTTAAAGCGGAGTTTGTGAGATGATAACGGAGCGGTTTAAGCGCATAAACGACGTAATCCAAGCGGATAAATCGGTAATGAGCGAGGGTTGCAAAGCGCTCGTTTTGCAGGATTTTGCAGAGAAGTTTAGCGAGTATTTCGACTTGAACGGACTGCCGAGAATGGAGCTTACCTGCAAAAACGGTGCGTATCAAATACAAATCGCGTTTGAAGCAGAACGGATAAAAAAATTCAACGTATTGAAATAGAGTAATAGGAGCAAAAACATGAGCGAAAGGAAGTTTGCTATCGTTGTCGATTCGGCGTGCGATATGCCCAAATCGTATTTTAAGGATAACGCCGTTGCGTGCGTGAACCTTGGTTTTACCATGAACAACGTCAACTACGAAGGCGACAGCGGCGAAAAAATCAGTGAAAAGGACTTTTATGCCAAGCTTCGCGACGGCGCTTTGCCTACCACCTATCAAGTAACGGCGGAAATGGCAAAACCGCATATCGAAAAGTTCTTGAAAAAGGACTTGGACGTGCTCGTAGTGGCGTTCTCGTCTGCGCTTTCCGGCACGGCGGGCAGTTTCATGATCGCCGCCAAAGAACTTGGCCAAGACTATCCTAACCGCAAAATTATCGTCGTCGATTCCCTTTGCGCGTCCATGGGCGAGGGCTTGTTTCTCGATTACGTAGTGAAAAAAGCGGATACGGGCGCAACGCTTGACGAAACGGCAAAATACGCCGAAAAACTCAAATTGCATATTTGCCACCACTTCACCGTGGACAGCTTGTTCCACTTAAAGCGCGGTGGCAGAGTTTCCGCTACGACGGCGATCGTCGGTTCGATTTTGAAAATCAAACCCGTCATGCACGTAGACGACAACGGCAAGCTCGTTCCCGTAGGGAAATGTATCGGCAGAAAGAAATCCCTGTACGCGTTGGTGGAGAATATGTTCAAAACCGCGGACTTGGGCAAAGACGACCCGATTTTCATTAGCCACGGCGATTGTATCGAAGACGCCGAGTTCGTCAAAGGCTTAATTTTACAGCGTTTACCGCAAGCGCAAATCACGATAAACTATATCGGCGCGGTAATCGGCACGCACGCTGGCGCAGGCACGGTAGCCCTGTTCCATAAAGGCAAAAAGAGATAAACAAAAAAGCGTTTCGCGAGTTTTCGCGAAACGCTTTTTACTAAATATTGTATTTACGATTGTTTGTTGGTAAAGGCGAGAATTTCTTCCGTGTTGCCGAACACGAGCATATGGTCGCCTGTTTCAAAGATATAATTGGCGTCGGGGAAAGCGATAATGGAGCTTTCTTTTTTCACGGTAAGGATATTGATGCCGTATTTTTTACGCGGGTTCAAATCGATGATTTTTTTGCCCGTCCATTTAGAGGGTACGGCGATTTCAAAGATAGAATATTCGGCGTTGAGTTCGATATAGTCAAAGACTTTGGACGAATTGAGTTTGACGGCGAGTTTTTCGGCGATATCTCTATCGGGATACACGACTTCGTCCGCGCCGTTTCTGAGCAAGAATTTGCGTTGGATTTCGGTGGTAGCTTTGGAGACGACGTATTTTGCGCCCAAGTCCTTTAAGATGGACGTAATTTCAAGGGAAGATTGGAAATCGTCGCCGATGGCTACGATACACGCGTCGAAAGACGGGATATCCAGCGTTTTTAAATTGTCTTCGTTCATACAATTTGCAATGAGCGCGTCGGTATACTTATTCGCAAGCTGATTGATTTTGTCCTCGTTTTTATCGACGATCATGACTTCGTCGCCCATATTTAAGAGTTTTTCGCCCAACGTCTGACCGAATTTGCCCATACCTATCAATAAAACGGATCTCATAATATTTTTCTCCTTTCACGCGTATTGCGTGTTAGCCGATAAGCAAAGTATCGACGGGTTTTTTAATTTCTGCGGTCTCTTTCTTTTCCGCTACGGCAAGCCCGATGGTCAAAATTCCTACGCGGCCCGCGTACATTAACAGCATTAATATATATTTGGAGGCGACGGAAAGGGTGGGGGTGATGCCGAGCGTTAAACCGACCGTGCCCATAGCCGAGAACGTTTCAAAAAGCACGCCTTGGAAGGTTGTTGCTGGGTTATGCGTTTCCAAGCTGCAAATGGCAATCGTGGCTATCAGTACGATAAACAAACAGGAAACGAAGATAGTGAGCGCTTGCCGAAGTAAGGCGTTATGTACGCGCCGTTTTCCAAGCTCGATATCGCGTTTGCCGCGGAACACGGCGATCATGCCCATCAAAATCACGAAAAACGTAGTGATTTTCACGCCGCCCGCCGTGGAGCCTGAACTACCGCCTATAAACATGAGCATGACGGTCAGCAAATAACCTGCGTCGGACATGGTTGCGTAATCGACGGTGTTGAAACCTGCCGTACGCGGGGTAACGGCGTTAAAGAACGAAACCAAGATTTTTTCGCCTACGGAGTAGGAAACAAAATCGGGGTTGTCGCGTTCAAACAACAAAAACAAAAGCGTAGAGAAAAGCAACAACGCTACCGTCATTGCGAGCGCGACTTTGGTGTGCAGACGGATTTTTTTCCATTTACCTTTGCAAAGGAACAAATCGTCCCAAACGCAAAAGCCCAAACCGCCGACGATGATAAGACCTGCGATTGTCAACGATACTAACGGGTCGGTGGCGTAAGCCGTGAGCGAAACGAATTTTTCGCCGTTAAACACGCCGCCCATTAAATCGAACCCCGCGTTGCAGAACGCGGAAACGGAATGCCAAACGGCGTAATACGCGCCTTTCAAACCGCCGAATTGCGGACAGAACCGCACGGCGAGCAGTGCCGCTCCAAGCAGCTCAAACGCTACGGTAATGCCGATAATACGTCGGAACAGCCGTCGAAGTTCGCTGCGTTTGTCCTCGCCAGCCGAGAGCATGAAAGCTTTACTTTGCGCCAAACCCATGCCCTTGCCAACGATACGGAAAATGAGCGTAACGATAGTCATAAACCCAAGCCCGCCAAGCTGAATAAGGCATAAAATTACGAGCTGGCCAAAAAGCGTCCAATGGGTGTTGGTATCGTACGCAATTAAACCCGTCACGCAAGTTGCGGACGTGGACGTAAACAGCGCGTTGGTGAACGTCGTGCTTTCGCCCTCGCGCGTGGCGATAGGTAAACGGAGCAATACCGCGCCGATGATGACGACGACGAGATAGCCCAAAGCCAATACCTGCCAAGCCGTCATTTTTTTGCGTTTATTTCTATACATAGTCGTCTTTATTTTAGCACACTTAATCCGCTTTGTCAATCGAAATTTCGATTACGCGCAAAATATCTCCTTGTACTTGGAAACGGATATTCCATTCCGCAAACCGCATACCGTACACGCGCGTTTCGTCCGTTTGATAGGACGGGCGGGGGTCGTCGGCAAGACATTCTATCAGTCCCGCGCGCTTATCTTCTGGTAGTGTATGCAAAAGCGCTTGCGGACATTCCACGTGCAGTTTATGCCCTGCGTTTTCGTCCGCATACCCGCCCACCGCATTTTGAATACAATCGGCGTGGGGCAGATAGGGCTTAATATCGAAAATGGGCGTACCGTCCAACAAATCCGCGCCCGAAACGAGCAGAATATCCCCGTCCGTTTCCGTATGCTTTACCCCAAGCAGTTGCACGCACGATAACCCGATAGAGTTGGGTCGGAACGGGGAACGGCTTGCAAACACGCCCACGCGCGTATTCCCGCCCAAGCGCGGCGGCCGCACCGTCGGGGAAAATTCGGCTTGTTGCGCTTTGTTAAAATCGAACAACAGCCAAATATGCGAAAACCCGTCCAAACCCCGAATCGCGTCGGGCGATCGGAAGGGTGGCAAAAACACTACCTCCGCTTTTAGCGACGGCGCTCTGCCGCTTTGACGGGGTATGCCGAATTTCTCTTTAAAGTCCGTGCGGATATACGCGATCGGTTCAATCTCTCGTTTCATATATACATTATAATATACGCGAAAAATTTTGTCAACTTATTTTTATACACGATTTTATGCAAAAAAACAACGAATATGCAACAATTTATGCATTTATACATTATATTCATAAAATATTCACAAAAAAATAAAAATAGTTGCATAAAAACGTTTGACAGGGGTTGCGAATGGGTGTATAATAGGCGTGTAAAATTCATATAGCAAAACAATATATAAAAGAAAAAGGTATAAAAGGAGCAAGCGAAATGGATAAAAAGGATATTAAAAAAGTAGTACTTGCCTATTCGGGCGGTTTGGATACGTCGATTATTATTCCTTGGCTCAAAGAGAATTACAATAACTGTGAAGTTATCGCGGTGAGCGGAAACGTTGGGCAAGCGGACGAATTAGACGGCTTGGAAGAAAAGGCACTCAAAACGGGTGCGTCTAAATTATACGTGGAAGACTTGACGGACGAGTTCGTAGACGAATACGTCGTGCCTACGATGATGGCGGGCGCGAAATACGAAGAATATTTGCTCGGTACGTCGTTTGCACGGCCCGTAATAGCGAAACGAATCGTAGAAATTGCAAAGAAAGAGGGCGCGGACGCGATTTGCCACGGCTGTACGGGTAAGGGCAACGATCAGGTGCGGTTCGAGCTTACGATTAAGGCGTTTGCGCCTGATATGAAGATTATCGCGCCTTGGAGAGAATGGTCGATTAAGTCGCGTGAAGAAGAAATTGATTACGCGGAAGCGCACAACGTGCCTCTTAAAATCAACCGTGAAACGAACTATTCTAAGGACAAGAACTTATGGCATTTGAGCCACGAAGGCTTGGATTTGGAGGACGCGGGCAACGAACCGCAATATGAAAAAGACGGGTTCTTGGAAATGGGCGTATCGCCTTTGCAAGCGCCTGATAAACCTACTTATATCGAGTTGGAATTTGAAAAGGGACGTCCCGTTGCTTTCAACGGCGAAAAAATGAGCGCGAAAGACATTATCCTTGCGCTCAATAAAGTGGGCGGGGCGAACGGTATCGGACTTTTGGATATCGTGGAAAACAGACTCGTCGGCATGAAGTGTCGCGGCGTATACGAAACTCCGGGCGGCGAAATTTTGTACTTTGCGCACAACTATTTGGAAACGCTGTGCTTGGATAAGTACGTAGCGCACAAAAAACAAGAACTGTCCGTATGCTTTGCAGACCTCGTTTACAACGGACAATGGTTCACCCCGCTTCGTGAAGCGCTTTCCGCGTTCGTGGAAAAAACGCAAGAAACCGTTACGGGTAAAGTACGCTTGAAACTCTACAAGGGCAACATTATCAAAGCGGGTGCATGGAGCGATTATTCGCTGTATTCGGAAGAAATCGCAACGTTTGGGGAAGACCACGTTTACAACCAAGCGGACGCTACGGGCTTTATCAACCTGTTCGGGTTGCCGATTAAGGTGCAGGCGCAGGTTAATCAAGCGAACGAAAAGAAAAAATAAACGGCTTATATGCGTCGCATAACTTTGTCGGGCTTGCGTTTTGTTCGCGGCTAAACCGTTTAGGGATTATAAGGAAAAAGTGAGTATTCTTGCCTGCCGCTGAAAGGTGGTAGGCAAAGCGTATTTTTAAAGAAAGGTAAAAACTATGGAAAAAATGTGGGCTGGACGTTTTCAAAAGACGTTAGATAAGACGGCGGACGATTTCAATTCGTCCTTGCGTTTTGACAAGCGCATGTACGCGCAGGATATCCAAGGCTCGATGGCGCACGCGACTATGCTTGCCGCGCAGGGCATTTTGCCGCAAGCGGAAGTGGATACGATTATCGACGGTTTGCAAGGCATTTGGGAGGATATCGACGCGGGGAAATTGTCTTTTGACGACGGCGCGGAAGATATTCATATGTTCATCGAGGCGGAACTCACCAAGCGTATCGGCGACGCGGGCAAGCGTTTGCATACGGCGCGCAGCCGTAACGATCAGGTGGCGCTGGATATTCGGTTATATCTTCGCGACGCGACGGGCGCGATTATCGACGGCGTGAAAGAAGTAATCAAAGCGGTGGTGGCACAAGCGGAAGAAAACGCGGACGTCATCGCGCCGGCGTATACGCATTTACAGCGCGCGCAGCCTATCAGTTTCGGTCATCAGCTCATGGCGTACGCGATGATGTTGCTCCGCGATATTTCCCGTATGCAGGACGCCGTAAAGCGTATGAATTTATCGCCGCTCGGTTCTTGTGCTTTGGCGGGTACGACGTATAATACTAACCGCGCGTTGGTTGCGGAAAAGTTGGGTTTTGACGGCGTGACGAAAAACAGTATCGACGGCGTTTCGGACAGGGATTTCTGCGTGGAACTTTTGAGCGCGTTTTCTATCTTGATGATGCACCTTTCAAGGTTTAGCGAAGAGATTATTCTTTGGTCGAGCTGGGAATTTAAATTTATCGAATTAGACGATTCGTACACGACGGGCTCGTCCATTATGCCGCAAAAGAAGAACCCCGATATGGCGGAGCTTATCCGTGGCAAAACGGGACGCGTATACGGGGATTTGATGGCGCTTTTGACCACGCTCAAAGGCTTGCCGCTTGCCTATAACAAGGATATGCAGGAAGACAAGGAAAGCATTTTCGACGCAATCGACACGGTGGGTATGTGTTTGCGCGTGCTCGCGCCGATGGTAGCGACGATGAAAGTGCTCAAAGAGAACACGTATAAAGCGGCGCAAAAAGGGTTCATCAACGCCACCGACCTTGCGGACTACTTGACGAAAAAGGGTATGCCTTTCCGTGCGGCGTATAAGATAGTTGGACAAATCGTAGCCGAATGTATTGAAAAGGGCAACGTATTAGACGATTTTCCGCTTGAAAGCTACCAAAAATACAGCGAGTTATTTGCGCAGGATTTGTATGAAGAAATCGCGTTGGAAACGTGCGTAAACAAGCGCAATTCAGAAGGCGGCGCATCGCCCAAATCCGTCCGCGAACAAATCAAATACGTTCAGCAGTGCTTAAAATAGATAGTAAATAAGGGTCAAGGGACATAGTCCCTTGTGGGGTGCGGGGCAACGCCCCGTGAAGTAAGCCCCAAGTTAAGCAACCGTAGGTTGCGCTCTACCGCGGAGCGGTTATTACGCTATGGCGTATAGACACAAACATTGTTTGTATTGGAGATAATCATGAAAAAAGTATTTATAGACGGCAGTGTCGGCACGACGGGGCTTCGTATTTACGAACGCCTGTCAAGCAGAACGGACTTAACTCTTTTGACTCTGCCCGAAGACAAAAGAAAAGATCCTATTGCAAGAGCGGAAATGCTCAATAGCGTAGACGTTGCGTTTTTGTGCTTGCCCGACGACGCGGCAAGAGAAGCGGTGGCAATGCTCGAAAACCCGTCGGTTACGGTCATCGACGCGTCCACAGCGCACAGAACGCGCGACGATTGGGCGTACGGTTTTCCCGAGCTTGGAAAAGCGTTTGAAGAAAAACTGCTCGGCTCGAAACGGATTGCCGTACCCGGTTGTCATGCAAGCGGCTTTATCGCGCTGGTGTATCCCTTAATCGCAAACGGGTTGATAAGTGCGGATACGCTTTTGTCTGCACATTCGATAACGGGCTATTCGGGCGGCGGCAAGAAAATGATTGCCGAATACGAAAGCGAAGAACGCTGTCCGCTTTTGGACGCGCCCCGTCAATACGGGATTGCGCAAACGCATAAGCATATTCCCGAAATGGTGAAAATAACGGGGCTTCAAAACGCACCCGTGTTCAGCCCGATCGTGGCGGATTTTTATTCGGGTATGGAAGTGAGCGTACCTTTGCACGCCGCGCAAATCAACGGAACGGTGGACGATATCAAAGCCGTGTATAAAAATTTGTATAAAGGCGAAATCGTCAAATACGTGGAAAACGCGGACGAGAGCGGGTTCTTATCCGCCGTGGCGCTCGGTGGCAAGGACGGTATGCAAATCGAAGTGCATGGGAATAACGACCGCGTTTTGCTTACCGCGCGATACGATAATTTGGGTAAGGGCGCAAGCGGCGCGGCAATTGAATGTATGAACTTGGTCATCGGCGCAAAGCGTACGGAAGGCTTGGTATTATAAACGGAGATAAGGATATGTTAAAACAGATACAAGGCGGCGTATGCGCCGCGAAAGGATTTACGGCAAACGGCATACATTGCGGGATTCGCAAGAACAAAACCAAACGCGATTTAGCGCTTATTTACAGCGAAACGCTGTGCGCGGCGGCGGCGACGTACACCAAGAACTTGGTAAAGGGCGCACCGCTTACCGTTACCAAGACGAATATTCAAAACGGCAAGGCGCAGGCGATGATTTGTAACAGCGGCAACGCCAACACTTGCAACGCAAACGGCATTGAGATTGCTACGCAAACGTGCGAACTCGTCGCCCAAGAGCTGGGTATTTGCCCGACGGACGTTATCGTAGCGTCCACGGGCGTTATCGGTCAACCGCTCGATATCACGCCGATAGCAAACGGGATTCCCGCGCTCGTAAAGGGCTTGGGCAACAACAGCGAATACGCGTGCGAGGGCATTATGACCACGGACACGGCGAAAAAGGAAATCGCGTTCTCGTTTGAAGCGGGCGGCAAAACTTGCCGTATCGGCGGTATCGCAAAAGGTAGCGGTATGATTCACCCGAATATGGCAACCATGCTCGTGTTCGTAACGACGGACTGCAATATCTCCGCGCAAATGCTGCAAAAAGCGTTGTCGGCTGATATCGAAGAATCGTTTAACATGGTTAGCGTAGACGGCGATACGTCCACCAACGATATGGTAAGCGTCATGGCGAACGGTATGGCGGGAAATCAGGAAATCGTAGCCGACGGCGAAGACTTTACGGCGTTCTGTCAGGCACTTGCGGCGGTTACGCAGTATTTGTGCCGCGAAATCGCAAAGGACGGCGAGGGTGCAACCAAGCTCTTGGAATGTAAAGTGGACGGTGCGAAAGATAAGGCAACGGCGAAAGTAGTAGCGAAATCAGTTATTTGCTCGTCGCTTGTGAAAGCGGCTATGTTCGGTTCGGACGCCAACTGGGGCAGAATTTTGTGTGCCATCGGGTATTCGGGCGCGGACGTAGACGTGAACAAGGTGGAAGTTTCTTTCCGCAGCGCAAAGGGCGAAATTCTCGTTTGCAAAAACGGTGCGGGCGTGGAATTCTCCGAAGAAAAAGCCAAGGAAATTCTACTCGAAAAGGAAATTGAAATGCTCGTTTCCCTGCATGACGGTGCGGAAAAGGCAACCGCTTGGGGTTGCGATTTAACCTACGATTACGTGAAAATCAACGGCGATTACAGAACCTAAGGAGTAGAAAAAATGAACTTGACCAAAGACGTACGCGCGGAAATTTTAATACAGGCTCTGCCGTATATTCAAAAATATAAAGACAAAATCATCGTCGTGAAATACGGCGGTAACGCCATGCTCAACGACGAGCTCAAAGAGGCGGTAATGGGCGATATCGCGCTGTTGTCGCTCATCGGGATAAAAGTCGTGCTCGTGCACGGCGGCGGTCCTGAAATAACCGAAATGCTTGGCAAAATTGGCAAGAAATCGGAGTTTGTGAACGGACTGCGCGTGACGGATAAAGAGAGCGTAGATATCGTGCAAATGGTGCTTGCGGGGAAAGTGAATAAAAACCTCGTCAATCTGCTTGAAAACAAGGGCGCGAAATCGATAGGGCTTTGCGGGATTGACGGGCATATGATCAAGGCGCAAAAGGTAGACGAACGCCTCGGTTTTGTCGGCGAAGTAACGGAAGTGAACGTAGAACCCATTTTAGACGTTTTGGAAAAGGGGTATATCCCCGTGGTATCGACGGTAGGCTACGACGACGAAAACAACGTGTACAATATCAACGCGGACACGGCGGCGTCGCGGCTTGCGGGCGAACTCAAAGCGGAAAGCTTGATTTCCATGACGGATATCGTCGGTTTGCTCCGTGATAAGGACGATCCGAAAACGCTTATTCCTAAGGTGTACGTATCGGACGCGCCGCAACTCATTCGCGACGGGATTATCAGCGGCGGTATGATTCCCAAAGTGAACTGCTGTATCGAAGCCATTCGCCGCGGCGTGCACAAGGTGTTCATCATCGACGGCAGAATCCCGCACTCCATATTAATTGAAGTGTTGACGGACGAGGGCGTGGGCACGATGTTCGTGGCATAAATGGAAAATGCATTAATAGGTATTATTATGACGATTAAACAAATAGACAAACAGTATATCGCCAACACGTACGCGCGGTTTGATTTACAGCTTGCGAGCGGTAAAGGTTCGCTCGTGTACGACGAAACGGGCAAGGAATATATCGACCTTGCTACGGGCATTGCCGTCAACGCGTTCGGCGTGGGCGACGAGGACTGGAAAAACGCGATAATAGCGCAGCTTTCCCAAATCCAACACACGTCCAACTTATATTACAGCGAACCTTGTGCGTTGCTTGCAAAAACGCTTTGCGAACGAACGGGCATGAAAAAGGTGTTCTTTTCCAACTCGGGCGCGGAGGCAAACGAAACGGCGATAAAAGCGGCTCGAAAATACGGCGAAGTGAACAAGGGCAAGGATTATTCCACAATCGTTACCTTGAAAAACAGCTTTCACGGCAGAACGATTACCACTCTTTCGGCAACGGGACAGGACGTTTTCCACGAACATTTCACGCCCATGACGGACGGGTTCGTGCACGCGGTAGCAAACGATATCGAGGATTTGAAAACGCTCGTAAAAACGTATAAATGCTGCGCCGTTATGATAGAGCTCGTCCAAGGCGAAGGCGGGGTTATGCCGCTGGATAAAGCGTACGTAAAAGAAGTGGAAACGCTTTGTAGAGCGGAAGATATGCTTTTTGTCATCGACGAAGTACAAACGGGGAACGGTCGCACGGGCGCGCTGTACGCGTATATGCAATACGGTATTACGCCCGACGTCGTATCGACGGCGAAAGGTCTTGGCGGCGGTTTGCCTATCGGTGCGACTATGCTGGGCGAAAGAGCGGAGAATTTGTTCACGCCCGGGTTGAACGGTTCGACGTTCGGCGGGAATCCCGTCTGCGCGGCGGGTGCGCTTAGCGTTATCAACCGTATCGACGAACCCCTGCTTGCGAGCGTGCGCGAAAAGAGTGCGTATATCTTTGACGAGCTTAGGGGCGCAAGCGGCGTTAAAAGCGTTTCGGGCATGGGCTTGATGGTTGGCATCGAATGTGAAAAGGACGCGGGCGCGGTGATAGCCGAATGTATGCAAAAGGGCGTTTTGGTCATCAAAGCGAAGAATAAGGTCCGTTTGTTGCCCGCACTTAATATCCCTATGGAACAATTGAAAAAAGCAATACGAATATTAAAGGAAGCGTGTAAAGTATAATGCATTTATTAAAACTCATGGACCTTTCGTCCAAACAAATCAACGAAATTTTGAACCTTGCCGATCAATTGAAATTTGAAAAGAAGAACGGCATCGAACACCATCTTTTGAAAGGTAAAACGCTGGGCATGATTTTCTCCAAATCGTCCACGCGTACCCGCGTATCGTTTGAAGTGGGTATGTACGATTTGGGTGGTAGCGCGTTGTTTTTAAGCTCGCGCGATTTGCAAATCGGTCGCGGCGAACCCGTCGAAGACACCGCGCGCGTTTTGTCGCGCTACGTGGACGGGATTATGATCCGTACCTTTGCGCAAAAGGAAGTGGAGGACTTGGCGAAATACGGCTCTATCCCCGTTATCAACGGCTTGACTGATTATTGCCACCCCTGCCAAGTACTTGCGGATTTAATGACTATTCGCGAATACAAGGGCGGCTTTGCGGGTACGAAACTTTGCTATATCGGCGACGGTAATAACATGACCAACTCTCTCATCGTCGGCGGTATCAAAATGGGCATGGAAGTTTCCGTGGCCTGTCCTAAGGGCTACGAACCGGACGCGGAAATTATGAAATGGGCGGCGAAGAACGGTAAGTTTACCTGCACGAGCGACGTTATGGAAGCGGCGAAAAACGCGGACGTTTTATACACCGACGTTTGGGCGTCGATGGGTCAAGAAAGCGAAGCGGAAGAACGTAAGAAGATTTTCAAGGGCTATCAAATCAACGCGGACGTCATGAACGTAGCTGCCGACAAAGCAATGGTTATGCACTGCCTGCCCGCACACCGCGAAGAAGAAATCACCGCGGAAGTGTTTGAAGCGCACGCAAATGAAATTTTCGACGAAGCGGAAAACAGACTGCACGCCCAAAAAGCCGTGCTTGTGAAATGTTTCCAAAAATAAGAAATTAGAACGATGATTTATACTCTGCAAAACAAGCAAATCACGGTTAAAATCAGCTCTATCGGCGCGGAAATTATCAGCGCGGTAAAGGGCGGCAAAGAACGCGTTTGGCAAAACGAAACGGGCGAATGGAACGGGCACGGCCCCGTGCTCTTTCCCGTTTGCGGACATTTCGGCTTGACGGTGGACGGTAAATCGTATCCTATCGGCGCGCACGGTTTTGCGAAAAAAAGCGATTTTGCGTTGACGGCGAAAACGGACGATAGCGTAACGCTTACTTTGCGTTCGGACGAAACCACCAAAGCGGTTTATCCGTTCGATTTCGTATTCGACGTGATTTACTGTTTGCAAGGTAGTACGGTGGAAATAACCTACAAGGTACAAAACCTTGCGAAAGAGGCTTTGTATTTTGCTTGCGGCGGGCACGAATCGTTTGTGATTGATACGGATAGAGTAGACGAATACGAGCTCGTGATGGAAAAGCAAGAGAATTTTTTGCACCAAGTCCATGACGACGACGGGTACTTGACGGGCGAAACGCAGGATTTCGGCACGGGCAAAGCGCTTACGCTTTCTTACGGTTTCTTCCAAGACGGCAGGACGCTGATTTTGAAAGACGTGCGCTCGCGCAAAGCAACGCTGCGCAAGAAAACGGGCGAAAAAGTGACGGAAATTACCTTCGACGGGTTTGATAACTTGCTCTTGTGGCGTGGCGGCAACGCGAAATATATCTGCATCGAACCTTGGACGAATTTGCCCGATTTGGCAGGCGCGCCCGATATCGAATTTTCGCAAAAAGCGGGCGTTATCAAAGTGGACGGCAAGAGCGAAATTACGCTCGTTCGGACGGTGACGTATGGAGATTAAAAAGGGCAAATACCGACATTTTAAGGGCAACGAATACGAAGTCCTGTTCGTCGGCAAACACTCGGAAACGTTGGAAGAATACGTCGTCTATCGCGCCTTGTACGGCGAAAGAGAAGTTTGGGTACGCCCCGCGAGTATGTGGAACGAAACGCTCACGCGCGATGGGAAATCATTCTTGCGCTTTACGTATATAGAAGAATAAAAAAATCCGTTATACCTTGTCGGTGTAACGGATTTTCACTTGCTTATAACTTGTTTATAACTTGTTTTTGGGACAGACCTTGATACATACGCCGCAAACGCTACCGCGGCCGACGTCTTGGAAATGTTCTTTCATATACTGCGAACATTTTTCTGGGTCGAAATTGCGTTCGCCGTCGGTAGTTGGCAATTCGCCGTAAATCGCACCCGCAGGACAAGCGGTTTTGCAAAGCGTGCAATCCCCGCAACCGTTTTCGATAATGGGCAGTTCGCTTTGTAAGGGCAAGTCCGTCAAAACGGTGGCAAGCCGTACTTTGCTGCCGTAGGCGTTGGATAGAAACAACCCGCTTTTGCCCACGAACCCAAGCCCCGATAGACAAGCCGCCGTTTTATGCGGCAATACGCCGTCGTAGGGGTTAGCTTTGCCAAGGCTTTGGCTTGCCGCAACGGGCAGAGCGGCGTATCCCAATTTTTCTATTTCACGCGCGATACGGAACGCGATTTGGTCGAGCAAAGCGTTTGCCGTGCGGTAGTGTTGGAAATACACGAACGACGGCGCGTTTTCAATCGTTTGTAAAACCGCGTCGGACAGCTTGACGGCGATAGAGAGCGCATAACGCATATTCGGCATATTGGAAAGGGTGGCTTTGCCCAAATCGCAAAACCCTACTTCGTCCGCGCCCAGGGAATACGCAAAATTTTTCAGTTGTTCTTGTAAAGAGTGCGTCATAAGAAAATAAAGTATTCAAGCGCCGTAAGCGTGAATAAGAATCCGAAATTGAACAGGGAAAACCAAAGGATATATTTCCCCGTTGACCG
>SVHY01000034.1 GCA_015055545.1 Clostridiales bacterium
ATCAAAGAAATCGTTTTTACCCCCCCATACGCCGAGTACGAGATGCTTTTTCTCAATCGGTTGCGTATCCGCGGCGCTAGGAATATAGATATTCGCCACCTCAAATTGTCTACCAATATCGTTCCCGCGGCGGATATTCCGCACCGCGTTTTGGAGCATGGACGGCGCGAGCAACGTACGCATTATCGAGAGTTCTTCGCTGATCGGGTTGAGAATTTTCACCGCGTTACGCTCTAGCGCGTTTTCGGGAATTTTCATCAAATCCAAGTCTTTCGGGGAATAGAACGAATAGTTATACGCCTCCGAAAAACCTTGCGTTCTAAGCGCATTTTTCACGTGCAGCTCGCGTTTTTGTTCGTCCGTCAAGCCACCGCCCGTAACCGTCGCTTTCTCCAAGAAGGTAGGCGTAATATGTTCGTAGCCGTACATGCGGATAACTTCTTCGGCTAAATCGGGATATCCGTCGATATCGTCGCGATAGCCGGGGATTTCCACCGTCAACGCGTCGCCTTTTAAAACGGGTTTAAAGTTCAAACGCGACAAAATGCTCACGATTTCATCGTCGGGAACTTGAATCCCAAGCAGCGCGTTGATTTTTTGCACGCTTGCCGTCAAGAAACGGGGAGAAAGGTCTGCCGCGCAAACGTCGCGACGGATATTCGTTACTTTGCCACAGCCAAGTTCTTCAATCAAGTGCAAGGCGCGCGCCATACCACGTTCGTTCGTGTACGCGTCCACGCCCTTTTCAAACCGCGACGACGAATCGGACGATTGCCCAAGCGCGCGCGACGTCTTTCTTACGTTATCGCGCGCAAATTTCGCCGATTCAAAGAACACGTTTTTCGTCGTAGGCTTGATTTCGCTGTTCAATCCGCCCATAATCCCCGCAAGCGCAACGGGTTTTTCGCCGTCGCAAATTACGAGATTATCGCTCGTGAGCGTAAATTCTTTTTCGTCCAAGGTAACGATTTTTTCGCCTTGATTCGCTCTACGCACGACGATTTTTCTACCGCCCAGCTCGTCTGCGTCGAACGCGTGCATGGGCTGCCCCATTTCAAGCAACACGAAGTTGGTAATATCGACGATAGGCGAAATGGAACGGATACCCGAAAGTGCCAAATATCTACGCATCCAAGCAGGCGTTTCGCCGCCCGTAACGTTTTCCACGTAATGTCCTACGTAGCGCGGGCATAAATCGGGCGCAAGCACTTCTACGTCCACGCTCGCCGCCGCCGTTTCGTGCGCGGTATACGCATAGGACGGTTCTTTAAGCGGCTTGTTCAACACCGCCGCCACCTCACGCGCAATGCCTAATACGCATTGACAATCGGGGCGGTTTGCCGTGATCGAAATATCGAACACGTAATCGTCCAAGCCCACTATTTTCTTAATATCTTCGCCAACGTGCGCAGTTTTTTCCAAATCAAGCAAGCCGTTCACTTCCGCACCCGCGTAATAATCGTCGTTGATACCCAGTTCTTCGCCCGAGCACAGCATACCGAACGATTCCACGCCGCGGAGCTTGCCTTTTTTAATTTTCTTGATGCCGTCGGGGTTCTTTTCAAGCATTTGCGGATTGCTTTCCACGACCGTCGAGCCGTCCAAAGCGCAAGGCGTTTTCATACCCACGTATACGTTGGGGGCACCCGTAACGATTTGCAAATCGCTACCGTATTTCCCGCAATCGACCACGCAAATTTGCATATGATCACTATCGGGATGGGGCGTAAGCGATTTCACTTCCCCAACCACGACGCGGCTGATTTTTTCACCGACGTAAATGAGTTCTTCCACTTCAAAGCCACAGGAAAAGAGTTTTTCCGCAAGTTCCTGCGCCGTAATATCAATATCTACGTAATCTTTTAACCAACTGAAAGGTACTTTCATTTTTTCTTCTCCTTATTCTTCAAACTGCTCTAAAAATCTCGTGTCGTTCTCAAACAACGTCTTGATATTGTTCACGCCGTATTTGAGCATAGCGATACGCTCAATACCCATACCGAACGCAAAGCCCGTGTATTCGTCGGGATCAACGCCGCAATTTTCTAAAACGCGACGGTTGACCATGCCCGCGCCCAACACTTCTATCCAGCCCGTACCCTTACACAGCCGACAACCCTTGCCGCCACATTCCGAACAGCTCAAATCCACTTCAACGCTCGGTTCGGTGAACGGGAAATAGGAGGGGCGCAAACGCACCTTTGTAGACGAGGTAAACATCTTTTTTGCAAATTCCGCAAGCATACCTTGCAAATCGCAAAGCGTAATCCCCTTATCGACTACCAGCCCTTCCATTTGATGGAACATGGGCGAATGGGTAGCGTCGTCGTCCGAACGGAACACGCGCCCGGGCGAAAGAATTTTAATGGGCGGCGCTTCCTTTTCCATTACGCGGATTTGTCCTGCCGACGTCTGCGTACGAAGGAGCAAGTTTTCCGCCAGATAGAACGTATCCTGCATATCCCGCGCGGGGTGGTCTTTCGGCGTATTCAAAGCCGTAAAATTATAATAATCCGTTTCAATTTCCGGACCTTCAAACACCTTAAAACCCATACCCGCAAAAATATCAATCAGTTGATTTTTTACGAGCGTAATCGGATGCAACGCGCCCGCTTTATACGCCTTTCCGGGCATCGTAATATCAATGCGTTCGGCAGCGTACTTTGCCTGCATTTCCATTTCTTTCACAGCCGCTGCGCGCGTTTCAAACTTCTCTTCCAAGTCCTGTTTATACTCGTTGACAATCTTCCCAAAAGCAGGGCGTTCTTCCTTAGGCAAGTCGCGCATACCGCTCATCACGCCTTTGAGCTCCGATTGGAACTTGACTTTGAGTTCGTACAAACCGCGGCTCGTCGCAACTTCCGCCATAGCCGTTTCAATTTCCGTGCATAACGCTTGTAATTTCTCTTTCATAATAACTCCTTTTTCCTAAACAAAACCGCCCTACGCGCAAGAAACTTGCGCGTAGGGCGTAAATTTACGCTGTACCACCTACGTTCACGCGGAATATTCCGCGCCTTATTGTACGCCGTCACGCCGCGTTTTGCGTTCTTCCCTACCCCTGCGCAAGCAGGCTCAAAAAGACAGCTCCAAAGTGAAAGGGGCGTCCCGTTTACCGCGTATTTTTCAGCCTACGAATACGCTCTCTTTTGGCAAACTTTTAAGGGATTTTCCCGCTTTTTCATCGCCTTTATAGATTTGATAATTCGATTATACCTTTTTCCTTTGAAAAAGTCAAACGATTTTTACGTTATTTCGCGCTATTTTGCTTTAAAAGGTCGCGAATTTCTTCCAAAAGCCGCGTATTCGCCGTCGCCTTTTCTTCGGCAAGCTTCGCTTCCAACGCCGCTTGCTCTGCCGCCTTCGCGTCCGCTAACGCCTTTTCTGCCAAAGCCGCCGCTTTACGTTCTTCGTACAATTCCTTCGCTTGCGCTTTGGTAACCTTTTCTTCCTTTTTAATCTTCTTCACGGCTTTCTTTTCGTTGCCTTCTGCCGCCAAACCTTGCTCTAATCTGTCGCTTGCCGCGCGAATGTTGTTAATGACACGCACGATCGAGAACAACACGAGCGCGATGAGGAAGAAATTGATAATCGCACTGATAAACGAGCCCCAGTCGATATAGATAGACGCCGCAAGATCAATCGTTCCGTCCTCTGCGTATGCAGGCGAAAGCATGGTGATTGCACCTGCCAACCCGTCTTTACCGATTAACGCGGCTATCAGCCAGTTGATTAACGGTTTTAAAACAAAATTGCTAAGTCCGTTGACGATTGCGGTGAACGCACCGCCAACGATAACGCCGACAGCCATGTCGAGCACGTTTCCACGCGTGATAAATTTCTTGAATTCGCCAAAGAACTTTTTCACGCGGCTTTCTTTTTTTACTTTTGCCATATGATATACTCCTTATGCTAAGATATATACATTATACACGACGCATAAACGTTTGTCAAGCAGCGAAAGCAAAAAAGCGCGGAAATTGTCGAATTCCGCGTTTTTACATTTATTCCTGCGTTAAGATGCAACATTTTGCAAGCATACGCATTACGTGGAACGGACCTTTATACGTATGACCTTTGCAAGGTGGCTCGGTGGGTTTGCCGTCGCGACGAAGATATCCAAACCACTCGCCGTATTCTTTATCTGAAAAGTGCGTAAACGCGTACTCGCAGACTCTATCGAATATCTCCTTATATTTCTCTTCGTGCGTGTATTTATACAGCATCAAAGACGCAATTACCGTTTCGTTATGTGGCCACCAAAGTTTCATATCGTGTTCGTACGCTTCCACAGGCAAACCAAGCACGTCCTTAAAATAGGTAATTCCGCCGTATTCTTTATCCCAACCAAGCTCGAACGCGTTATCAAACACCGTTTTCGCAAAGTTGATTAAGCTTGCGTCGTTACGCTTTATCCCTTCTTCCAGCAAGAACCAAGAACACTCGATATCGTGTCCAGGGTTAATCACTCGACACGCCGACGAGTTCAATATCACTTCGTTCTCCCACGTGATATTTTCAAACATAGCGTTATATTCGGGCTTGTAGAATACCTTTATATCGTCTATCAAACTTGTAATAATATCGTTATAATAGGCATCATTCCCCTCGTCCGCATCGCGCATAATCGACGCTACGTTGAGCATAATCATAGGATTTGCAAGCGTTTTCATTGCTCGCGTTTCCGAATACGATTTCGGCGTGATTTTATAAGGGTCGCTCGTAGGGTCTTTATACATTCCATACACGAATTTAAAATACTTTTTCGCCCGTTCTAAATACTGCGTTTGCTTGGTCGCCATATAGTATTCGGCGTTAGCAATGATATAAAAGGTTTCGCTGAACCAGTATCTACGCTTTCTTAAAGGTTTCCCCTCGCGCGTTACCGTGAAATACATTCTTCCATCCGTTTGATCGATACAGTATTTCGTGGCAAAGTTGATACAGCTTTTAGCGATATCCAAATATTCCTGTTTTTGCTCGATATGATTATAGATAT
This sequence comes from Clostridiales bacterium, assembly GCA_015055545.1. GTDB lineage: Bacteria > Bacillota > Clostridia > Christensenellales > Borkfalkiaceae > Scatosoma. Next base: position 5,000 of record SVHY01000034.1, read on the forward strand.
AGGAAAACGTCCAGCCTGCCCTGCCCTGCATCCAAACGCTTTTATCGTCGGAATATACTCTACCCGTCCTATCTAAGCAGTTAATAAGTCCGCCGTATTCCTTATCCATGCCGTTTTTAAGCCAAAACGACGCACAGGAATTAAGCAGTTCGTCTTTAAATTTTTTATATACTTCTTTCATCGTAAACTCTCTTATTATTTTATCTCTTCAAATAACGCAAGCCATTCGTTTGCTATCAACTGCGCGCCTGCAACAGACGGGTGCACACCGTCGAACAGGTATTGCGTAGCCCCGTATTTTTCCGAATATTCATCGAATTTGTCTTGCAAAGGCAAAAAATACAAACCGTATTCTTCCGCAAGTTTTTTTACGATTTTTGCATATTCTTTCACTTCCAAAAAACGCTCGTACGCATCTTGCGTTGCCGCGCCCAGCAATACGAACGGCTCGCAAAGAAGTATTTTTATATTCGGTAATCTTTCTTGTGTTTCTTCTATGATGCTACGATAAATCCTTTCAAAGCGCGCAAGGTCTACCCCGTTTTGATGGGCAATTTCGTGCCATATATCGTTGACACCTATTAAAATACTCAAAAAGTCGGGGGTTTCGTTCCATAAATCTTTTTTGATACGCGCATACAAATCGACAATACGATTACCGCTAACCCCACGATTGATTATCGTATATCCCGTCGGTTCGTCAAACAGTAACTTGCCTGCAATCGTACGCACGAACCCCACGCCATAGCTTCTTAACCCACAATCCGTTTCTCTATCACGATTTGCGTCGGTAATAGAATCTCCAAAAAATAAAATCTTCATTGTCTTTCTCTTTATAACTTTATCATACCGAATATAATCGGTAAAGCACACCAGCCTGCGTAAACGGAAAATTCGCCACCTTCGTCGATTTCGTTGTTTTGATTGCATCGACCGTCGTATTTGCCCGTTTGTAGATTGTATGCACCGCGCCACGCTCCGTCTACTTTAAAATCCTTTTCGTCGCATTGAATATCCGTCAAAAACTTTGCTAATTTTTCCGCTTTCATTTGATAATCCAAGTCTGGAAACACTTTGCGCATTTCCGCTAGCGCGTTCATGGCAAATCCAAGCGTATAGACAAGGTCAGTCAAGTTTTCACTGATATTCAAAGACGCGTTTTTGGTTTCCACCGTGAAATTTTTAATCGCGCCACTTTCGTCAATCAGCTCGTTGCAAAAATCTTCTATCTCGCAAATTACCTTTTTAAACGCATCGTCGCCCGTGTATTGATAACACAGTGCAAAACATAAAAGCGCGATATAATTTTCCGAAGAAACGGGACGCCACGCTTCCGCTTTATTCAATTCGTATGAAGTCAAAATTCTACCGTTTTTAATATACTTTTTCGCACAATCAAACGCCTTATATCCGCTTTTTCTATACCTTTCTTCCCCAGTAACAAAATACAACGAAAACATAGCCGTCATCATCCATAGATGCATACATGGGGTATCCGCACGCCCCTCGCTGTTGATGCAAAGCGGATCGTAATAATACCCCTTTTCTTTCTGCACGGACAGCCACCATTCCGCACTCTTTTTCGCCATAACCAGCAAGCGCGTATCACCCGTTTCCTTATACAAAGCGCAAAGATTAATAATGATTTTCCCGTTGTCGTTTTGGTATAATAAATGCGGTCCACGCGGAAAATCCCGCCAACCATCCGTCAAATAAAAGGGAAACGCCGTATCGCCCTCTTTATCCGCGCGGTCTTGCGCGTATTCCAACCACCGCACTAAATTCTCGTACACGTCCTGCATACGGTTGGTTTGATATTTTTGATTGTACGCGTAAATCGCGCGCATACATTCCGTCGCCGTATCAGGGCGACAAAGTGCCACACGCTGGTTTAAATCGGTACGTACCCGTTCGTAAATTCCCCAGTAACCGCGATCGAACGAAAGCATATTCCGTTCTATCCAGTCTAAACACTTCGTTGCGCTTGCTCGTATCCGTTCTTGCATATCTTTACTCCTTTCGCTCTATCGTTTCGCCCAAGCGGACGGCTTGTTTCCCATGACGAAATGCAAGTGTCCACCCTGCGATATCTGCCCGTGCGTGAGTTTACATTCATTAAGCGCCTCGCCCTGCCAAGTAGCCGATTGCACGTAAATATTTTCATCGCCTACGTTCTCGCCCGTAATAAGTAGCTGCTTTCCGTTCCCCAAATGAAAGACTATTTTTTCCACGCGCGTACCGTGCAAATAATAATTCTCCGTCGTAGCGAACGGGAAAAAGCCGCACATTAAGAAAATATAATAGGACGACATGCCACCGTTGTCTTCATCGCCGGGGTAATCGTTTTGCATAGAGAACCGCTTGATAATGCCGTCTATCACCTTTGCCGCCAAATCAGGGCGACGAATTTCATCGGTGCAAAACAGCCACGGAATATGGAAAGACGGTTCGTTGGTGAAGTTGAGATAACCCTCCGCGCCGTGGTCGTCGTTATAGTAATTTACACTATGATCGCAAGCCCAAAGCAAACGTTTTGTAAACAGCTCCGCCCCACCCATGGTTGCAACGAGCCGCGATACGTCGTTGTAATTGATATACGACGCGTCCCAACCCGTAGCCTCGTAAAAATGCTTATTGTACCCGCCATGCGCATCGAACCCCAACTCAAAAACGCCGTCGTCGTTGCGCATTTGCGGAAAGCCGAAAAAGCCTTCGCTTTCCACTTCCGTATTCCATACGTTCAGCCAATTTTTAGAACGCTTTTCGTATTTTTCGCAATCGTCCGCCTTGCCCATTTTTCGCGCCATCGTAGCGATTGCCTTGTCGTTGAACGCAAAACCCATCGTCGCCGCCGCGGGCTTTATCCGCCAAGTGTAATCCACGCCGCTTACCGTTTCCCTGTTTGCAATAATCACGTACCCTTTTTCTACGTAATCGGGCGTGCGCATACGTTCCGCACTGTCAAGCAGCACTCCGTACGCGTCTTCCCACGTGTATTTTCGTAAGGGAACGCCCTTTAAGTACGCGTCCACAATCACGTTATCCACGTCGTTACCGCCTTGCCCTGCAAGCCCTTCTTGTCCCGACGAGAACTCGTCTGCAATCACGATACCGTTTCCAAGCCGCGCGTTTTCTTTTGCACGGTCGATCATCGAATCGATAATCGCGCCCAGTTTTTGCGGATAAATCAAAGCGTACATCGGGAATAATGTTTTCCACGTATCCCAAACGGTGTGAAAATCGTCCCATTTCCCGTGATCGTCCGTGCGATCGCGCGGTTGAATATTCATATGATACATCGCCGTATAAAAACGTCTAAGCAACGCCGTATCATCAGAACACAAGTCAATTACTCCCAACGTTTCACGCCAAGTATCCCGCGCGACAAGCTTAACGCGTTCGTAATCAAAATCGGGTATTTGTTCACACAAAAACCGTTTCGCCTGCTCTGCGCTGACAAATGAAATCGCAATTTTCACTTTCACCGTCGAGCCTTTTTTAAACTTAATATACGCGCCGAACCGCTTGGCTTGGTCAATGGAAACGCAGGTCGTTTTATCCGCGGCTACGGCATATATTTTATCCCCCTCAAACACGCCGATTTCCGTACAATCCTCGTCGAATTGCATAGCAAAAAACATGTTCCATTCCGCATCGTTCCAGTTCCCGAAAAATCTACCGCCGCCAAAAAGGCACTTGTCTTTCGCATCTATCGTCAACGAGCCGTATTGCAAGCTTGCGTCAATATCCAGCTTATGTGCAACGTCCATTAACAAAACCGCGTCTTGATTTTTGGGGTACGTAAAGGCGTATATCGCCGACGAGCGCGCAGGGGCAACCTTAGCCGAGATTCCGTTTTCCAGTGCAACGGCATATTCGTAGCAACGCGCTTTTTCCGTTCCGCCCACCGCGTGCGCCGCGCGTTTGCTATGATCCGTTTCCACCTTTCCCAGCGTTGGCGAAAGCAAGAAATTTCCATAACATTTCGTGCCGCCCGCGCCCGACGTATACGCGTGCCCAAACCCAACGATCGGTTGATTGCGCAAATACCCGCCGCAATCGTTTTCCAGCGTTTCGGGGCTTGGATGAATAGAGCCCGCAGGGAGCGTAGGCCCTGCGGACGTGGCACTGCCAACCCCGAATAAGAGGTCGGCGTAAGTTGTAGGATCGAAAACTTTTTTATCTGTTTTTTCCGTTTTCATATTCATACCTTATTATACTATAATCCGTAACGTTTGAATTTCAAAGCTCTTAAACGGCAATTCACACGCGTTGTTCTCCACGGGAATTTCCGTAAGCGTATTTTCCATAAGGTCGGTTACGTACGCCTTTTTCACGGGCAAACCGAACGAAATACGCGCTTTCGCTTGCATATTCCCCCCCTCGTACATACGCAGAATATACCCGTTGTTATCCTCCGCCTTTTTCAACGCTTCAACGAATACGTTGGGCGCGTCCACCGCCACGAGCGAAAACTTTGAAGGCTGCGTACCGTCGCCCTTTTCCGCCGCCTGTACGAGCATAGGATTGTTCAAATCGTATGCTTGGCGAATAACGCCGATATTGCCCCGTTCCAGTTCGTGCGCGTACAGCGAATAGGTAAACGTATGCCGTCCCCGATCACAATATTTATCGGGATAGGACGGACTCTTTAACAGCGTAAGCGATAAATCGCTGCCGTTTACCGAATGTCCGTATTTGCAATCGTTTAGAATTGCTACGCCGAACCCGCCGTCGCAAACGTCCACGTATTTATGCGCGCAAACTTCAAATTTCGCTTCGTCCCAAGACGTATTTTTGTGCGTGTTGCGTTCGATATTCCCAAACTGAATATCAAACGTTGCTTTGCTCGTATTGACGTTGAGCCGGAACGCCGTTTTCAAAAGCACGTGGCTTGCTTTCCAATCGATATCGTTTTCAATATCAATCCGTTCTCCGTTTTCATACAAAAATACCGTCTGCACGATTACGCTCTCGTCGAATTTTCTTCTAATGCGTATACCTGCTCTTGCGCCCTGCCGCACCGTTTCAACGCTCTCCACGCCGTCCACCGTCCACAACTTATGCGTATAATGTCTATGGATATCCCAAGCGTCGAAATGGGACGGAAAATCGTTATACGCCGTCAAAACGTTGCCGTTTTGTCCGTCTTTCAACAGCTCTCTATCGTATTTTTTACTGTAAATACGCTTAATCTCGTAATTGTCGGCAAATTCTATGCGGTAGTATTCGTTTTCCATACACCGCCCCTCTACGCAAACGCCGTTTTTCGGTTGCAAGAGCGCGGTCACTTTATACCCCTTTGACGGGATATCGCAAACCTGATAATATTCTTCGCCCAAACGCACGTACCCGTTGCCCGTAAAAGAATTTGGATTATACACCAAATACCCGCCGTCGCCGTCAAGCCGTTTTTTCAACCGCTTTAAAGCGTTTTGCATAAAATCTTCCGCCGATTGCAACAAAACGGGATACACGGCGTTGGTGTCCTCGTACACCTCCGCTATCGACGAGCCGGGAATAATATCGTGGAATTGATAGGTAAGAATGGTTTTCCAAGCCTTTTGCAATTCTTCCGTCGGATACGCAACGCCTAAATTTTGCTCTGCAAGCACGGCAAGCGTTTCCATATTCGTGTACGCAAACTCGCATTTGCGATTGTATTTTTTATTATTCGCTTGGCTCGTATACGTACCGCGATGGTGCTCTAAATACAACTCGCCCACCCATTTGGGTACTTTCTTGCCGTTCGCGTTTTTCTTTAACCGCTTCACGTAATTGGTAACCGTATCAAATACCGCGGTCGGTATACCCGGAATCCCGTTTTGCATACGCGCGATTTGTTCAACGTCTTGCGGCGTCGAACCGCCGCCACCGTCGCCGTAGCCGTACGTGATAATCGCTTCGTCGGTAATATCTTTTTGCTGCATACGCGCCCACGCGCCCGCCACTTGCGCAGGCGAGCCGCTTGCATTATACGTCGTATAACGGTTGATTTCGCCGCTTTTTTGCTTATCCTGCGCCGTTAAAAAGGTAGAAAAAATCTCCGTACCGTCAATCCCTTGCCAATAAAATACGTCGTAGGGCAGCATATTCGTATCGTTCCAGCTAATTTTAGACGTAACGAACGTATCTACGCCGCTCTTTTTCAAAATTTGCGGCAACGCCGCCGAATAACCGAATACGTCGGGCAACCATAATATTTTGCTGTCCACTCCAAGCTCGTCTTTAAAGAACGTTTTGCCAACCAACAACTGCCGAACGAGGCTTTCGCCCGAAACGAGATTGCAATCAGCCTCCACCCACATCGCGCCTTCCGCTTCCCAGCGTCCGTCTTTTACCGCTTTTTGAATACGCGCGTATTCTTCGGGGTCTTCTTCCTTGACCATTTCGTACAAAACGGGTTGCGACGACATAAATTTATAATCGGGAAAACGCTCCATGAGCGCAAGCACGGTAGAAAACGAGCGCTGCGCCTTTTCGCGCGATTGTCTAATCGTCCAAAGCCAAGCGATATCGATATGCGTATGCCCGATACACGTCACTTGCGGTTTGCCCTTTTTGCACGTATCCGCAAAGAACGCGTCTGCCGCGTTCGAGGCGGCACGCAAACTTTCGCGATACGCGCCCTCCACGTCAAAACGAAAATCGAGCGGCTCGCAAATGCGGCGTAAGCCGTCCATGATTTGGAAAAACTCCATAGAATTTTCTTGCGTAATCTCCGCACATTCGTATAAAACTTTGATATCGTAATACACCTTTTCCGCCAAGGCGTCCTTTTTAACGAGCTCTAAGCGTAAAGTAAATTCGGGCGTGGAAACGTTGCCCTCACGGTTGGGCTGCGGCATACCCGAATACACGTAAACGGCAAGATCGAACGCCGTTTTCGTTTTATCGAGTTTTACTTCGCGATGATTCGTATCTCCGCTTTGTCGCAACTGTCCGTCGATATAAAACATAAGCTGGGGATTGCACGCCGCCCAGCCGTCGTCGGAAAGCACGCCTTTTAAATACAGTTCTTCGTTATCCGCTAAATTTTGGAATAAAGCGGGCAATTCCACCCGCTTTATCAACCAAAAATGCTTATCCCTGCCGCTAAATTTATCGTTTGCGGCAAAGGTAGAGAAACTCTCGTCTACAACGGGAACCGCGTTGCCCGATTTATAATCGCAATCCTTTTTCGCCATTTCCTGCAACGTGAAAGAATCTATATACAGTTTCGGCGATAATCTCTTCATACAAACGTGCGCATATTCCATATGTACGTTCATAGACATTACTCCTTTTTTCTTTTACTCTTTTACGCCGCCTATGGTGAAATTCCCCATCAGTTTATTTCTGAAAATCAAGAACACGATAATGAGCGGCACGGCAACGATAACGCAACCCGCCATACGTACGGGAATCGAACCGAGCGCCGTTGCGCCCGTAGAGTCCGTCATGACCCTGAACAAGCCGTACGCAATCGAAGGATGCGAGGGCGCGTACAAAAGCAGCGTTTGATAATCGTTCCAAAACTGCATAAAGTGCAATAAGAACGCCAAAGCAAAGGAGGATAATACGAGCGGGAACGCGATACGCGTCATAACCGCAAATTCGGAAGCTCCGTCCAAATGCGCCGCGTCGTAATACTCTTTCGACACGCCTTTAAACACAGCTCCAAATACCAAATAATACATACCTGTGAAATGGAACTTTTGCACGAAAATCCCGAAGAACGTATCGTAAATATGCAACGCGTGTAACGTAGAAACCATGGACATGGCTGAACCGACGATCGGCACGATCATCGTTATCAAAACGACGATATCAATCACTTTATTGAACGCGTAACGGAATTTCGACGTAGCGTACGCCACCATACAAGGGGCAAGCGTGGAGAAAAACGCGCAGCCAACCGTATAGATGACGCTATACGCAACCTGCGTATAGAAAGGAACGGTAATTCTTCTGCCGTTTCTTGTTAAAGGAAGTTGGAAATATTCCACGATTGCGCCGTAGTTTTTCCATTCCCATTCCCAAGGTTTCAGGACTTCACGCGTATCCCAATGTTTGGGTAAGCCGAAGTAATTTTCCCATAACGTAATATCGTCGTTCGTTTTCAGCGAAGTGAGCACGCCCCATAAAATCAAGGCAAGGAAAATGAGCGTATATACGATTAAAATCGCGCACAAAGCGATAGAAACGTAAGATATCTTTTTCTTTTTCGTCTTATTCATAATGCTCCCTCCTTACGCGTGAATCGGATCTTTTGAATCCATGAAGAACTTCAATCCGATAGTGATAGGCGCAACGATTACCGTGAAGAACAACCCTATCGTTGCAATCAACGGCCATTGCGCTTGATTGGTGGCGTTGGTTTGCGTTTCGCGGTATAAATAATACCCCAGCGTTTGCGCATTACCCGGCGCGTTCGTCGCAAAGAAGTTATAAAGCCCTAACTCCGACGTGAATATCCCCGTCAGTCCGACTACGATAAAGGTGGCAACCGTCGAATAAATACACGGCAACGTAATGGAGAAAAACTCTCTCATAAACGAAACGCCGTCCAGCGTCGCCGCTTCGGTAATGGACGGATTAATTTTGTTCATCGCGCCAAGGTACATCAACACCTGCGTACCAAAACCCATAAACAGCCCGTAAAACAAAACCACGGAGAACGTCTTATCAACGTCGTTTATAATAGACGTGATTTGTTCGGCTGCAACCGCGTTATACAAATTCAACACACCCGTTTCCATGACGATTTTATAGATAGAACTCAACACGACTCCGGGTACGACGGACGGCAGGAATAAAATCACTTTAAACAAACCGCTCATCGCTTGCTTTTTATAGATATAATAGGAAAAGAGCAATGCCCCACCCGTACCTACCAGCAAGGTACATCCGTACGCAACGAGTGAATTTTTCAAACGAATCCACATACCGCCCCTGTTTTCATCACCGAAAAAGAGTTCCCAGCACTCCCTAAAATTTTGAAGTCCTACAAACGTTTTTTCGCCCGTCAACATATCGTATTCCGTAACGGCAAGTACGAACGAGTTGAAATTGACGTACAAATAAAAAATACAAAATTGTAAAATAGGCAAAGCCAAAACGCCGCAATAAAACAACAATCGCCCGTTAAAAAACTTTTTCTTCTTTACCTTCATTCCTTTCTCCTTATTTCTCCGAGCGAAAGATTAATCTTCCGCTCGGCATAGCTTGGCTTAATCTTTATTATACGTTGACGTCCATTGACTCTGCGTTATCTTCATACCTTCAAAATAACTTTGCGCCGTAGCACTACGTTGCGTGTACGCCTCAAACGGCGTGGAAACTTCTATATCTCCTATCTTGGTATTGAAGAAATATTTCGTCGTCTTAAACGAGAACTTCGCTTCGTTGTTGTAGAAAATCGGGTTTGCCGAATAGGGCGAAACGTATTGATTGGTATCCTTGGATTGTTTATACACGCTCCAAACGCTTTGCGGGTAATGATCCAGCGATGCAAACTGCTCGTCCGTCAAATCGTATTTCATCGCAACGGGAACGCCTACTTCCATCGTCGTCGCTTGCAAAGAAGAATCCGAATAGAAGAATTTCACAAATTCTTTGGCAAGCTTCGTTTTTTCCGCGTTGCCCTTGATATTATTGTTGACAACCATGCAATAGCTCAACGTATCCGCCAAGGCAAGGCTTCTGCCCTCGCCTTCGTTGACCGTACCCGTTTCAATCGCCGGCATAGGCATATAACGGAAATCTCTGTTCGCGGCAGCCGCACCGTACTTGTCAACCGATTCGTCAAGTTCGGTTTTCGCTTCGTTATACCAATAATTCCCTTCAAGCATCATAGCGATATCTTCCAAGCTCGTCAACGTGCTTTCTTCAAACAGCTTTTGTACCTGCGTGTTGGAAAGAGAGCTGCCTGCACTTCTCGAATCGTAATAATCGGAATTTTTAAACAAATGCTCCAAGAATTTGAGCGCAAGATATTTGTTGTATTGTTGCGACATTAAATACCCGTTGTCGTCGTTAATTGCCGTCTTTTTCAAGTTGGGTACGCCGTCTGTAAACCCGTCAACGTAAGAAATTTCTTCCGTTCCCGAATTGAAACTGAAATTCGCGGAAAGCTCCGTTTTCGTCGAATTTGCGCAAAGCAAAGCTTGGAATAAGTAGTTAGAATAATGCCCACCGTACCAAATAAACGGGGTTGTATCCGCTTTCATTTCGTCTAACATATAGAAAAATTCTTCGTAAGACGAGGGCAGCCCGTCGTCAAACGACGGCGTTTGCGCGGTATTGTAAATACCGTCAGGACCGGGGGATTTTTTATCCGCGGACGATTCCACGAACCCTCTACCCGTATACGCTTTGCCCGTATACGAAGACGTAGCCGAGGGATAATACCCTTCTTCATCGGCAAAATACAGCGACTTATCTTCAAAGAGCTTTGCGTTATAGTTTACGCCCGTAAAGCCTGCAAACACGGGCAACGCGTAATAATTTCCGCCCTTTGCCGTAAAATACGATTTTTGATCGTCGTAAAGCTTGCTTTCAATCGTGCCCGAACCGTCGGAAAGCTCCTCTTTCACCACGTCCGTTATGTCCATCAACAAATCTTGCCCTACGAAGTTGATATAGTTCATACCTTCTACGAAATGCACGTTATAATTTTTATTTGCAATAACGGATAACAGCTTATCGCCACCGTTGTCCGAAGAAATATTGATTACGAGATCTACACCCTTTTTGCCGTCGGCAAAGCTCACGTCTTTATACGCTTCTTCAAAAAGCGGTTCTAATTTCTTCAAATACCTGTCGGTAAAACCGCCCGTTGCGGTATCGACGTAGAGATAGGAAATATCACTTCTTTCTTCCGCCTCTTCGATGACGCAACCGCTCATACAGCCCAGCGCTAAAGCTAAGGCAAGTCCACATGAAACTACTTTCTTTTTCATAAGTTTTCCTCCAAACTTTTAATTCAAATTTTATAATATTATTTTACACCATAAAAAAACATTAGTAAATCACATTTCTTGTTTCAAAAATAGTGTTTCTTGCTCTTTTTTCGCCATTTGTTTGCTTATCTTACAATTTCGTGCTATAATGAAAGCATGGAAACGACCTTTTCGTATTATATATCACAAAGCCGTGATATCAATTTCAGACACTCGATCACGCACAAATCTTCCACCCCTTTGCAGATTCCTGCGGAAACGCATAATCTGTACGAATTGCTGTACATAAAAAGCACGGACGGGGGCAAATCCTTTTTCACGATTGACGCTAATATTTACAACGTCGAATCGGGCGATTTAATTCTCGTACGTCCGCATACGTTGCACCGTTTAACCGTCAACGATTTAACGAAAGTGCCTTACGAACGGTACGTTCTACAATTCAGTCCTGAACTAATCTCCGCCAAAGATATCGATTTAGAAAACGTTTTCAATACTTTGTTCTTTAAACAAAACGAACGGTTTTTTATCTTCAATCGCGAAACGCTTGAAAAAACCGACGTTCCACGTTATTTTGACGAAATAGCCAATATTTGTAAAAACGAAAATCCGCATACGCTCTTTTATTTGATTTCCGCAGTTTTACAGCTTTCTTCCGCGTTATATTCGGCGCGTTCTCACAAACCCCAGCCGTCCTTTTCTCAAAAGAACGTACACGTAGAACGGATTATTTCTTATATCAATAAGAATATCTTCACTTCGCTCAATCTCAAAACGATTGCCGACGATTTATTTCTCAATCAATACTATATGTCGCACCTATTTTCCAAACATATGGGTATTTCGCTCAAAAAATACATCAACACGATAAAGATTTATAAAGCCAAAGAACTAATCGACAAGGGCGAATCGCCCACCAACGTTGCACTTCATCTCGGCTTTGAATACTATTCCACCTTCTTCAACGCCTACCGTTCCATTATCGGTTCAAAACCCACCGAACGGTAAATCCAACGGTTTTTACCGCCGCCGTCGATTTCTCGACGGCGGTTTATTTTTTATTCTACTTTCGTATTACCGAAATACAAATCGCCGTTTTGCATCGTCCAATAATCGTCCGCGCTCACGTTTGCCAACGTTTCGCCAGCCGCCGCTACGAACGCTGCCGCCGTTGCGTAAGGCGCGGTTGCAACCTTGGTTGAAAGTTGCGTGCCGTTGCCAATCGCATACACGTTGGTGAGCATAGTATCCTTTTGATTTTGCAAAACAGAGTGTTCAGCCGTTCCGTCCGCAAACGTAATATCAAATACGCAATTCGTCCACGTGATTTCATTACCGCGGGAATTGATACCGCAATCCGCACGTTCTACGTTAAAGCTACCTTTCACGTACACGTTTTCCACCGTGCCACCGTACGTATAACCGAACAAAATTCCCGACGCGTTATTTTCCGCACCACGCGTGTTGACGATATTGACGAACGCAACGTTTTTCACCGTTCCGTTAAACGGTCCGAATACGCCGCCGCGGCCGTCCACCCGCCAGTTGGATACCGTATGTCCCATACCGTCTAATGCGCCTCTAAATTGTGCCGTTTGGCTCGTTTCGTCCTTTTCGTTTATCGATAACGTTTTATCGTCGTAATCAATATCCGCCGTCAATACCGCGTACAAGCTCGCATCGTTATTGGTCGCGCCGTTGATAAACGTGATAAACTGATCGATGGTGGAAATTTCGTGCGAAACGACGGTGTAACGCTGGGTTATCATCTTTGAACCAGCATACACCAAAAGCTCTAACGTTTCTTCCCCCATTGCAAGATCGGCTACGTTCAGTTGTAATACGCCGCCGCTAACCGCATCCGTTTCCACGCCGTTTACAAACACCTTTGCAATCGCCGAACCGTTTGTAAGCTCTAAAAGGTTAATCGAAAGCGTATCCTGTTTCGTATACGTTCCGTTCGTTTGCGAATACGCATACGTTGTCAAACGCTTGGTTTCGTTGACGACGGATTCGCCGAGCGTTGCAATCAATTGTCCGTTAAAGTACACGCCGTATTCGTCCGTAGACCAGTACTTACTCCAACCGTCGCCCGTTTCCACGTCTGCTTTTAAGGCGACGCTAATATCCGACATGTTCGCGCCTACGAATCCTGCAAGCGATTCCGCGGTGTCGCCACTCGTAAACAACGTCGTCGTAGCGTTAGAAACGCCGTAACAGTGTGCAAGTTTCGCCGTCGTTGCGCTTTCGTTGCCGTACAAATACGCCGTTTGCGGTGCGTTTGCATAGGTGATATCCACCACGCAGTTTTCTATCTTCTTATCCCCTTCCGAGCGTACGATACCATAGTTTATTCCGTCCGAAACGTACGAACCCTTGACGTAGATATTACGAATTTCCGTACCCGTGCCGTACACGTATTCGCCGAGCAAATAATCGCCACGGTTTCCGCTATCGTCCGCAATACCGTTACCACTCACGTTGATAAGCGCCAAATTTTCTATCTTTGCGCTAACCAATGCACCAAACAATCCGCCTTGCGAACCGCCCGTAACGAGTACGTTTTTAATCGCGTATCCGCGACCGTCGAAACGACCTTTGAAACGGCTGCTACGGTTATGGCTCACCGAACCGCCGTCGTAATCAATATCGCTCGCCAAAACCGCGTAGAAGTTCGTGCTGTCTTCCGTTCCGTACGACTTCACGAACGCGCTGAATTGCGCCGAGGTAGAAATTTTATGCGAAAGCACCGTATACGGTTGCACGAACACTTTACCGCCTGCGTACACCGAAATTTCCAGCGCGTTATCGCCCGTTATACAAAGTGCGGAATCCAAGCGCAGCGTTCCGTTTGCAAACGTCGTTACTTCTTCGCCGCTAACGAACACTCTCGCCGCGTTTTCGCCGCCCGTAACCGTAGACAAATCAATCTCCACCGCCGTTTTCTTCGCAAACGCTTTATCCGTTTCCGAATAATCGTACAACGCAAATTCCTTTTCCGCTCTTACGACCGTTTCCGCATCCGTTGCAATCATCTTTCCGCCGAAATACACGCCGTATTCGTCCGTCGACCAATACTTGCTCCAATTCTCGCCCGCTTCCACGTCCGTTTTTAAGGCGTCTAAAATATCCGTTATCGTCTTACCGACGCACCCGTCTATGCTTTCAGGCGTATCCGTGCTTTCAAAAAGCGTCGTCGTAGCGTTAGAAACGCCGTAGCAATTGATCACGGTTGCGCCCGTCGTATCCGCTCTGCCGAACAAATACGCCGTCGTCGGATCACTTGCGTACGTGATATCCACTACGCAATTTTCTATCAGGGTATTGCCCGACGAATACACGATACCGTGGCTTACGCCCTCGGAAACGTACGAACCTTTTACGTACACATTACGGATAGCCGTTGCGTTGCCGTATACGTATTCGCCAAGCAAATAATCGCCGCGGTTACCCTCGCCGTCCGCTTGACCGTTACCTCGCACGTTAATAAGCGCTAAATTCTCAATCGTCGCGTTTTGCAACGAACCGAACAAAGCGCCTTGCGAACCAGCCGAAACGTACGCGTTCTTTATCGCGTGCCCCATACCGTTGAATTTGCCTTTAAACCGGTTTTGGCGCGTATGACTTATCGTATTACCTTCAAAATCGATATCCGCCGTCAACACCGCGTAAAAATCCGTGCTGTCCTGTTCTCTATATAACGCTACGAAATCCCTAAATTCTTGTGCCGTAGCGACGGTATGCGTAGCAAAAACTACGTCGTAAAGATAGGTATACACGTCCGTTTCGATAAAGAACCGCATTTCCCCGCGCATATCCGCAAAATTGGTGTTATACACGCTAATATTCGCGCCGTCCACGCGCACGTCGTCCGTGAAATCACCAGCCGCGCACGAAAGACTCAAAAATTCGCCTTGCAAATTTTCCACGCGCAAACCCGTCGTATCCGCCGTACGATACACCACCGATTCCACGCTCGTAAGCGATTTTTCGGGCGCGTAAACCGTAATAGGTACGCCTAAGGACACGTACGTTTTGCCGTCGACGGTGCATTGCAAAGCAACTTCCGTTTCCCCTTTTTTAAGTGCCGTTACCGTGCCGTCTGCGGACACTTCCACGACGCTAGGTTCGGAATAGACGAATTCCACCGCCGTCGTAGCCGTAACGTCCGTATCGTCCAAAACGATACGCCATAACGCTTGCGTTTCGTTGCCGTACTGCACGCCGTCGATTTCTTCGTCTACCGTATAAATTTCTTCGTCCGCAAGCGAAAATTCAATCGACAAATTGGGATTGACCGTTACTTGCAAATTTTCCGTCAACAACACGGGGTCGTAATTGCGCCAAGCCGCCGTTACGGTAACGGTGGTTTCGCCGTCTTGCAAAGCCGTAATCACGCCGTCGCCGTTCACGGTAGCCACCTGCGTATCCGACGAAACGAACGTAAACGTTGCGTCGTCGTACGTCTTTCCGTTAAACAAAATCGAACAATCCAGCGCGTAGCTGTCGCCACGGAGCAGAGCAACTGCGCCGCCTACGCTGTTCGTTTGTATCGTAGGCACAAGCCCTACGTCTTCCACCGTCACCAAACACGTATCGGAATTTTCGCCCGAAACGACGGTAATCGTCGCCGTACCGTACCCGTTCGCGGTAATCAAACCGTTTTGGTCAACGGATACGATTGTAGAATCGGAACTCGACCACGTTAAGTTATCATAGCCGCGCACTTCCAACTGAAACGTTTCTAAAAGCGACAACGTCCGCGCGCGGTAGTCGAGTTTAAACTCTACGACTTCCACTTCTTCTTCAAAATCGACTTTGTTATCGTCTTCGGATTCGTCGTCTTTGCACGCCCCAAACGCAAACATGCCGAGCGTACAAGCAATAGCCAACAAACCGCTAATCCATTTTTTTCCGTTTCTCATGCACTTAACCCCCTATGCTCTCCAAATAAAAGCTAATCTCACCGGGCGTTTGCAATCCTTCGTGGTGATGCGTAACACCCATGTATTTTATATTGCCGACAAGGTCGTTTTTGACTTTGGTAAGCTCGTCTTCCGACATGTTATACCGATAAATTTCAAAGTGCAAATAATCAATCCAAATGCGTTCCCCGACGATCATTTTATACGTCTTTTCGTACAGCGCAGGATCTTTTGCTTTCAAGTACTCGATTTCGGAAACGGCTTGCTCGATATATCCCTTCCATTTTTTGAGCGTCTTATCGCTGAAATATTCCTTTTTCTTGATAACGGTGTAATGCGAACCGCGACCTACGTATTCCTTAAAGGTAGCGGAATTATACGCGTCTACCATTCTCCATTCATCGAAAAGCTTGCGCATCGTTTTGGACGCGTCGAGATATACGTTGTCGAAGAAACGGTCGATGTATTCTTCCATATTAAGATCCACGTCGCATACGAGTTTCGTACCGAGATAATACCGCAACGCGTTCCAACCCGTAGACCAGCCGTAATCCCCAGCGTTAAGGTTGTATAAGTCAACGTACCCTAAATCGCGTAAATAGCAGTACAACTCTTGCATATCACTGAACGATTCTAACGGCACCATATAATCGTGATAACGCGCAGAATACAAATACGCTTGCGGTCTTTGACACACGTGCGCCCAAGATTCAAACGAAGCGCGCGAATCGTAATTGACTTCCGCGTAAATGCTTTGCGTATAGTCCATGAAAAGGTCCGCAACGGTCACGGCAACGTACTCATTACAGTACACCGTATCGTCCACCGTCGTAAAACTGAATTTATTGGTTTCCGTATCCAACTTCGCTTGTACGGGCGCAGTCGTCAAGCCGTAATAGGCGTAGAAATCCACCCAGAAATCGCGCTTGTAGGGCTTACCTTCTTCCGTTTCCATCCACGCCGCCACTTTTTCCGTCATGTCGTTTAAAAACTGTACGACCGCCGCCGACGTCGCACCGTACTTCGCCGAGCTCGCCTCACAGGCCTCACAACCGCACCAGTTTTTATCGTCGCTCATGGTAAAGCCCGCAAAATACGCCGTTTCGTCCGCTTTAAAGATATCGATCAACGTTTTCGCCGCCTCGCTCGTCATCAAATCGTATTCGGCAGCGTCGCCGTGCGCCGTATAACAAAGCTGCGTCGGCATACCCGCATTATTCAACTGAACGGGGTTGTTGGTGTCAATCCATATCTCTTTCAACAGCTCGGAATTCGAGCAATCGCCCATATACCACTTCCAGTGATAATTATCCAAATCGTTAGGATTCAGCCACATTCCCACGGGCAACCAGCTCATCGAGTTATGCCCCATAGCGCCGCGAACGAGCGATTTTTTGGGGCTTTGCACCGAATATTTCGTACGTGTAGCGTCGTTGTTCGTAACCCCGCTTGAAACGAAGCCGTAAGGCGCGTCGTAAACGACGGACACGTCGTAATCCATGAGCGCAATTTCCGTCGTACCCCTATTCAAGGAATATACGTTGTCGTAGAAATACTCGTAACCGACGGTATAGTATAAAAACTTATACGCAGCAAACACGGTGGCGCGGTCGGTTGCGCCGACGACGTGTACGCCGTTTCCGTGCGTTTGAATAACGTAACCCGAAACGGTATATTCTTCCACGTCGGGCACGATTCCCTTTTGCTTGGTAATCGCGTTGTCGCCAAGGTAGATATACTTGCTATCGTCCGTAGCCACGCCCACGCTTGCGTCGCTCACCGTTTCAAACGCAACGCCCGTAGCCTCTTTAAAATAGAAGTTAATTTCCGCCACAGCGTTCAATTCGTCCACGGACGCGTCCGCGGGATAGACGAGCTTATATGCCGTCGCGCCGTTTTGGAGCAAGAAATCCTCCGTCGCCGTGATATTTTCTTGCACGTTATCCGTCGGCTTGTTTTCTTCCTTAGGCGTTTCTTCTTCGTCGTCGTTTTTACAAGCGTACGCGCCGAAAAGCGTGGACGAAATCAAGGAAAACACCAATGCAGTTTTAAAAATTTTATTCAACTTTTTCATATTCGCCACTCCTTATTCCACCAAAATCGTATATTCAACCGTCGCAAGATTGCCGCTTTCGTCCAACGCGTAGTAGATAATGCGGTATTTGCCCACCTTATCGGGCGTAAACGAATCGCCGTCGTATACTTTGAAGTTGGAGCAAGGATCGGAAACGATAATCGTTACGGCAACCTCGCCGTTATCGTCCGTCGCCACGTAATCGGCAAACGTAACGCTTTCGCCTTTACTAAACACGCGATCGGTTATATCCAGCGTAACCACGGGCGGCACTTCGTCTTCCACGTACAAATTCAACGAGAACGTAGCCGCTCTGCCCGTGAAGTCGGTTACGTTGCAGCTCAACGTACCGTTCACATACTTCGTTCCGTCAATGGTATACGCCGCGTACGGATTTTGCGTACCGTCCAACGCAACGTTATCCTTGGTTACAACCGCCTTTTCGCCTTCCAGTAGCGTATACGTAAGCGTTGGATTCGGATCGACGAAATCGTAACAATCGAACGCGTCCACTACGATATCTTCGCCCAACGTATACCCTGTTTTGAGTTCGGGCGCAATGATAATCGGATTAACGCGGTCGCTTCTGACGTTAGACATTTTTTGATTCATCAAATGCGTAATTTGCAACGCAGCGTTGCCCTCGATACCGCCCAACTCCAACGAAACGAAGAATTTATCGCCAAAACCTGCGAACAATTCGCTATGCGCAATCTTCAAATCGCTACCTTTAAAGACGAGCATTCCAAGCTCCGTTTCCACGCCCAGCTCTTCCGCGCCGTCAAATTTCACGGTAGACGTTCCCGCCGCGAAATACTCGTTTCCGCTCACGGAAATATCCGTGCCGTTGCCGTTGTCGGTAAAGGTAAACGCGATTTGCTCCTTTCTATCCGTCAATTTCGTAAGCACGATACGCACGGTAGAGAAGTTTTTCGCGCTTTCAACGGGTTTAAACTTCGCCGCAAACACGCCTTTATATCCTACGTGCACCAAATCCAGCACCGCCGTTCCGTCCGTGGCTTTCGTCGCGTCGGTGGCAAACGTTACGCCGTCGGTATTTGCCGTACCGCTAAACGCCGCGCCTTGCAAGTACTTGCTCAAATCCAATTTTCCCGACTGTCCGTAATTCGTATCGACGACGGGCGCAACGTACGTTTTTTCCGTCGTCTTTCCCGCCGCGTTGGTTGCCTTAAAGACAAACGCAACTGAGCTGCTTGCGTTCACGGTATACGTGCCGTTTATCTTGCGTTCCGCGCCGCCGTCCTCTTTCACGTACAGCTCAGGCGTGAGCAATTTCGTACCGTTTGAAAAATCGTACGCGAAATAATCCCCGAACGTATACGTGCAATTTTTCAAAACGTATCTAGGCACGTTCGCATCGCCGACGAACACGGGCTTATCTACCGCGTTGACGTTAATCTCGTAGGAAAACGTCTTGCTCTCTACGTAATCGGCGTATACGTATTCAATCGTGTACGTACCTGCTTGCAAGGGGAAGAACGACATTTCTTCCTTGTCAATCTCGTACACGGTGTCCGAACCGTTCAAGCGCGCGCGAACGTCCACGTCCCACGCCCCCAACGGCTGGTTGATAGCGAAATCGGCAACGCTAACGTCCGTAGCCACGCTTGCCGACGTTTGTTTTTCACCGAACGTACAAGTAAGACTTTCACGGCTCACCGCGTCTACGTCCACCGTTTTTTTGTTCACGTTCCCGAAAGAGTCGACAGCCTCGTAAACAATGGTATACTTCCCTGCACGGGTGGGCGTAAACTTCCCGTCTTTCACCGCCACCATTGACCTTGCAGAGTTGTTGTAATTATAATACACGGTCGCCTTGCAAGCCACTTCGCCGTCCATATCGTCTTTCGCCGTAGCGTCAAAGACGGTGTACGCCTTGTTCACGACGGCAGGCGGCAACTCGTTTTCGTCCAAATCCCCGTAATTGACGGTAATAGCCGGCGCAATGGTATTCACCGCGCCTTTGGATAAATCCTGTCCGTCTACTTCGGTAATGAAGAAATTAAAGGACGAACCCGTGTAATTATCCCCCCAAACGGACATAATCACCTCGCCCGTGGTAAACCCCTTGAACACGTCCTCGCCGTATAACATCGGCTCGTCCAAATCCGTGATAAGCGTATAATCGGGGAACGAAACGCCGCGCGTAGCGTATAAACGGTTGGTTGTAGCGTCAAAACGGATAGAATGATAGTTATCTTCAAACGCCGTAGCACCTTTATCGTCGTCGGGCGCAATCCCGTCGAACGATACACGGCTGTTAAACCCGTAATGACGAGAATCTTCAAAATACGAATGATAATACCCGTCGTAAAAGATATATCCGGGCTTGGGATCACCGCCTACACGCGCAAGCCCAACGGCTTTCCCACCGCTGTTTGAAACGTCTATGTACGTATACCCAGCTACAACCGTATTCTTCAAATGGATTTGTACGTAGTTATTCGGATCGTGCGCGTCCGTCAAACGGATATACGCTTGATCCACTTCCTTTGCCCCTGCCACCGTCGGCGTGCAATAGAACTTGATAATCGGCGTTGACATAGCCAGATTATCTCTTAAATCAATAGTAGCGTTATAACGGAACGTCGCCCCGCTAGTAAGCGATACGTTTAAACCTTGTACGCTTTCGTCCAAATAGGAATTAGAACCGTACTGCACGTTCCCCACGCCGTCAAAACTACACAAGTTATTAACGACGGTAAAAGAAACGGTTTCCGTCAACAACTTCCCGTCGTCCGCTTTTGCACGGTAGGTAATGGTGTAAACCCCGCTTTCCGTCAAAGCAAAATCCGTTTGCTCGACGGTTTTTCCACTGGGGAACTGCACGATAGCCACCGTGTCGTAAGCCTTACCCTGATAGGTAATTTGCGCCGCTTGTACGCTAAACGTTTCGCCAAGCGCGTACTCGCTTTCGTATACGACTTGCGAAAGCGTACCACTAAGCGTAGCGTCGGCACTTTGCATACTGCCAAGCCCAAACCCGCAGCACGTCGCCACAGCCAAAGCCGCCAAGCCTACCCCTATTTTTTTCTTAACTCTCATATATACCTCCTACGAGAAAGAATTTCTCACTCTGTTGTATTATGATAACACATCTTTTCCCGTTTGTAAATAGTATTTTTTGATAACTACATAGCGTTTCTTGCCAAGGTTATCCACTACACTTTCCCCTACGGGAAAATAAAATGCAACGTCAAAAAAAGTTTCCACAAAAGAACCAAAGCAACCATCGCAAAAAACGATGGTTGCTCTGTGTTGTTTGTTTTGTTTGTTTTTACTTAATTACGGTAAAACTACCGTGTCTGCTCCAACAGACGTATACGTAACGTCTTCCACTTTCTTCACGCCGAAATACAAATCGCCGTCAATAAATTTCCAACAATCCATATTCCAACCGTTCGCCGACGTAATGTTCGCGGCATTATCCGTCGCCCATGCCGCAACCGTTGCATACAATTGCGTATTGAAGTTTCTGCCGTCTTTTTCCGAAATACGCGTCAAATTCCCAATTACGTACAAATTACTACCGTGATTTCCACCTAATTCCGTACCGAACGCATAAGCTACGTTCGTATCCGAAAGATTCGTGCGGTTAACATTGACGATTAAATTCGACACCGTAATATTATTACCACGGATAACCGCCGTATATCCAGTACCACGCGTAGCAACACCTTCGATATACACATTCTTAATATACCCCATCGTATTGCGACCGTAGTTTGTAAACATGTAGCTATCATTATAATGTTCAACGCCTACGAACGCTACGTTTTCCACCGTACCGCCTGCAAACGTACCAAATATACCGCCTTGACCGTTAGTACGCAAATTCGCAACTACGTGCCCCAAGCCGTTGAACGTACCTTGCCACATACCGCCCCAAGGATAAGTCGCAGGACCCGTCGTGTGGTTCA
>SVHY01000035.1:0-13796 GCA_015055545.1 Clostridiales bacterium
CCACAGAAACTATGTCCATTATATCTTAAAAAAGAGCAAAAGAAAAACTCTTTTAAGATAAACAAGAAAAGGGATAATATTGTAGTCTGGATTCGTCCGACTAAATCTAAACAATATTATACGAGAACATTTGAATAGGGAAATCGTACTTTTCTTTCCGTTTAAAGTACGATTACAAAACCTATAAAATATTAAAACAAGGAGATTTGAAATATAAGGATTTAGAAAAGATTAATAAAATTATAGAAATTTTGAAGGCAAGTCCCAATGCGGATGAGAATATTCAATTTGTTTTGCGTTTAGCCGATGAATCGGTGAAAGCGGAAACGTTGGAAAAGCTCATTCAAAAGGGTCAACAATCGGTAACAATGCCGAGTAAAGAACAAGATGAACAGGCAAAATTCGGTCTACAATTCACTACAAAGGAGATAGACCAAATGCCAAAAACTTTTAAAAAAGAATTCCGCGCAGAGGGTTGTACTGCACGGATAAGAAAAAGACAAACAGGAAAGAACAGTTATACTTATGAAATTCGATATCGTAGAAACGGTTATAATATTACGATAACGGATAAGAATTTGGAAAAGGGGAAAACCCGCTTTTTAACCGCATTAAAAACGGCGAAACCCATTGAAAAGGGGTTTGGTGTGCCTACAACGTTTCACGAGTTTTCTACGTATTATTTTGAGCATTTCAGAAAAAGAAAAGTTTCCGAGCGAACGTATATCAACGATATATGTCGTTATAAAAATCATATTAAGCCGTATTATGAGTCGATAAAGATAAAAGACATTACGCCAGACGTTTGTCAAAAGCATATCGATACGTTGTCGAAAACGTCTACGAAGACGAGTGTTGAAGTATATGGTTTGATGAGCGTCGTATTTAAAGCGGCGATTGCGCACGGGATAATAGAAAAAAATCCGCTTTCGATAGTGTTAAAGCCGACGCATCAATGCGAGCACGGCGTTGCGCTTACGAAAGAGGAGGAGAAAAAACTATTACAAGGCGTTAAGGGTACGAAATACGAGTATATATTTGCGTTAGCACTTTATACAGGCTTGCGACCCAATGAATTGGAAACGGCGAAAATCGACGGGGATTTTATTGTAGCCAAGAACTCCAAGCGTAAGGGTGGAAAGGTCGAATACAAGAAAATTCCCATTTGTAAGATGTTAAAACCGTTTTTAGAGGGCGTAAAAACCTTGGAAATTCCAACGCTTGAATACGTGAGATATGAATTTAATAACGTCTTACCCAACCATATTTTATACGATTTGCGTACTACTTTTTACACGCGTTGCGAAGAGTGTGGGGTGGCAGAACCTGCTAGGGATGAATTTGTTGGTCATAGCAGGGGAAGGCTAAATAATGCGTACTCGGATTTATCAGACGAGTATTTGCGAAAGGAGGGTAAAAAATTGGTATGGTAAAGAGAAGAAAATTGCCCCAAATTCTGCCCCAAAACAGCAAATAAAAGTGTGAAAAACACCAAAACAACTAAATATTTATACAAAAACACAAAGAAAAACACGCGTTTATGCACGATTTTCTGCATAAATGCGTGTACTTGGTGGACGATTAGGGACTCGAACCCTAGGCCCACTGATTAAGAGTCAGTTGCTCTACCAACTGAGCTAATCATCCACGTTTGGTGGTCCATCGGAGGCTCGAACTCCGGACACCTTGATTAAAAATCAAGTGCTCTACCTACTGAGCTAATGGGCCGTATAAAGTGGGCTGTTATATGCCACGTAGTGGCTGGGGTGGCAGGATTTGAACCTACGAATGCCGGAATCAAAATCCGGTGCCTTAACCACTTGGCGACACCCCAATATGGGAAAGAAAAAATAATGGGGCGGGCGACGAGAATCGAACTCACGACCTCCAGGGCCACAATCTGGCGCTCTAACCAACTGAGCTACACCCGCCATATATTTGGTGCGCCTGAAGAGATTCGAACTCCTGACACACGGCTTAGAAGGCCGTTGCTCTATCCAACTGAGCTACAGGCGCGCATATTGCCCGCTGATAGAAGATGGAGCGGGTGATGGGAATCGGACCCACGCGGCCAGCTTGGAAGGCTGGAATTCTACCATTGAACTACACCCGCATTTATCACACGTTGGTGCCGTATCGACAACGCCTGTATATAATAGCACTATTAAAAGAAATTGTCAAATCATTTTCGCGGTATTTTTCAAAATTTTTCAGAAAATTTTATTTTTTACAAAAATTAACAAAAAATTGTTATTTTTTCACGATTTTGATAAAATATACTTTTTTCCCTTTAATTCGTTTCCATATTTTTATCAAATGTGTTATAATACTGTCAACGGATGAGTAAAAAGCCGAATCCCGACTTAAAAAGCAGTACCCACATATAGATATTCAGTACGCCGAGCAGGGGCATAAGCACCATAAGCAACAATTCCGTACGTTTAAATTTCAAGATAAACATACAAACGTAAATAGTAATTGCGCCGCCGAGCAGTCCCGTTATCAATAATTTCCCGATATAACGTTGTACGGGCGCGGGCGTATTCGTTTGTTCGGTGGGCAAACCTTCCGTGCTTGCGGAAACGAACGGTTGAGCTTGCGCTTGAATCTGGGCGTCGCGTTCTTTATCCCGTAAAGATTTGACGAGAATAAACGCGTAGAAGTTGATAGCGACGATATAAGCGATCAAAAGGATATATAAAATAAGCATACGAAGAGTATGCGCGAAAATTTGCAAAAAAATAACCAAGAGGTATACGTATATGAAAAAAAGAGCACTTGTAAGCGTTTCCGACAAAACGGGTATCGTAGAGTTTTGTCAAAGACTTATTGCCTGTGATTTCGAGATCATCTCCACGGGCGGAACGGCGAAAGCCTTGAAAGACGCGGGCCTTCCCGTAATCGGTATCAGCGAACTGACGGGTTTCCCCGAATGTTTAGACGGTAGAGTAAAGACCTTGCACCCGATCGTGCACGCAGGGCTTTTGGCTATGCGTTCCAACCCCGAACACATGGCGCAGCTTGAAAAGCTGAATATCAACACCATTGATATCGTAGCGGTAAATTTGTATCCGTTCAAAGCGACCATTTCCAAGCCCGGCGTTGCGTTTGAAGACGCGGTGGAAAACATTGATATCGGCGGGCCTACGATGATTCGTGCGGCGGCGAAGAACTATCAAGACGTAGCCGTTGTCGTTGACCCTAAGGACTACGAACGCGTTCTTTCCGAACTTGAAGCGGGTGAAATCGCGCTCGATACGAAGAAATACTTACAATATAAAGTATTCGCGCATACGGCGGTATACGATAGCATGATTTCTAATTACTTGGCGCAACAGTTGGATATCCGTTATCCCGATTCCATCACGTTCGCTTACGAAAAAGCGCAGGATATGCGTTACGGCGAAAACCCGCACCAAGGCGCGTCCTATTACAGCGAAGAATTTATCCGTGCCGGTTCGCTTTCCAAAGCGAAACAGCTGTGGGGTAAAGAACTTTCCTATAATAATATCAACGACGCGAACGGCGCGCTCGAACTCGTGAAAGAATTCGACGAACCTTGCGTTGTAGCGAGTAAGCACGCGAACCCTTGCGGCGTAGGTACGGGCAAGACCATTCACGAAGCGTATATCAAAGCATACGAAAGTGACCCCGTTTCCGTATTCGGCGGTATCTTGGCAATCAACGGCATCGTAGACGAAGCGACGGCGAAAGAAATTAATAAAATCTTTATCGAAATCGTCATTGCGGAAGGGTTCACCAAAGAGGCGATGGACGTGTTGACGACCAAGAAAAATATCCGTCTTTTGGAACTTCCCGATATCAAAGCGCGCAGAGAAAAGAGTGCGTACGATATGAAGAAGGTATACGGCGGTTTGCTTATCCAAGACTACGACGAGACGTTGTACGCGCAAGAAAACGTGAAAGTAGTAACCAAACGCGCGCCGACGGCGGAAGAAATGAAAGCGCTTGACTTCACGTGGAAAGTCGTAAAATACACCAAATCCAATGCGATCGTTATCGGTAAGGAAGACAGAACGACGGGTATCGGTATGGGGCAAACCAACCGTATTTGGGCGGCGCAACAAGCCATCGAACACGCGGGCGACGAAGCGAAAGGTTCGGTTATGGCAAGCGATGCGTTCTTCCCGTTCCCCGATTGCGTGGAAGAATGTGTGAAAGCGGGTATTACGGCGATTATTCAACCGGGCGGCAGCAAGAACGACCAGCTCTCCATCGACGCTTGCGATGCGGCGGGGATTGCGATGATTTTCGTAGGCGATAGACATTTCAGACACTAATTTATCGTAAAAGAATAAAAAAACAGGGTTCTGACACAATGCAAGTCAGAACCCTGTTTTTATTCGTGGTTTACAAATTTTTGCCGTTTACGTTTTTGTATTCGGTAATCGCTTTGGAAAGCTGGTCGGGACAGGACGTGTTGTTTTTGCAACGGATACCCGCAAGCAGTTTTTCAACTTCGTCGATGTCTTTGCCTTCTACAAGGCGTGCAATGCCTTGCAAATTTCCACCGCAGCCGCCGATAAAGCGCACGTCGTGCATTTTGTTTTCAGCGTCTACGTTGAAAAGGATTTGACGGGAACAAGTACCCCGCGTGGAATAAGTAAACATAATATAATACCTCACTTTTGCCGCGCGCGTATGCGGCAAGTTAATTTTTTTTAATCTACAAGCGTATCGTAAATAGCTGAATACAGCTCGGATGCTTTGCTTTCCCAGCCTTTATAAATATTTTGCGCCGTTTTCTTGTCGGGAATAACGAATTTGAGTTCAAGCATGGGTTGGCCAGGCGCGAGAATTTTCAAAAATACGGTGTACGTACCGTCCACGTTTTGATAATAATCGGCTTTACATTCTTGACGGTTTCTCAGTTTTCCGCTGTTCTTTTTGACGAATGAAGAAATTTCGTCGCGGATACTTTTTGGAATATTGATATAGAAATTATTTAAGCTCTCCCGTCCGTCGCTGGTGATGGTGTAGAGGGGTTCTTCTTCGGGAGAAGAGATACGGCAAATGAACCCGTCGTCCAAGAGCTTAGGGATAAGCTCGACGCAATCCATATAATTGAGCCAGTTATTGCCCGACGTACACATTTCCAAAATCGTACGTTGAGAAAGCGCGCTTTCCATTTTATCGAAAACGAAAAGCACGATCAGCTTATTGACGGACGTTTCACCTTGAATTTGCATTTGTAATTATATCCCTCTCGTATATTTGAAAGTAAAAGACCGCTTTCGGTTTACCCGTAGCGGTCTTTTCGGGTTTTCTTTTGCTGATTAAGCTTGGAACTTCTTTAATTGTTCCATCAAATCGTCGCAATCGTCGCTGTACGCTTCAACGATAATGGGTTGGGACAAATCCAACGAGAAAATACCCAAAATCGATTTTGCGTCTACTACGTATCTGCCGCTTTTAAGCAGAATTTCGTAAGGGTAATCTTGCGTGATGTTCACGAACTCTTTCACTCTTTGCGCAAGTTCGAGAGAAATTTTAACAGACTTCATAAATAAATACCTCTCTTTATTTTTTTATTTTTCTATATTATACATAAAATTTTTTAAAAAATCAAGGTATTTGAAGGAAAAATATTTGTTTTTTTTCTGATTTGTGCTATAATGATAACAAACTTAAAAAATATTGTAAAAATTGCCGAAGGTAGAAAAATGGATTATACGGAAAAAACGGTACGGAAAAACCATATATATAACGGTAAAATTTTGTCGCTCTATTGCGACGACGCGCTGCTTCCAAACGGCAAGCCGTGCAAGCGCGAAATCGTGGAGCACAGCGGCGGCGCGTGTGTTTTATACGTACGAAACGGAAAAGCTTTGTTTGTGAAACAATACCGTTATGCATACGGGGAAAGCGTGTTGGAAATTCCCGCGGGGAAATTAAACGCGGGGGAAGATCCCATGCTTGCGGCGAAACGAGAACTGGAAGAAGAAACGGGCGTATACGGGGCGGAACTTACGAGAATTTGCACGCTATATCCCTCGCCCGGGTACACGAACGAGAAAATTTATATCTACTTGGCAACGGGTGGTCAAACGGGCGAGCGGCATTTGGACGAGGATGAATTTTTGGACGTGGAATGGATAGAACTCTCGCGCGTGAAAGAAATGCTCAAAGCGGGAAAGTTACACGATTCTAAAACGATCGTGGCGTTGCAACACTATTTTTTAAATTTTTAAACAAGGAATAAACGAAAGGTCGGGTTTGAAGCCCGACCTTCCGTTTTGCAAGGAGAAAAAAGAGAATGAAAAATCCTCAACGGCAATTGCAATTACAGTTGCAGTTGCAACCGCATTGACACGACGGCGTTAAGATAGCGGAAAGCGTACCGTTTTTATACAAGCAGTACAAAAGCGCGATGAGAATGGGCAAGCCGCAACCGCTAAATACGTTCGAGCAGAACATTCCGTCTTTCGAGCCAAGCACGATTAAGGCGATCAAGATCCAAAGGGTAACGTTACCCGAAAAGCAACAATTCATAAATAAACCTCCTGTGTTTCGCCGCAGGGGATATGTAGATTGCTCCGAAACGGAAAAATACCTGCGGTTTTATCTTTCTACTAACATAATATTCAAAAAAACGGGGTTTTGTGTAGGTGCGCGAGAGAAAAAACGAAAAAATTCCGTTAATTTTGTTGCGTAAATTAAAAAAATGCGTTATAATATTGCTATATTCGCGGAGAATACTTGAAAAAGGTTCTACCAAACGAGCGAATGAAATACATTTTTTGTCTACGGGTATCTCAAACGAGAACTCGATGGAGGTTTATTATGGAAAAGAAAAAATTCTTTTCGGCAAAAAACGTTACGGGTATAGCCGTATTATTGGCGCTCGTTATTTTTTTGCAAGCGGTACTTGGCGCAATTAAAATCGGCGCGACTTCGTTTAGCTTGGTGCTTGTGCCTATCGTCCTTGGCGGATTGTTGTTCGGCATGGGTACGGGCGCGTTTTTAGGTTTTGCGTTCGGGCTGATAACGTTTATTTACGGCGTAACGGGCGCAGACCCGTTTACGGCGATTTTATTTAACGACCATCCGCTCTTGACCGCGCTCACTTGCTTTGGTAAAGGCACGGCGGCGGGATTTTGCGGCGGATTTATCTATAAACTGTTGCATAGAAAAAACGAGCTTGTCGGCGTATTCGCCGCGGCGGCAATCGTACCTATCGTTAATACGGGTTTGTTTATCTTGGGCGCGTTGCTTATGAGCGATACGCTTAGCGCAAATTTCGTTGCGGACGGTACGACGGTGATTTATTTCTTGGTCATCGGTTGCGCAGGGGTAAATTTCTTGGTGGAATTTGCGGTCAACCTGCTTGCCGCGCCGGCTATTCACCGCGTGATAGGCATTATCCGTAAAGGTCGGAAATGAGAGGTAGTTTATGATTATTTGTATCGACATAGGCAACACCAACATCAAATACGCCGTATATGAAGGCGACGAACTTAAAGTTTCGTTCCGTGTATCTACAGATTTTAAACGTACTTCGGACGAATACGGCGAACAGATTATCGGTATGCTCGACATTAAGGGCATTTCCGCAAACGAAATTACGGGCGGGATCGTATCTTCCGTCGTACCCTCGCTCGATTACACGATCGATAAGATGTGTGAAATCTATTTGAATATCCAACCTTTGCATATCGCGCCGGGGCTGAAATCGGGCTTGAATATCCGTTGCGACGACGCGCGCGAAGTGGGCGCGGACCGTATCGTGAACTGCGTTTCGGCAATCGTTGGCTACGGCGAAAACAAACCGATGATCGTCGTGGATTTCGGCACGGCGACGACGTTTAATATTATTAGTGAAAACAACGAATTTATCGGCGGCGTGATTGCACCGGGGATTAAAGGTTCGCTCGATTCGCTCGTCAACGGTACGGCGAAACTGCCGCGCGTAGAAATCGAAGCACCTAAGAGCATTATTGCAAAGAACACCGTTACGAATATGCAAGCGGGTATCGTGTTCGGGTTTGCGGGGCTTGTAGAATATATCGTCAAGCGTATCAAGAAAGAACTCAAAACGTCGGACGTGAAAACGATTGCTACGGGTGGGTTCAGTACGGTCATTTCCAAGGAAGTGGAATGTATCGACGTCGTGGATAAGCTGTTGACGTTAAAGGGATTGAAATATTTATACGATTTGAATAAGGCGTAAAATGAGAAATACGGAGCAAGAAAAACTTGCGGAAGGAGAAACATATGGTTAAGAAAGTAGGAGTTGCAATTTTAGGGCTTGGCGTCGTAGGCGGCGGCACGTATCAAACGCTGGTAGATCATCACGATTTTTATTTAAAAACGCAACGCGCGGATATCACCGTAGAAGCGGTTTTGGATAAATCGACGGAACGCTTGGACGTGCTTGGCATACCTAACGAAAAGCGCGCGGGCAGTATTGACGAAATCGTGAATAATCCTGCCGTGAAAATCGTCGTAGAAACGATCGGTGGCGTTGGTGTGGCAAAGGCGTTCGTTATCGCTGCGCTCGAACACGGTAAAACGGTGGTTACGTCTAATAAAGAGCTCATTTGTAAACACTCGCACGAATTAGAGGCGATAGCAAAAAAACACGGTTGCGGTTTGTATTTTGAGGCTAGCTGCGTAGGCGGCGTGCCGATTATCCGTACGCTTTTGGACGGCGTGCAAGCCAACCATATCCAAAAGATGATGGGTATCGTCAACGGTACGACCAACTATATCTTGACGAAAATGGCAAACGAGGGCGCGGACTACGCGGATACGCTCAAAGAAGCGCAACGCTTAGGCTATGCGGAATTTGATCCTACCAACGACGTGGAAGGATTCGACTCTATGTACAAGCTTTCCATTCTCTCGTCTATGGCGTTCCATACCAAAGTACCGCACGCGAATATCTATCGCGAAGGTATTTCCAAAATCAGCGGTAAGGATATTGCATTCGGGAAAGAGCTGGGTTATACGCTCAAACTCTTGGCAATCGGTAAGAACACGGATAAGGGCATTGAAGTGCGCGTACACCCGACGTTTATCGACGATTCGCATCCCTTGGCAAGCGTGAACGATTCGTTCAACGCCGTTTATTTGACGGGCGATGCGGTGGACGATATTATGTTGTACGGTCGTGGCGCAGGGGCGTTGCCTACGGCAAGCGCGGTCGTTTCCGACGTTATCTACGCGGCAACCCATTCGGAAATTAAGTATTCCACCTTTAAAAATACGGAAAAAGCGGACAGAAAAACCAAGTTCGTATCCGACTTTGAAAGCGCGTACTATCTGCGCCTTTCGGTGGACGACGTGGCGGGCGTGTTAGCGCAAATTTCGGGCGTGTTCGGCAAGTGTGGTATTTCGCTCATCGAAGTTTCGCAAATCGCGCACAAGATGAACAGGGTTTACGACCAAAACCCCAACCGCGTTCCGCTTATCATCATTACGCATAAAACGACGGAAAGCCGTATCAAAAAGGCGGTGGAAAAAATCAACGCGCTCGGTCACGGCGAAGTGAAAGCGCTCATTCGCGTAGAAAAATAAAAGGAAAATCGTATGCTTACGAAAGAAATTTCACAACAGTATATCCGCATTTTGAAAGAAGAACTCATTCCCGCTATGGGCTGTACCGAGCCTATTTCCATTGCATACGCGGCTGCGAAAGCACGCGCAACGCTTGGGGAAACGGCGGTGAAAGGGGAACTTTCGGTCAGCGGCAATATCGTCAAAAACGCCAAGAGCGTGACCGTTCCGCATACGGGCGGTTTGCGCGGTATCGCGTCGGCGTTTGCGGCGGGGCTTGTCGCGGGTAGAGCGGAAGCAGAGCTGGAAGTTTTGTCGGAAGTGGACGATAAACAGGTAGCGGAAATTAAGCGCGTGCGCGATTCGTTTCCTCTGGAAACGAGAACGCCCGACGATGCACGTACGTTCGATATCGGCGTTACGCTGTATTCGCAAAATCACGTTTCCTACGTGCGGATTGCGGATACGCATACGAATATCGTTTGCGTAAAGTTGGACGGCAAAACGCTGTTTGAAAAACCGCTGGAAAAACAGGCTCAAAAAACGGATAGAAGTATTCTGAACGTGGACGATATCTACGAATTTGCGCAAACGGTGGACGTGGAAGAAGTGCGCGAAACGCTGGATAGGCAAATCGACTATAACATGGCGATAGCGGAAGAGGGTTTAAACCACGATTACGGCGCGAACGTCGGCAAGGTCTTGCTCCGTACCTATCAACCGGATATTAAGATAACGGCAAGAGCGTACGCGGCGGCGGCAAGCGACGCGCGTATGAACGGTTGCGAATTGCCCGTTATTATCAATTCGGGTAGTGGCAACCAAGGCATTACCGCATCCGTACCCGTAGTGGTATACGCGCGCGGTTTACATATGTCTAAGGAAAAACTCTTGCGCGCGCTGTGCGTTTCCAATTTGGTTACCGTGCATTTGAAATCGGGGATAGGCACGCTTTCGGCGTATTGCGGCGTAGTGTCCGCGGGCGCGGGTGCGGCGTGCGGCGTAGCGTATTTGCTTGGCGGCGGCAAAAAAGAGATTGCGCATACGCTCGTCAACGCGCTTGCAATCGATTCGGGTATTATTTGCGACGGCGCGAAAGCAAGCTGTGCGGCAAAGATAGCTACGGCGGTGGAAAGCGGACTTTTGGGCTTGAATATGTATTATAACGGCAACCAGTTTTACGCGGGTGACGGGATAGTGAAAAAGGGCGTGGAAAACACGATAAAGAGCGTATCGCGGTTAGCGCATAAAGGTATGAAAGAAACGGATAAAGAAATAATCCGAATTATGTTAGAAACGGAATAATCCAAACGGGGCAACGAACGCCCCGTTATTTTTTACGTAAAATTATTTAATTTATTGACAAACGAATAGCGAAGTGATATAATTAAAATGGAAAATAATAGATTTATCTATGATTAGGAGCGTGTTTCAATGAAACAGTGGAAAAAAGTTCTTATCGGTTTGCTTTGCGTAATTAGCATGAGCGCGTTTTCATTCGGCGTTGCCGCGTGCGACGACAATAAACCCAGTGGCGGAACGGGCAACGGCGGCAATACCAACATTGGCGGTGGACTTGGCGGCGATAACACGGACGACGACAACCAAGGCGGCAATGAAGATGACGGCGGCGAAACGGGCGGCGGTGAAAACGATGATGGCAATGAACCCGAACAACCCGTTGAACCCGAACAGCCTGTTGAACCCGAACAGCCTGTTGAACCCGAAGAACCGCATACTTGCGTGTTTGTAGAAAATCCGCAAGAGGAATATACGGCGGAATACGCAAATTGTATGCACGGCACGATATATTTTAAATCCTGTTCGTGCGGGGAAGTAAGCGACGATACCTTTGAATACGGCGAGCCGAACGATTGGCATGAATTTTACGAAATGGTGACGACGGACGAATATTTATGTTCGCCAGCGACTTGCACCATGCCCGCAACCTATTATTGGTCGTGTATTTGTGGGGAAAAGGGTATAGACGAAACGGTTGCGCCCGCGCCTTTCTATTACGGCGACCCTATCTCGCATACGTACGATAGACAAATGGTAGAAGATACGTATTTCGTGGCGGCGGCAACCTGTTTAAGACCTGCGCTTTATTATAAATCGTGCACTTGCGGGGATTTTAACGAAGAAGAAAGTGAAACGTTTGAGTACGGCGAAGTGGACGAAAATGCGCATACTTTCGACCAACAAAACGTAGACGAAGATTATTTGGCGACGGCGGCGACTTGTATTGCACCTGCGGAATATTATTATTCCTGTGCTTGCAGCGAACAAGGCACGGAAACCTTTACTTATGGAGAAGTAGACCCTACGGCGCATACGTTTGATAGGCAAAACGTAGACGAAGATTATTTAGCGACGCCGGCGACGTGCACCGCGCCCGCGAGCTATTATTATTCGTGTGCTTGCGGGGAAGAAGGCACGGAAACTTTTAGCTACGGCGAACCTATTCCGCATACGTACGATCAGGAAACCGTAGACGAAAGATATTTTAAAGAAGAGGCAACATGTGAACACGGTACGCTGTATTATAAATCGTGTACCTGCGGGGATTACGACGAAGACGAGAGTGAAACGTTTGAAGTAGGCGAAAAAACGGAGCATACGTACAATCAAGAAATTGCGGAAGAAAGATATTTAAAAACGGCGGCTACATGTACGGCGGCGGCAGTTTATTACAAATCGTGTGCATGCGGTGCGTACGACGCGGAAGAAAGCGAAACCTTTGCATACGGCGAAATGTTAGAACATACGTGCGACCGAGAAATTGCAGAGGAAAGATATTTAAAAACGGCGGCTACGTGTACGGCGGCGGCAGTTTATTACAAATCGTGTACTTGTAAGTTAGCAAGTGAAACGGAAACCTTTGCATACGGTGAATTGCTGGAGCATACGTATGACCGAGAAATTGCGGACGAAAGATATTTAAAAACGGCGGCTACTTGTACGGCGACGGCTGTTTATTACAAATCGTGTACTTGTAAATTAGCGAGTGAAACGGAAACGTTTACGTACGGTGAATTGCTGGAGCATACGTACAATCAAGAAATTGCAGAAGAAAGATATTTAAAAACAGCGGCTACGTGTACGGCGGCAGCGGTTTATTATAAATCGTGTACGTGTAAGTTAGCGAGTGAAACGGAAACGTTTGCGTACGGTGAAGTAGCTCCAAATGCGCATACTTTTGACCAAGAAGTGGCAACGGACGAATATTTATGTGAGGAAGCAACGTGTACGGCGCGCGCCACCTATTATTATTCTTGCGTTTGTGGAGTAAAAGGTACGGAAACGTTTGAATACGGCGATTTTGCTACGCACGTTTACGATCAAAACGTCGTGGCAAATAGCTATTTAGCTGCTGACGCAAATTGCGAGCACGGTACTTTGTATTTTAAATCGTGCGTTTGTGGCGAATTTGACGACGAAGACGGCGAAACGTTTGAATATGGTGATTGTGCGCATGTTGATAATAACGACGGCACATGCAAAGAGTGTTTAACGAAATATTACAGCTTGGGGTTGGCGTTTGAACTGTCTGCTGACGGAACGTATTATACGGTTGTAGGAATGAACGAATGCACGGATACCCAGCTAATCATTCCGTATAAATACAAAGGTTTGCCTGTAACGGCGATTGGTAATTCTGCGTTCCTTGATGCCGATGCATTGAAAAGTATAGTTATTCCTAACAGCATCACGGTGATTGGTGATGATGCGTTTCGGGGTAGTAATTATTTTACCAGTATAACGATAGGAAACGGCGTAATAACGATTGGCAAGTCCGCGTTCTCTAATTGTTCTAATTTGACAAGCGTAACAATACCTAATTCAGTAACGACGATTGGAAATTATGCGTTCTATAATTGCCGATATTTGACAAGCGTAGCGATAGGCAATTCGGTAACGACGATTGGAAATTATGCGTTCTATTATTGCACAGGTTTGACAAGCGTAACGATAGGCGATTCCGTGGCGACGATTGGAGATTATGCGTTCGAGGGTTGCAGAAGTTTGACAAGCGTAACGATAGGCGATTCCGTGGCGACGATTGGAGATTATGCGTTCGATTGTTGCACCAACTTAACCAGTGTAACGATAGGTAATTCGGTAACGACGATTGGAGATTATGCGTTCGAGGGTTGCAGAAGTTTGACAAGCGTAACGATAGGCGATTCCGTGGCGACGATTGGAGATTATGCGTTCGATTGTTGCACCAACTTAACCAGTGTAACGATAGGTAATTCGGTAACGACGATTGGAGA
>SVHY01000035.1:13806-25684 GCA_015055545.1 Clostridiales bacterium
AGGGTTGCAGAAGTTTGACAAGCGTAACGATAGGCGATTCCGTGGCGACGATTGGAGATTATGCGTTCGATTGTTGCACCAACTTAACCAGTGTAACGATAGGTAATTCGGTAACGACGATTGGAGAGCGAGCGTTCAATTATTGCGATAGTTTGACAAGCGTAGCGGTAGGGGATTCGGTGACGACGGTTGGATATCAGGCGTTCTGTAATTGCACCAGCTTGACAAGCGTAACGTTGCCTAATTCGATAACGACAATTGGAGGATCTGCATTTCAAAATTGCCCTATTCAAACGGCAACAATGCCAACGATTGCGATTCCATATATACCGAAATCAAATTTGCAAACGGTTGTCATTACTTCCGGCGATACAATTGGGGATAGTGCGTTTAAAAATTGCACCAACTTGACAAGCGTAACAATAGGGGATTCAGTAACGACGATTGGAGATCAGGCGTTCTATAATTGTCCTATACAAACGGCAACACTGCCAACGATTGCGATTTCATATATACCGAAATCAAATTTAAAAACGGTTGTTATTACTTCTGGCGATACGATTGAGGATGAGGCGTTCCGTGCTTGCACCAAATTGACAAGCGTAACGATACCTGCTTCAGTAACGACGATTGGAAGTAGTGCGTTCGCTGGTTGCACCAGTTTGACAAGCATAACGATACCCGATTCGGTAACGACGATAGGAGCTTACGCGTTCTCTGGGTGCGACGGATTTACAAGTATAACGATACCCGACTCGGTAACGACGATTGGAGAGTATGCGTTCTCTGATTGCACCAACTTGACAAACGTAACGATACCCGATTCGGTAACGACGATTGGATATGGTGCGTTCTCTGGTTGTTCTAATTTAAAGTACAATATAAAAGATAATTTAAAATATTTAGGGAATGAAAATAATCCATACATATATTTAGTAGGTATGGTAGATAAAACGGTTACTGCGGTAACCATTGATAACGCTTGTAAAATTATCGGACATAGAGCGTTCGCTTATTGCTCTAATTTGACAAGCGTAACAATACCTAATTCGGTAACGGTGATTGGAGAGTATGCGTTCTACGAATGTTCCAGTTTGGCAAGCGTAACGATACCTAATTCGGTAACGGCGATTGGAGTTTGCGCGTTCTCATACGATGGCAGGTATAATACTAACAGCTTGACAAGAGCATATTATACAGGCGATATAGCGGGTTGGTGTGCGATTAATTTTGGTGATAGCTCTGCCAATCCTTTATCTAACGGTGCGGATTTATATATCAATAATGAAAAAGTAATTGATTTAGTAATACAGGGCGACGTAGAAACGATCAATGCATATGCGTTCTCTGGTTGGGACAATTTGACAAGCGTAACGATAGGGGATTCGGTAACGACGATAGGAGATTATGCATTCTATGATTGCCGCTATTTGACAAGCGTAACGATAGGGGATTCGGTAACGGCGATTGGAGATTATGCATTCTATGATTGTCGGGATTTGACAAGCGTGACGATACCCGATTCGGTAACGACGATTGGGGATGAGGCGTTCCGTAGTTGCTACGGTTTGACAAGTGTAACGATAGGGAATTCGGTAACGTCGATTGGACGTTATGCGTTCCTTAATTGCGACAGTTTGACAAGCGTGACGATACCCGATTCGGTAACGACGATTGGATTTCAGGCGTTCGATGGGTGCGACAGTTTGACAAGTGTGACGATACCTGATTCGGTAACGACGATTGGATATGGTGCGTTCTTTGGTTGTCCTAATTTAAACTACAATATAAAAGATAATTTAAAATATTTAGGGAATGAAAATAGTCCTTATATATATTTAGTAGGTATGGTAGACGAAACGGCTACAAGAGTAACGATTGATAATACCTGCAAATTTATTGGGGATAGAGCGTTTTATATGTGCGATGATTTGACAAGCGTAACAATAGGCAATTCTGTGACGACGATTGGAAAAGAGGCGTTCCAATCTTGCCGTAGCTTGACAAGCGTGGTATTTGTAGATACTACTACTTGGTATTATGTGAGAGATTATGACGATTGGGTAAACAAGACGAACGGCGATTTAAAAAACGTAAGCAACGTGGCAACGGCGGCGAATTTGTTGTATAATGGCAGCGATTATTGGTATAAATTATAAGACTAAAAGAGCGGGTGACCGCTCTTTTTTCGTGCGATACGCAAAATTTGCCGAAAAAATTGCGTTTTTGCCTTTCAAATCCTTGCAATTCATAGCTTTTTGTGATACAATATCCACAATCATATTTTTTGATTGATAACACGAGATAATTCGATTTTTCCGTTTGGAGGTAAATATAATGGAAAGAGTGTTTAATTTTTCGGCAGGGCCGTCTATGTTGCCCGAAGAAGTGCTTAAAAAAGCTGCGGCGGAAATGCTGTGCTATGAAGACAGCGGTATGTCCGTTATGGAAATGAGCCACCGCTCGCCCGTGTATGAAAAAATCATTGCGGACGCGGAAGCAAAGCTCCGTCAGCTTATGCAAATTCCCGACAACTACAAAGTGTTGTTTTTACAAGGCGGGGCGAGTACGCAATTTGCCGCCGTGCCTTTGAACTTGCTCCCTGAAAACGGGAAAGCGGATTATATTTTGTCGGGGCAGTTCTCGACGAAAGCTTACAAGGAAGCGCAAAAATACGGCGACGTAGCTTGCGCTGCGTCCACGAAAGAAGAAAACTTTGCGCGCGTACCTACGGCAAGTGAGCTCAAATTCCGTGACGGTATCGATTACGTGCATATGTGCTTTAATAACACCATTTACGGCACGAAGTTTCCGTATATTCCTGAAACGGAGGCTACGCTCGTGGCGGATATGTCGTCGTGCATTATCAGCGAACCCGTGGACGTGTCCAAGTTCGGTTTGATTTATGCAGGGGCGCAAAAGAACATGGCGCCTGCTGGTTTGACGGTGGTTATCGTTCGTGAAGACTTGCTTGGCAAAGCGCGTGATATTACGCCGGCCATGCTTGATTACAAGCTCATGGCGGACAACGATTCCATGTACAACACGCCGCCTTGTTATTGCATTTACGTAGCAAAGCTCGTGTACGAATGGATTTTGGATATGGGCGGCTTGGAAGTAATGAAAGCGCGCAATGAAAAGAAAGCAAAGCTTTTGTACGATTATCTCGACAGCCAAGATTATTATATCGCACCCGTAGCGAAAGACAGCCGTTCGATGATGAACGTGACGTTTATTACGGGCGATGCAGAGCTTGATAAGAAGTTTGCAAGCGAGGCAAGTGCGGCGGGATTGAAGAATTTGAAAGGTCACCGCTCGGTGGGCGGTATGCGTGCGTCTATTTACAACGCTATGCCGTACGAAGGCGTAGAAAAGTTGGTGGCGTTCATGGCAGAATTTGCTAAAAATAATCCCAAAAAATAAAAAAAGTGTCAGTACCCTCTTGACAAACGAAAAAAATAAGGTATAATGGTAGTGTTATGTTAAAAGTTAAATTGATGAATAAAATTGCAAAAGTAGGCACGGACGTGCTTCGCGGTAAATACGAAGTAAGCGACAGTGTCGTTGGCGAAGACGCGATCATGGTTCGTTCGGCGAATTTGCACGAACTGGAATTTGATAAAAATTTGCGCGCGATTGCGCGTTGCGGCGCGGGCGTAAACAATATCCCCGTGGATAAATGCACGAAAGCGGGTATCGTCGTTTTCAACACCCCTGGTGCGAACGCGAACGCCGTTAAAGAACTTGCGGTTGCTGCGCTCATTTTAGCGTCGCGCGACGTAATCGGCGGTGTAGAATGGGTAAAAACGCTTGCGGGCACGGAAGGCGTTGCAAAAGCCGTAGAGGCGGGTAAATCCGCGTTCGTCGGGCACGAGCTTGCGGGTAAAACGCTTGGCGTTATCGGGCTTGGTGCAATCGGCGGTATGGTGGCGAACGTAGGCGTTTCGCTCGGTATGAACGTTATGGGTTACGACCCGTATATCACGGCGAAAGCGGCTTGGAGTCTTGCACCCAGCGTATCGCAAGCGGCGGATTACGACGAGATTTTCAAGAGCTGTGATTATATCACGTTGCACGTACCCGCAACGCCGCAAACGAAGAACATGATTTGCGCGGATTCGATTGCAAAGATGAAAGACGGCGTACGCATTTTGAACCTTGCAAGAGCCGATCTTGTGAACGCGGCGGACGTAAAAGCGGCGCTTGCATCGGGTAAGATGGCGAAATACGTAACCGACTTCCCCACGGACGAAACGGTGGGTGTGGACGGTATCGTAGCGATCCCGCACCTTGGCGCGTCCACGGTGGAATCGGAAGACCATTGCGCGGTTATGGCTGCACAACAATTAGACGAATTCTTGACCTGCGGGAACATTCGCAACAGCGTAAACTTCCCCAACGTATTCGTATCGCGTTCGGAAAAGAACCGTGTTTGCATTATGCACGAAAACATTCCCAACACGCTTTCGCCGATAGCAGGCGTGTTCTCTGCGCGGAACATCAACATTGAAAACTTTGCCAACGCATCGAAAGGTGAAGTGGCGTACACGATCGTAGAAACGAACGCCGTTGCAGACGAAGCGATTTTGGCGGATCTTTTGAAAATCAACGGTGTGTTCGGGGTTAGACAATTTTCGTAAAAGACGGGAGATTGTATGATTAGAGTAAAACCTTTTGCGGCGATGATGCCGACGGAAGAATACGTAAAAGAATGTGCGGCGTTGCCCTACGACGTTATGTCGAGCGACGAAGCGAGAGCGGAAACGGTAGGCAAGCCCTACTCGTTTTTGCATATTGACAAGGCGGAAATCGACCTTGATAAATCCATTGATTTATACGACGAACGGGTGTATTTAAAAGCCGCTGAAAACTTGAAAGCGTTTGAAGAAAAGGGCGTATACCGCACGGATAGCAAAAAGCGTTTTTATTTCTATCGTCAAGTAATGGACGGCAGAGCGCAAACGGGGATCGTGGGTTGTGCGGCTATCGACGATTATTTGGAAAACCGTATCAAAAAACACGAACTTACCCGCGCGGATAAAGAACTTGACCGTATTCGGCACGTAGATACTTGCTCAGCGCAAACGGGACCGATTTTTCTTGCCTATGAAAACAGCGACGATTTAGACGACGTTATCGCGCGGGAAACGGCGAAAAAGCCGACGTTTGATTTTGTGACGGACGACGGGATTCGGCACGTCGTTTGGGCGAGCGAAAGCAGCGAAACGGACGAAAAAATCGAGCGCGCGTTTTTGGACTTGAACGCTTTGTATATTGCAGACGGACATCACCGCGCGGCGTCTGCCGTAAAGGCGGGTTTAAAGCGTAGAGCGGACAATCCGCAGTATACGGGCGATGAAGAATTTAACTTTTTCTTATCCGTAATATTTCCCGCAAAGCAACTGAAAATTTTCGATTATAACCGCTTATTGCTCGGTTTGAACGGGTTATCTGAAACCGCGTTTTTGGCGGCGGTGGAAGAAAATTTGGGCGTGGTTACGTTGCAATCGCAAGAGGCTCCGTATAGACCGAGCGGCTTGCACGAAATCGGCTTATACGTAGGAAAAAAATGGTATAGCGTGCGTTTCCACGAAAGCGTCTGCCAAGCGGAAAAGGCGGCGGATAGACTGGATTGCGCGATTTTACAAGAACGGTTGCTTGCGCCCGTTTTGGGAATAAACGATCCACGCACGGATAAGAGAATTGATTTCGTCGGCGGTATTCGCGGGCTGAAATATTTGGAAACGCGTTGTAGCCAAGACGCAATGGCGGCAATCGTTATGCATCCTACGTCCATGGAAGAGCTTATGGCGGTGGCGGATGCGGGCGAGATTATGCCCCCGAAATCCACTTGGTTTGAACCTAAACTCAGAAGCGGGATATTTATTCATAAGATATAAAAGTTAGGAGATAGGCTATGTCTGAAACGATGATGACGAAAACGGAACGCGCGTCGTTAAGCTTGCGTTCGCTGTATAAAAAATACGGGTATTTGCCGTATAAAATGAGCAAGTTTGAGGCGTACGATTTATACGTGCGCAACAAAGATTTTTTGCATAGCGACGGGATTATTACGTTCAACGATACGGACGGAAAGTTGCTTGCGTTAAAGCCGGACGTTACCTTATCCATTATCAAAAACGGCAGCGACGAAACCGCCGTACAGAAAGTATATTACGACGAAAACGTATATAGAATTTCGGGCGAAACCAAGCAGTTTAAAGAACTCAAACAGGTGGGCTTGGAATGTATCGGTGAGATCGGCGCGTACGAAACGTACGAAACGGTAGCGCTGGCGGCGGCGAGCTTGGCGGAAATTTCGCCTGCGTTCGTGCTCGATATTTCACACCTTGGCGTGTTGTCGGGCGTACTTGCAGGCGCGAATTTGGGTTCGCAGTTCACGCGCGAGCTTACCAAGCGTTTGGCAAGCAAGAATTTGCACGAAACGAAAACGCTTTGCGCGCAGTTCGGCGTGGACGAAAAAACGACGGAGAATATCTGCGCCGTCTTGCAAGCGTACGGGGATATGCAAACGGTTTTAAAAAAGCTTACGCCCGTTTGCGAAAACGAGGAATCGAAAGCGGCGCTTACCGAATTGACCGCGTTGTATAACGCGCTGAAAGACAGCCCTTGGGCGAACAATATCCGTTTTGATTTTTCCGTCGTCAACGATATGAAATATTATAACGGCATCGTGTTTAAAGGTTTTGTAGACGGCGTGTGTGAAGGCGTGTTGTCGGGCGGCAGATACGACGGTTTGATTGCGCGTATGGGTAGAAAAGCAAACGCCATCGGCTTTGCGGTGTATTTGGATTTGTTAGAAAGTACGTTTTCGCGCGTGGGTGTGAAAGTGGACGTGGATACGCTCGTTTTATACAATGAGGGAACGCCGATGGAGTTGATTATCCAAACGGTAGAACAAAAACAAAGCGAAGGCAAGAGCGTGCGCGTTCAAAGGTCGGAAACGGCTTTACGCTTTGGCGAGAAAGTGGATTTGAGAAAGTGAGGGAACGGGTATGTTGAATATCGCTTTGCCGAAAGGCAGACTTGGTGAAAAGGTATATAACGCGTTTGAAAAGGCAGGGTTTGAATGTCCGTCTATCAAGGAAAACAGCCGTAAACTTATTTTCGAGAACGCGGAAAAAGGCGTGCGGTATTTTTGGGTGAAACCGTCGGACGTATCTATTTACGTGGAACGTGGCGTTGCGGACGTGGGCGTTTGCGGCAAGGATATTTTAGAAGAATACCAACCCGACGTATACGAGCTTCTCGATTTGAAAACAGGCGTATGCCGTATGGCGGTTGCGGCGAAAAAGGGCTTTTACGACGACGGCGCGAATACGTTGAAAGTAGCGACGAAGTTCGTGCGTTGTGCCAAAGAATTTTACGCCAAACGCGGACGGGATATCGACGTTATCAAACTCAACGGTTCGATTGAAATAGCGCCCATTTTAGGGCTTTCGGACGTGATTGTGGATATCGTGGAAACGGGAACTACGCTCAAAGAAAACGATTTGGAAGTGGTGGAAACGGTGTTTCCTATCAGCGCAAGATTGATCGCAAATAAGGCGAGTTTTAAATTTAAGACGGCGGCGATTGAGAAATTGATTGCAAGTGTGGATACGTTGGAATAACGGTAAATGAACGATGATTAAGATTTTAGATTGTGAAAAGGTGAGCGCGGAAGAAATTTTCGCGCGGAAGAACCCGACGGCAAGCGTTTCCGATATTGTCGCGGATATTATCGCTACGGTAAAAAAAGACGGCGATAAAGCTTTGCGTTTTTATGCGGAAAAATTCGACGGCGCGAAGCTGGACGCGTTGGAAGTAACGGAAGAAGAATGGGCTTGCGCGTTGGAAAAAGCGGATAAAAAGCTGATTGCCATTTTAAAGGAAGCGGCGGAAAATATCCGCGTGTTCCATGAAAAACAGGTGCGCAAGGGATTCCAAATTGAAAAGGGAAACGGCGTTATAGTAGGACAAAAAATCACGCCTATTGAAAAGGTGGGCTTATACGTGCCCGGAGGCACGGCGGCGTATCCGTCTACGGTGCTCATGGACGCTATTCCTGCAAAAATAGCAGGTTGCGACGAGATTGTAATGGTAACGCCGACGAAAACGGGTGAAATCAATCCCGATATCTTGGCGGCGGCAAAGATTGCGGGCGTGGACAGAGTGTTTAAAATCGGCGGCGCGCAA
Source organism: Clostridiales bacterium (assembly GCA_015055545.1). GTDB lineage: Bacteria > Bacillota > Clostridia > Christensenellales > Borkfalkiaceae > Scatosoma. The sequence goes on from SVHY01000035.1 coordinate 22,006, forward strand.
GCGGTTGCGGCGCTTGCTTACGGTACGGAAAGCGTGCCCAAGGTGGATAAAATCGTAGGGCCGGGGAACGCGTTCGTAGCCGAAGCGAAAAAACAGGTGTTCGGGCTTGTGTCTATCGATATGATTGCGGGACCGAGCGAGATTTTGATCGTGGCGGATAATAAAAACGAACCTGCGCATATCGCGGCGGATTTACTCTCGCAAGCGGAACACGATAAAATGGCAAGCGCGGTGCTCGTTACGGACGATTTGGCGTTTGCAAACGCGGTCTCGGACGAGCTTGAAAAACAAATCCCGACCTTGCTCAGAAGTGAGATTGCAAGAAAGTCTATTGACGATAACGGAAAGATTATCGTGGCGAACGATTTGACGGCGGCGATTGCGATTGCCAACGAGATTGCGCCTGAACATTTAGAGCTTTGCGTAGACCAGCCGTTTGCGTATTTGGATCAAATCAAGCACGCGGGTTCGATTTTCATGGGGCGGAATTGTCCCGAGGCGCTCGGCGATTATTTCGCAGGACCTAACCATACCCTGCCTACGAGCGGTACTTCGCGTTTTTCGTCCGCGTTGTCCGTAGACGATTTCGTGAAGAAATCGCAGTTCGTGTATTATACGAAAGAGGCTTTGGGAGAAGTAGCGGATAAGGTAGATTATTTTGCGCGTAAAGAAGGTTTGGAAGCGCACGCGAAAAGTGCAACGATACGCGTAAAAGAGTGAATAGCAAAGCTATGCTTTGCCTTGCAATTCACGAACGCATAACGTTCATTTCACGGCGTTAGCCATTTCACGAAAAGCATAGCTTTTCATTTCATGATTAACGGAGTATGTATGAGTAAGTATTTCAGTGAAAAATTTTCTAAGCTGACCCCGTATACACCGGGTGAACAGCCCAAGGATATGCAGTATATCAAACTGAATACCAACGAATCGCCGTTCGCGCCGCCGAAGAACGTCGTGGACGCGGCGAAAGCGGAAGCGGGTAAGGCGCAACTGTATTGCGACCCTGAATGTAGCGCGCTGAAAGAAAAGGCGGCGCAAGTGTTCGGTGTGAAAAAAGAGCAGGTTTTGCCTACCAACGGTTCGGACGAGATTTTGTTGTTCGCGTTTATGGCGTTTTGCGATGCAAGCACGCCCGTCGTGTTCCCCGACATCACTTACGGGTTTTATTCGGTGTTTGCAAAATTGCATAATATCCCGTATAAAACCATACCGCTCAAAGAAGATTTTTCGATAGATTATCGCGATTATTTGGGGGTAAACGCAACCGTCGTTATTGCAAACCCCAACGCGCCGACGGGTATGGCGTTGCCGCTTTGGCAAATAGAAGAAATTGTAAAATCCAACCCCAAAAACGTGGTGGTTATCGACGAGGCGTACGTGGATTTCGGCGGCGAAAGTGCGGTGCGGCTTATCGACAAATACGATAATTTGCTCGTCACGCAAACCTTTTCTAAGTCCCGTTCGTTGGCGGGCGCGCGGCTTGGGCTTGGGTTCGCGAGTGAAAGTCTTATTGCCGATTTGAACACCATCAAATATTCCACCAACCCTTACAACGTCAACCGTATGACGGCGGCGATGGGCGTGGCGGCACTTTGCGAAGAAGAATATTTTAAGGATACTTGCAAAACCATTTGCGAAAATAGAGAATATACGGCGGCGGAACTTGTAAAGCTTGGGTTTAAGGTATTGCCGTCCAAAACGAATTTCCTGTTCGTGCAATCGGACGAAGTGGACGGGAAAACGCTGTATGAAAAACTCAAAGCGCGCGGAATTTTGGTTCGGCATTTTAACGGCGAACGTATCGCGGCGTTTAACCGTGTAACGGTGGGTACGAGAGAACAGATGGACGCCTTCTTGCAGGCGGTAAAGGAAATAGTCAAGGAGTAAACGGAAGTGAGAGAAATCGAAATCGTGAGAAAAACGGGCGAAACGGATATTGCGCTTGCGCTCAATTTGGACGGCGCGGGTAAGAGCGTTATCGACAGCGGCTGCGGGTTTTTGGATCATATGCTTACGCTGTTTGCCAAGCACGCGGGGTATGATTTGACCGTGCGTTGCGTTGGGGATACGCAAGTGGATTATCACCACACGACGGAAGATATCGGGATTGCGCTCGGACAAGCGTTTTACCGCGCTTTGGGCGACAAACGCGGGATTGTGCGATACGGCGATATCACTCTGCCTATGGACGAAACGCTGATTATGGCGGCGGTGGATATTTCGGGGCGCGATTACCTTTCCATTGCGCTCGATTTGAACGCGGAAAAGGTTGGCGATTTCGACACCGAGCTTTGCGAAGAGTTCTTTCTTGCGTTCGTGCGCGAGGCGAAACTGACGTTGCATATCCGTCAGCTTGCGGGCAAAAACGCACACCACATTATTGAAGGCGTATTCAAGGCGGTAGCGCGCGCGTTGGCGGCGGCTACGGCAATCGACGAAAAGAAAAAGGACGAAATCCCGTCTACGAAAGGGGTATTATGATAGCGATTATTGATTACGGAGTAGGGAATTTGTTTTCCCTGTCGTCGTCGCTGAAAAGAATCGGCGCGGACGTCGTGATAACGAGCGATAAAAAAACGGTGGAAAACGCCGAAAAAATCATTTTACCCGGCGTAGGCGCGTTTGCGGACGCGGCGAAAAAATTGCGCGATACGGGCATGGGCGAGTTGGTGATTGACCAAGCCAAAAAAGGAAAATATCTCATGGGGATATGCCTTGGTATGCAACTCTTATTCGATAAGAGCTACGAATACGGTTGCCACGAGGGGTTGGGACTCATTAAGGGCAACGTTGCGCCTATCCGTGGGTTTGTGCGCGACGATTTGAAAGTACCGCAAATCGGTTGGAACGGATTGCATTTCCCTCGCCCGCATTTTTTGTTCAAGGATTTAAAGGAAGGGGATTGCGCGTATTTCGTTCATTCTTATCATGCGGTGGATTGTAATGAAAGCGTAATAGCCACGACCGAATACGACAAGGAATTGACGGCGGCGGTCGCAAAAGACAACGTGCTCGGCTGTCAGTTTCACCCCGAAAAGAGCGGCGACGTCGGTTTGAAGATTTTGCGCGCGTTTTGTGAGGTGAAAGCGTGAAGATATTTCCTGCAATCGATTTATACGACAATAAAGCGGTGCGCCTTTATAAGGGCGATTACGCGCAAATGACCGTGTACTCTGACGACCCCGTAGCAGTAGCAAAGACGTTTGAGGAAAAGGGCGCGAAGTATATCCACGTAGTGGATTTGGCGGGCGCGAAAGAAGGTAAGCCCGTGCATTTGCATATCGTGCAGGGTATTGCAAATGAAACGGATTTGTTTATCGAAATTGGCGGCGGTATTCGCAATATGGAAACGGTGGACGCGTATTTGTCTGCGGGCGCAAGCCGCGTGATTTTGGGTACGGCGGCGGTGGAAAACGAAGAATTCCTTTGCGCGGCAATAGCCAAACACGGCGAGAAAATAGCGGTGGGCGCAGACGTTGCGGACGGACGGATTGCCGTGAAAGGTTGGCTCAAAAAGTCGGCGTATACGTTGGACGAATTTTTGAAGAAAATGCAAACGCTTGGAGTGAAAACGGTGATTTGTACGGACGTTTCCAAAGACGGCGCTATGAAAGGCACGAACAGGGAATTGTACGCGCGCCTTTCCAAGGAATACGATTTGAACGTGAAAGGCGCG
>SVHY01000036.1 GCA_015055545.1 Clostridiales bacterium
TCGTAAACGGCCGTGATAGGAAATTCCGTGCGTAAGGCGAAGCACGTGGAGACGCTTGTAGTGCTGGATAGAAAATAAAAAAACGAGTTGGGGTATTCAAGACAAGGAAAGTATTATGAAAGAACTCATAAAAGCATTAAAGCAAAGCGTTTTTTTGCGTATTAAATTGTTAGGGGATTCGATTACGCACGGCGTAGGCGGTACGGGCTTTTGTCAAGACGGCGAGCCTATCGTGCAACATTTTGCTCGCAATCCAAACGGGTTTTGTTGGGCAAAATTGCTTAAAGAGTATCTGGAACGAAATTACGATTGTAGCGTAATGAATAACGCTTGTACGGGTACGAGAATAGAGTTTATTATCGAGAACTTTGAATCGCTTGTAGACAACGACGACGATTTCGTGATTTGTATGATCGGCACGAATAACAGGCATCAATATCTAAGCACGGGCGATAAAAAAACGCCCGACGAGTTAAAGCTTGCGTTCTATAACAATATATTAAAGCTAAACGAGCTCTTTGTAAAAAATAACAAGAAAGTTATCTTTATGGCGAATATTCCAGCGTCGGCGGAGAACGAGAAAGACGGCGCGGACTACTGGCGGATATTGCACATGAACGATATTAACGACCTTTATAAGAAAGCAAGCGCGGAAAAGGGTTTTGCGTTGATTAGTCTTTACGACTTATTTTCAAGTTATATCAAAGAAAACGATTTGAGCCTTGATGCTTTGTTAAAGGACGGATTGCATCCCAACGACGACGGGTATAAAATTATGTATCAATTATTAGTGAAAGAACTTGAAGTGTAAACGAGTTAGTTGTGCTTTCCCAAAAAAATAACGTGTAAGTAAATTAGAAATTGAATCTATTCAAAAAATCAGATGTTCTTTATAACGTCTGATTTTTTTATTATACATAATGTGCTCGCGCGCGTAATGCGTAGAGCTGCTTTTGTGAAAAAAATCTACTATTTTAAAAAATTATGAAAAAAATACTTGACAATGAAAATATTTATAAGTATAATGGTGTTAATATTTGTTTTGTATTTTAATTTGGAAACGTTTCCAAATTTTAGAAAAGGGCTAAAATATTATTATTGGAGGATATATATGATGCAAAGAATGAAACTGTACGAACAACCAACATTGATCGTTCTGACTTTGGCAGAAGACGTTGTTACAAGCTCGTCAACTGAGGTGGAACGTGATTACGACAAGGGCGAATACGATATATTCGTGCCTGCGGGTTCAAATTAATGGAGGGGAAGATTATGATGAAGAAAGCGAAAAAGTCTACATATTTTCTATTGGCGTTTTTAGCGACGGCGTCCTTGGCTGGCGGCGTTGGGGCATTGGCTACGTCTGTTGATACGGCAGCTGACGGCGAAGTGTTTAGCAATACGGAAATCGTAATGCGCGACGGTGCGAGCGTGCGTTATAATTTGAACGTAACGGGCGAAGAGGCATACAACGAAAACGGGATCCGTTTCACGGCGTTTATCCCTACGGCTACGTATAACAGCTTAGAAAAATTGGAAGAAACGGACGGCGTACAAGTATCTTACGGTATGTTGATTGCGCCCTATTCGTATTACGGTACGTACGGCGAATTTACCGAGGCAACGGTGTTTGGCAAGAACGGCACGAAGAAATACACGTGGACGGGAGATACGGCGCAAGCGGAAAACGCAACGCAAATCGTCAATATTACGTACGACGATTTACAAGCGTCTAAGGTAGAAGGCAAGGAAGCCTATCACGAAATTAACGGTTCGTTGAAGAAAATTCATGAAAATAATATCGATAGAGAATTCGTAGCCAGAGGCTATATTTGCTATACGAACGGCGAAACGGTGGAATACAAGTTTGCCGATTATACAGGCGGCGATAAGATGAACAACGTCCGTTCGATTGCGTACGTAGCGCAAAAGGCGATTGAAGCAAACGAAGTGTCGAAAGATTGGCTTGCGACAAATTACGTTTCAAAAGTAGCGGGCAAAGCAACGACCTACACCGTAGCAACGTACGTAGACGATACATTAGTGAAGGTAGACCCGTTTACTTCAACCGTTAATGCAACGTTGTCGGACGTGACAGTAGAGGAATACCAAGGCTTTACGAAAGTAAGCGCGGAAACGACGGGTACGGTTTACGCAAACGGAAAAACGGTGCTCAAGCACTATTATACAAAGAATAACGATTCGGAATATCAAATTAAAAACGGCGGCTTTGAAGAAGGCTTGGAGAATTGGACCCTCACGGGTACTATCGGTGCGGTTTCCAGCGAAACGCATTATTGGAAAAAAGAGAACGAAGGGAAAGGTTCCCCGTTCGGCTTGGACGGGACATATATGTTCAGCGCGTATGATTTGCAAGGCGAAAATACGTGGGAAGTCAACAAAGGCGTTTTGAAGTCTTCTACGTTTACCGTTTCTGAAAGCGGTTGGATTACCTACAAGCTCGGCGGTGCGAAGAACAGCACGTACGTACACGTGGACGTTGTGGAAGCGGCAACGGGCAACATTTTAAAACGTTATTACAACCAAAACCATAGATATGAAGTGGTGGACAACGTACATTTGGGTTGCGAACTCAACGCATACAAGGCAAATTTATCCGATTGCATAGGTAAAGAAGTGTATTTACGTATCAGCGATTATGCCAGCGGGGATTTCGGTTTGTTCTTCTTGGACAGCGTAGATACGTTGTATTTGGCTGAACCCAAAGGGGATTATACGCTTGCAACCGAAGTGGAACACGAAGCTACCATTTACGATTTGTATAACGGCAACTTCGATAAAGATATGGACGGTTGGACGCAAACAGGCGATATCGGTGTGATAAACGAGACGGAACGTTATTGGCCGAATGATAAAAACCTTGCTTATAATAACGTAGGGAAGTTTTTCTCTGCATATAAAAAAGACGGACATTCGGGTGATGTATTAGAAGGCAATAAGGGTACGTTGACCTCCAGCGTATTTGAAGTTGGCGGTAGCGGTTGGATTACATATCGTATCGGCGGCGTGAAAAATCCCGACCAAGTATATATGGAAGTGGTTGATGCTCTTACGGGTGTTAAATACGGACATTTCTATAATCAAAATATAGCGGATTGTACGTTGGTTGAATACAAAGCGGATTTGTCGGAGTATATCGGTAAGCTTGTATATATCAATTTCGTGGATAACGCGACAGGCGACTACGGTTTGATTTTCTGCGATGAATTTAAAACCTATTATGCAAATGCAGCGGACGTACCCGAATATAACGTAGCGGTTAATAAAGTAGAAAGCATTTACAACGTAATGAACGGCGGCTTTGAATCGGGCAACTTGCTTGGTTGGAAACTTGTTGACGGAGAAGTACCTGGTTTTATAACGGACGAGAATTATTATTGGAAAGACGCCAATCTTGAAGGATCAAGAAAATTCAATAAAGACGGTACGTTTTTGTTTACAGGTGTGGAAACAATGAACCACGGTGTGATGGAAATTCAAAGAGGTACTCTTCGTAGCAACACCTTTATCTTAAAGGCAAACAGTAGCTTCAAGTTTAAGATGGGCGGTGGCATTAACAACGATCAAATTTATATTCGATTGGTTAAAGCGGATGGTACGGAAGTTGCCCGTTATTATAATAATTCTTCCGATGCTTTTGAAGGAAAGTTAGTGCAATACGACGTAGATATTAATAATGCGGAAGATATGGTTTGCTACGTTGAAGTCGTGGATAATGCGGAAAGCAATTGGGGCTTGATTTGTTTGGATTCCGTATCGGTATATCAAAAATAAATAAAGCTTTTGAAAAGGAAAACAAAACATGATACTTAGCGTAGGCGAGATTCTCGTCGATATGATCGGCGGGGAAAAAGACGGCGTATTTTGTTATGAACGTAAGGCTGGCGGCGCGCCCTTTAACGTGGCGTGCGCCGCCGCTAAATGCGGCGCGGAAAGCGGCTTTGTTGGTTGCGTTGGCGACGATATTATTGGTACGTTTTTAGAAAAGTTCGTCCAAGAACAAAATTTGACTTGTACGTACGTACAACGCAATCTTGCGGCAAACACCACGCTTGCTTTTGTCGAGCTGGATAAAACGGGTGAACGCTCCTTTTGTTTCTACCGCAAGAATACGGCGGATTACCGTATGCCCGAAATTCCCGACGATATTTTCGCGAAGGCGACCATTGTGCATATCGGTTCGTTAATGCTCAGTGAAGCGCAGGGCGAAGTGTATGCGGTGGCTTTGGCAGAACGCGCGAAAAGAGCGGGCAAGCTTGTAAGCTTTGACGTGAATTTCCGCGACGATATTTTCCGCGACACAGCAGCAGCGGTTAGCGTATATAAAAAGCTTATCGCAAGGGCGGATATCGTGAAATTTTCCGAGGACGAAGTGGAAATCTTCACAAAGGCGTACGTGGATAGCTTGCAAGACAAGCTCGTATGCGTTTCGCTTGGCGGAAAGGGCAGTGAATGGCGTTACGGAGGCAAGCGCGCTATCGTGGAATCCATTAAGGTTAGCCCCGTGGACACGACGGGCGCGGGCGACGCGTTCTACGCGGGCGTTTTGTCGCAAATCGATGGTCAGGACAAATCGCAATGGACGGAAAAGCTTTTCAATAAAGCGTTCCGATTTGGCAATATTTGCGGCGCGTTAAACACGCTTGCAAAGGGCGCTATCGACGGTTTGCCCACGAAAGCGGAAATCAAAAAATATTTATAACGGTTACTCGAAAAGGCGCAAGTTCGCCTTTTCAAAAAACAAGTTTTGGAAACGGTTCCATTAAAAGGGATTTGGATTTTCAAGGGAGTGAATATGAAAAAGAAGAAACTGATTTGTTGGTTGGCAAGCGCGATGGCGGCGACCTGTTTATTCGGCGGTTTTTATATGGCGCAGGACGTAACGGGTTCGGCGGCGGAGCTTGACGATCATACTATGGAAAGCGTTGGCGATAAGTTCGACTTAACGGAAACGAGTTATAGCGCGGAAGAAAGCTTTGTCTACACGGCGAGCGTACGCTTTGAGCACGGGCAAGCGGCAGGCTTGGCGTTTGGTGCGTCCGAGGACGAATACTGGGTGTTGAACGTTGACCGTGTGGAAAACAGCGTTAAGCTTTTGTATTTTTACAAAAACGCGGAAGACAATATCGCCGCGGTGGAATTGTTGCGGGATTGGTATATCGGGAACGAGAAGATGACGGCAAGCGAAGAAAGTCTTGTTAAGCCCAAGGTAGCAACGATTGATAAAGTACAACTCAAAGTGGTAGTTTCGGTGGAAACGGACGGCACGTACGCGGAATTTTACGCAGACAATATCCGTCGCTTTGGCGTGGATAACGTGATTGAGCTCAACGAGATTGCTACGTTACCCGACGGCGTTTCCTATCAGGGCGGTCAGCTTGGGTATAACTGCTTTAATTCCAAGGTTACGTTCGTAGATACGCATTATAGCGAAAGTGATTATACGTATTATACGGAAGCGTACCGTCAGCAATATCATTATTCGCAATACGCGCATTGGAATAACGATCCCAACGGTTTGGTGTATTACGACGGATATTATCATTTGTATTATCAACATCACCCGTATGCAAACCATTGGGGGGATTGTTATTGGGGGCATGCGCGCAGTAAGGATTTAGCGCATTGGGAGCTTTTGCCTATCTGTCTTTTCCCCGACGGCGAGGTGGACGGCTGGGGCCCCGGCAACGGATATATGTGGTCGGGTTCGGCGATGGTTTACCGTCCCGGTATGAGCGCGGATATCGACGCGCGCGGCTGGTTTCCCAACGGCAACGGCGAGGGCTTAATTGCATTTTACACGCGCGACGGCGGTATGCAAGACCAAGTGCTTATGTCGAGCGACGATAAGGGCATGACCTGGACGAAACGCGTGCGTATTCCGCAAACGATCGTAGCGGGGCCGGGTAAAACGGACTGCCGCGATCCCAAGGTTTTCCCCGTGGAAAAGGACGGCGATAGAGTAACGCTGTGGGGTATGGCGGTAACGGGCATGGCGACGGGAGATATTTGGTTTATGAAATCGACCAACTTAATCGACTGGTCGGCTGCGGGCGGTTTTAAAGGCTCGATTGGCGAAACGGACGATATGTTCCGTTCGGAATGTCCCGACCTCGTATACCTGAACGCGGACGACGGAACGACGCGCGCGGTGATTACCTTGACGGCGAGAAATTATTTGGTGGGCGATATCGTTTACGATCAGGCAAGCGGAAAAATTAAGTTCTTGGATTTGGACGGCAACGACGTTTCCCAAATGGCGGCGGCGGACGTTCCTTATCAGAGAATGGATTTCGGACCTGACTCTTACGCGACGCAAAGTTTCTATATCGACGATACGAGCAGCGAATATTACGGCAAAACGGTTGCATTGAGCTGGTTTAGTGGAATTCCCAGAGCTCCGCAATCGATTGAAAGCGGTTCGCTTGCGGCAATCACAAAGACGTGGAACGGCGGCGGTATGACCATTCCCGTAGAATACGGGCTGGTAAAAAGCGGCGACGGGTATTTGCTCACGCAAACGCCGATCGTGAAAAACAGCGACGCGTTTGACAAAACGAACGTGGTCAACGTGCAAAACTTGACCTTTAACGAAAAGACGGAAAATCCGTTGGCGGCGGTGCAATCGAGAACGACGGAAATTCTCGCTACCATTGATAACCCCAACGAAGAAGATTTCTCGTTTAGAATTAATCAAAGCAATTCCGAATACACGGAAATAGGCTGGACGAAAGAAGAAGGTTATTTCGTGGACAGAACGCACACCTATAACGGCGGTTTATCGATGGGCAATTATCACGTGCGGTATACGTCGGGCGCGGTGGACGGAAAGAAATTGGATTTCTATATCCTGTCCGATAACGGCGGCGTGGAAGTGTTCTGCAACGGCTTTACCGTTCCTTTCTACGTATTGACGTTCGCAGCTCCCTATTCGGTTGCCGCAAGCGTAGTATCGAGCGGCGAAGTGAAAATCGAGAACTTGGTAGTCAACGAAATCGGTTCGGTTTGGCGCGAAAAGGGTTCGACGGTGGAAACGGTGTTGTACCTTTCCGACGAGAACGTAGAACTTTCGCAAGGCTTGACGACGCAAAAGGAAGTAACCGCGTACGCTACGACGGACGAGGACGTGGAATGGTCGATTGTGTCGGGCGAGGACGTTGTGGAATTAGAACGGACGACGTACGGCGTGATGATAAAGGCAAAGGGCGTGGGTACGGCGCAACTTGCGGTGATTTGCGGCGATAAACGAAAAACGGTGGACGTAACCGTGCACGGCGGTGTATTCCTCGGCGATATTACGTTGAACGACGACGGTATCTTATCGGGGAATTGGTTGATTACCGACGAGGGGTTAGTAGGTTCGCAAGCCGCGGGCGACGGGTTTATCCTTTCCGCGACGGCGGGTACGGACTTCACGTACAGCGCAAAGTTCGATTTAGGAAACGGCGCGGCGGCGGCTCTCGTGTTCCGTGCGGACGAGCAAATGAAAGATTATTACGTGGCGAACTACGATAATAACGGCAAGATTGTGAAGCTTTGGTCGCCGTATGGCGAATTGGCAAGAGCAAGCACGGGGGATATCGACGTGAAAAATATCGTCTTGACCGTAGTTGCCAAAGAAAACCGCTTACAGGTTTCCCTCAACGGACGGCAGCTTATCGACGTGACGGATAGCCGTGAAAACGCGCCTTTGTCAGGGCTGTTCGGCTTGAACGTATGCGCTACGCGCGCGGTGTTCTCGTCGGTGGGCTTACAGCAAGACAGTTATGCATACGACGGCGGCGCGCTTGTGGTCAATGCCGCAATCGAACAATCCGTAGTCGCGGTGTATAACGATACGTGCGGCGAAAAGTTGGCGCTCGAATTCTGGTCGGCGAGCGGCAGAACGTTGACGATTGACGAATCCTACTTCAAAACGTTGGAAAAAACGGGCGTTTACCGTTTCACCGTACAAGGTATGGCGGCTGAATATTCGTTTTCGGTTACCGTCAACGTATTGCCCGAAACGACGTTTAACGATATGCAATTGCAGGTAGGCGACGACGTAGTTATCTATCTTGGAAATATACAAATCGGCGAAATTAAGCTCAACGGCGCGGTATTGGATAAACAGTATTACACCGTTCGCGATAAAATGCTCACGATTGACGCGAGCGCATTGCAGGAAGGGGAGAACACGTTGACGCTCACCGACGACGTTTCGGTAACGATTGACGTTTCCGCGCTGGAAGTGGAAGAAATTGAAACGGAAGAAACGGACGACGGCTTTAACCCTGTTATTCTCATAGCGGTAGGCGGCGGTGTGCTTGTTTTGGCGGTTGTAGTAGTGCTTGTTATCAGGAGAAAACGTAAATGTCAGTAACGATTAAAGACGTAGCCAAATGCGCTGGCGTAGGCGTGGGGACGGTGTCCCGCGTTCTCAACGGTGGGGAATCGGTCAATGAAGAAAAATGCTTGCGTGTGCAAGAGGCGATTAAAAAACTCAATTTCGTGCCCAACCGTATGGCGGTTCGGTTACGTAAAAACGCAAGCGGCTTGTTGGCGTTGTTAGTGCCTGTCATTAACCACCCGTTCTTTGCCAAGTTCGCGTATTTTGCCGAGGACGAGGCGAGTAAGTACGGATATTCGCTGCTGTTGGTTTCTTCACAGCACAGGATTTCCAAGGAAGAAGAAATTTTAGGGCGAATTAAACGTCGGGAAGTGGACGGAGCGATTTTCGTTACGCACTACGAGCATAAGGAAGAGAGCTTGAAAGATTGCCCGATCGTGTCCATTGACAGACAGTTGGGCAAAGAAATTCCCTACGTTACGTCTGATAATTACGAGGCGACGAAAAAAGCCGTGGAATTCTTGATTGAAAAGGGTTGTAAAAAAATCGGGTATATCGGTTCAAAACCCTTGGTTGAATCGGAAGTTATGAAACGGGAAGAGGCGTATTTGGACGTTATGAAAGCGCACGGTATGCAGCCGTACGTGATGAACGACGTGATTATGCACGGTGAAGAAAACGAAGTCGTTGCCAAGTTCTTGGAAACGTATAAGGGCATGGACGGTGTGTTCGCTTCGGGGTATACGATGGCGCAAGTGCTTTACGAAACGGCAATGCAACAAGATATCAACGTGCCGAACGATTTGCAAATTATCTCGTACGACGGTGCGTTTAAACAATGGAATAACAACCGTTTGTTGACCTGTTTGGAACAGCCTATCGAAAAGATGGCAAGGGAAGTGGTGAAATTGCTCGTAGATAAAATTGCAGGCAAGGCAGTTCCCGTTAGAACGATGTTTGAAACGAGCTTTGTGCTTGGTGCAACGACGAAATAAAAAAATAAAAATTAAAAATTATAAGAATAAGGAGAAGGGTATGAAAAAGTTTTTAAAAGCGATGATGGCAATAGGATTATCGTCTATGCTTATGTTTGGCGTAGGCTGTGGCGGCGACGGTACGACGGACGAAGCGACGGGTGAAGTAGACGCTTCGGGTAATACCGTTATCAAGATTATGTTCCACGTGGACGCGCAATCGGCGGAAGGTAAGGCGTATAAGCAACGCATCGACGCGTTTAACGCTGCGTACAAGGATCAGAAAATTAAAGCGTCGGCGTCCTATATCGCGCGTACGGCAGGTGCGGCGGACTATGAACAAAAGCTCGTGGGTATGCAAAACGAAGGCAGCTTGCCCGACATTATTACCTTTGACGCGCCCAACTGCGCAAGTTACGCGAATTCGGGGTTGATTTACGACATTTCCGACCTTGTACCCCAAGACGTACAGGACGATTTCCTGTCTTTGAATAAGTACGACGGGAAACTCTACGGCTTGCCCATTCAAGAATCGAGCGCAGGATTTTTCTATAACAAAAACCTGTTTGCCCAAGCGGGGATTAACGTGTCGGGTTATACCGTGGAAAACCCTTGGACGTTTGCACAGTTTAAAGACGTTTGCGCGAAGTTGAAAGCTATAAACGTAACGCCCGTCGATATGCGGTTGGACGCAACGAAAGACGAAACGGCGACGTATTTGCTCTATCCGTTCATCTACGCGGCAGGCGGGGAGTTCCTATCCGAAGACGGGTATACGGCGAAAGGGTATTTCGATAGCGCGGCTACGCAAAACGGTTTCCAATTCTTGAAAGATTTGGTAAGTAGCGGATATACGTCCTATGCAATCGGCGCAACCGATTTCTTCGACGGAAAGGTGGGTATGTATCTCTCGTCCGGTTGGACTATTCCCGATTTGGATAATAAATATCCCCAAAAATTCCCTAACCGCGATTCGTGGGGCTTGTTGCCTTATCCTAAGGGAGCGGCAGCGGCAAGCGCGACGGGTAGCTGGTCGTTTGCCATTACGGATAATCACCACGAAGACAAGACGGCGATTAAGGAATTGTTGCTTTGGATGACGACGGTGGAAAGCTCGCAAACCATTACCAACGCTACGGGTATGATTCCCGCAAGAAAGTCGGTGGAAAACAATTACGCGGCGGGTTCGCCCGAGTCGGTGCTTTTGACGCAACTTGCGTTGACGGGTAGAGAACGCCCCGTAACCGTAGGCTATCCGCAATTCTCGACTACGTTCCGTAACGTGATTTACGAAATGAAGGACAAGAGCGTTGCTACCGTGCTTTCGGGCAAAGCAACGAACTTGCAGAGTGAACTGGATAAATTGAAGAGAAATTAAGCTTTGGAGGACGGAGATATGCTCACGTCAACAATTGCGATTTTCGTCGTATTGTGTTTGATATTTTTCGCCTTTGTATTAAAAGACGTACTGTTGGCGAAACGTAGACATAAAAAATACCGCTTGTCAACTTGCGCGAGCGCCTTGTTGATGGGTTCGCCCGCCATCGTTTTGGGCTTTCTGTTCGTATTATTGCCCATCGTGTATTCGTTGGCGTATGCCTTTACCGATTTCTATTTGTTACGACCGAATAACATCAAGTTTAACAGTTTTGAGAATTTCAAATTGATGTTTGAAGAAATCGGGCAAAAGGGCGATTTGTTCAACGCTATAAAGAATACGTTTACTTTCGTAATCGGCGTTGTACCCTTGCAAATCGGGCTGGCGTTGGCGTTGGCGATTTTCGTCAACAGACAAAAACGCGGCGTAGGGATTTTTAAGGTATGTTATTTCGCGCCCGTGGTCATTTCTTTAACCGTTACGTCCTATTTGTGGTTAGAGATATTATCGCCGGCGGAAACGGGGATTTTGAATATGATATTGGGCTGGTTCGGCGCTGCGCCCAAAGACTTCCTGCGTGATCCGGACGGCGCTATGTGGTGGATTGTTTTGCTCAGCGCATGGCAAGGTTGCGGATACCAGATGCTGATATTCTTGTCGGGCTTGACGAACGTGCGTAAGGAATTGTACGAGGCGGCGTCGCTGGACGGCGCGAACGCTTGGCAACAGTTTATACACGTTACTTGCCCCGGACTTCGTTCTACGTTCGTGTACGTCGTCGTTACCGTGTTTATCGGCGCGTGCCGCGTTATGACGCAGCCTATGCTGATGACGGGTTATCAATCGCATACGGTTACGCTCAGTTATTATATGTACGTGCAAGGTTATAACTACCGTTGGGTAGGGTATTCTTCGGCGGTTGCGCTTATGATGACCATCGTAATCGGCACGATTACGTATTTGCAAAGACGTTTTTTGAGGGAAAAGGATTGATATGAACAGAGCGCATAAAAAGACAATTTTATCCGCCGCATATTACGTCGGCGGAACGGTAATAGCTTTACTCTTCTTATTCCCCTTGGTGTACATGTTAGCAACGTCTACCAAGACGGAAAGTGTGTATGCGGCAGACGCGGGTTCTCTTGCTATGTTCTTGCCGAATTTCAAGGACTTATCCACCGCGTTTGATAACTACAAGACGATCTTTACGGCGTACGGGATTTGGCGGTATGCCGTCAACAGCGTCGTATATGCGGCGGTCGTGATCGTATTAAACGTACTCATCAACGGTTTAGCCGCGTACGTCATGGCAAAATTCGATTTCCCCGGGAAAGGCTTTTTCAACTTTATCATTATGTTCTTGATCGTCGTGCCCGTGGAAACTTCCATAATTCCGCTGTATTCAATAGTAAAAGTATTGTTGGGATTAAAACAGACGGCGTCCGTGCTTGCGGTGATTTTGCCCTCGTCGATTAGTATTTTCAATATCTTCTTATTGATGCAGTTCTTTGAAGGTATTCCCAAGGAATACGAGGAGGCGGCGAGAATAGACGGAGCGGGGAATTTACGCATTTTTTTCTCCATCGTGTTGCCCCTTTCCAAACCGATTATCGCTACGGTGGCGACCTTCTGCTTTATCGGCGTTTGGAACGATTATTTGTGGCCGACGATGGTGTTACCGTATGCAGAGGAGGGCGAATGGCCGCTGTATCCCATTCAATCGGCGTTGACGTCGATAAAGAGTATTCAAGGCATCACCACGGGGGAAGTAATGGCTTCGCTTGTCGTGACGAGTATTCCTATTTTCGTCGTATACGTAGCCGCGCAAAAATATATCGTGCAAGGCTTCGGTACGGCAGGACTTAAAATGTGAGGTGTTATATGAAAGGTAAAAGAATCGTTTCATTTTTAACGGCGTTGGTTTGTTTTTCTTGCGTTGGCATGAACGCGGCTTGTAAAAACGACAACGATGGAAGTAATGATGATGACAACGTCCAAGTAGACGCGCTGACGGACGGATTGCAAATTTCCTATTCCTTTGACGAAAATTCGGGGAATACCACGGAAAATACCGCGACGGGCGAGTATAGAAAAATCGAATATATTTTCAATGCGGAAAATCAAGACAAGCTCTTCAAACCGTCTTCCGACCCGTTGCGCAAAGCGGGGGTTAAGGGAAACAGTTTGTATATGGACGGGTTTTCCACCTGCATGAAGGATTACGAATACGTCGCGCCGACGAGCGCAATTACTATGTCCGCATGGGTCGCGCCGCGCGTATTTGAAAATCTTACAAATTACGGCGACGATTCGCCTGCAAAAGGCAATCCCCGCTTGACTTCGGTCATTAATAAGGGGAATATCGAAATGGGCGAGGGGTTCTTGCTCGGTTACGGTAGGCTGGGACTTTGGGGCGTACAGCTTGCGCTCCGTAGCTTGGAAACGGAAGAAGAATTCGTCGTTTCCTACTACGATCCCTTGAACGTATTGCCTATGTACGAATGGTCGAATATCTCCGTTAGCTTTGACGGCGAAACGGGTTATATCGCGCTGTTCTTCAACGGCGAACGCGCGTACGAGGCGATCATTCCCGATTTGGCGAATACGGTTTTGATTGCTTCGGAAGAACCGTTGTATATCGGCAGATATAGCGCGCCTATGGTAGAATTCGGTATCGACAGGCAAATGCCGTCTGGGCTTTTGGACGAAGTGCGGATTTATGAAAAATCGCTCTCGCCCAAGGACTTGAACGGGTTATACAATACGTGTACGGTAAACGGCGAACACCCCGCGTTGGAGTTTTCGCAAATCGCGTTGGATTCGTCGGTGTACGACGGGGATCGTCATCGTCCGCAATACCATGCGTTGCCGCCTGCGGTGTGGATGAACGAACCCCATTCCCCGTTCTATTATAACGGCAAATATCACGTGCTCTATCAGCATAATCCTTCCGGACCGTACTGGTCGCAAATCCGTTGGGGGCATTTGGTTAGCGACGATATGATTCATTGGGAAGCGGTGAAAGACGCGGTTGCGCCCACGGCGGGCATATGCCCCGAGGGCGTTTGGACGGGCGGCGCTTGTATCGGCCCTGACGGTACGCCTTGGCTCGTGATTACCGCGGGTACGAATTTGTACGGCAACCCTAATCACGGCGGTCAAAACGTGGCGTTTGCGCACGCAGCCGATCCCACCGATCCCTATCTCACCGATTGGGTAGTGGAAGATACGCTTGTCATTACCCAGCCGAACGATAATTCGCAGGGCGAACGCGAACAATTCCGCGATCCGTTCGTTTGGTATGACGACGGTGTGTACTATATGATGGTATCCACGTCCGTACCCGGCGCAGGCGGTTCGGCGAATATTTATACGTCTACCAACATGCGTGAATGGGAATCCCGTGGCTACGTATTTGAATGTGATTACAATTTATACCCCGAACAGGGCGCGCATTGGGAATGTGTAGTCATGCTGCCCATTTCCACAAAGGACGGTAAAACGACCAAATATATTATGTTCGACTGCCCGCAATATACGGTGGACGGGTATATCGTAGAATGTTATTATTGGATAGGAACGTTCAACAAATCCGCTTGTCGGTTTATTCCCGACGATCCCAAACCCAAACTGTTCGATATGGGCAGAGGCGTGTATACGGGACAAAACGGTTACTGTTTCTTGACGGAACAGGATATTGCCGAAGGCAGAACGGATTACGAGGACGGGCGTACGGTTATTTATTCCATCGCGCAAGGCAAGGACGCGGGCACGGCGCAAAACTATTACGCGGGTTGGGCACATAATTTCGCTATTCCTTTGGAACTTTGGTTGGCGGACGACGGCGTTTCCGTTATTCGTGAACCCGTTCGTGAAATCGAGAGCTTGTACGGGGAAACGGCGTACGAATACGACGGCACGGGCAAGAGCGTTGACGAAATAAACGCGGCGATAAACGAAGTGCGCGGGGATATGCTCCGTATCGATATGTCGTTTACGTTATCGCCTACGGCAGACGAATACCAAAGCGGCTTGTTCGTACGATACAATCCCGTGGAAAATATTTTAGGCACGGAGCGTACGGCAATCACGTTCGCAAATACGGGCGTATTCGTGGACAGAACGCAGTCGTCCTTGTACGATTACGTAAATAAACAGCCTAGCCATACGTGGGGAGATACGGGCAGAAAGTACGACGTAACCATTCTTTTGGATAGGTCGATGCTGGAAATTTACGTAAACGGCGTGATGAGCTTTACTACGCGTATTTATCCCAAATACGGCAATTCCGATTATTTGAAACTGTTCGACAATAATGGCGGTATGCAAATTCAGTCTATGACCATTAGAAAGATGAAAGGCGCGTACAAGGACGTCGTTACGGAAGCGTATTACGGAAATACGGGAAATTTGGAATAATTTTCATATAGATAATTTGAGGAAAATAGTATGACGAAGAAAACGAAATCATTTTTAATAACGTTGGCAAGCTTGGTGTGCGCGGGCGCTTCGTTGGTTGGTTGTAAGGAAGAAGCCGAGCAACCGCAAACGACGGAAGAACCCGCCGTCATCACCATACAAAACGGCGGTTTTGAAACGGCGAATTTGAGCGGTTGGACGGTGGAATACGGCGACGCCTTTGACGATGATTGCGTGAGCAGTCAAAGCGAGTTCGTGTACGCCTACGACGACAAGCAAACGCGTATTCCCGTCAATCAAACGGGGAATTGGTATCTTTGCGGCAAGGGCTTTGACGGAAAACGTTCGGTTGCAAGAACGGGGGCTATCCGTTCGACGACGTTTACGCTTTCGGGCGACGGTACGATTAGCGTTAAACTCGCAGGCGGCGCGCTTACCCACGGTAAAGGCACGGGCGTTGCGAAAAAGGACGAAGAAAGAACTTGTTATCTTGGCGTATATCGGGCGGCAGACGATCGGTTAATTGCCAAACAGGCGAACGAATATTTCTTGGAACATACCGAATCTTACGTCAATTTAGGACAATACAACGTCGGCGTGTACTGTACGGATAATTTCTATGCGTATACGCTGGATTTGAGCGAATACGTAGGCGAAGAGCTGTATTTGCGCGTTGTGGATAACGACCAAAGCGTTTATTACGGGTATATTAGCGTAGACGATATCCGTATCGGCGGGGAAGACGCGCAAGCGGACGGGGAAAAGTTCGTCAAGGTAAGAGAATACGTACAAGACGCTACCGCGCCGTCCGAATACGAAATCGCAAACGGCGATTTTGAAACGGGTTCTTTGGCGGGCTGGACGGTTGTCGAGGGCAGAGCGTTTGCCAACGAAGGCGTCAACGCCGAAAGCGTTTGGTGGAATGAACATATCCCTTATAAACGCGACGGCGCGTATCATTACGGGTATTATATGCCTTCCGCCGTTGGCGTAATGCGTTCGACGGAGTTCGTGTTGGGCGGTTCGGGGTACGTGAGCTATAAGCTCGGCGGCTGCGCGGACAACGGCAGAGCGTATTTGCGGTTTATGATGAAAACGGAAGACGGTGCAACGGAAATTTTGCGCGTGTCCAACGAAAAATACTGGAATTATCAATTCCCGTACGTGCAAAACGGTATGCGACTTTTGAACTTGAATCAATACTACGTGGATTTATCCAAGTATTTAGGGCAAACCTTGTATATCGAGGCGGTCGATAACAACGACAGCGCGGATGATTTGGGTTGTATGACGTTAGACAGCATACAAACGTACTGGGAAGAAAAACCCGTTTGGTGGGATTGCCCGTCCTTTGAAGTGAAAGCGAATACGGACGTGGAAATCAGTAGCCCTTATCAAGTGCTGAACGGTACGTTTGAAAAGGGCGATTTGACGGGCTGGACGGCAGACGGCGACGAAATCGGCGTGGTCAGCTCGGCAAGCGGTTGGTGGAATCAAAACTTCCCGTATAACAAAAAGGGTACGTATCTGTTCACGGGTATTGCGCACGAAAGCGGTCGCGGTTCGTTGACGAGTTCTGCGTTTACCGTCGGCGGCAGTGGTATGATTACCTATCTGCTTGGCGGCGGCGGAAATCCCCGCGAATGTTATCTCTCCGTATTAGACGCGGAAACGGGCGTAGAGCTTGCAAGATATTGTAATCAGTATTTCCACGATATCGGCACGGACTTGCTCAACCGCGGTTCCAATCTTGCCAACATGGTGCTCTATAAAGCGGATTTGTCGGCGTTTATGGGCAAAGACGTGAAACTCAAATTAGTGGATAACGCTACGAACGCTTGGGGGCTTTTGTGTGCGGATAGCTTTATTACGTATTACGCGGACGAAAGCGCGATTCCCGCTAACGCCTATACGGCAAGCGATATTTTGCCGAAATCGGTGCTCGGTGCAAACAACGAGTATCAGGTTTTGAACGGCGATTTTGAAACGGGCGATTTGACGGGCTGGACGATGAGCGGCAATATCGCGAATATCCATCATTCGGAAGTTTGGTGGCACGAATGGTATTCGTTCAACAAGGACGGCGTATATTTCTTGAACGGTTGGGCTGGTGCAGAAAGCGAAAAGGGTACGCTCACGAGTTCTGCGTTCACCGTTGGCGGTTGCGGTATGATGACGTTCAAGCTTGGTGGCGGCAAGAACACCGACCTTTGCAGAATGGAAATCGTGGACGCGACAACGGACGAAGTCTTGGCTATCTACGGCAATACCATGTTCGCGGATACGACGAACGGCTACTACTATAACGGCAAGCCGATTGATTTGAGTAAGGACGGCGTGTATAAGGCGAATATGGTAGAATACAAAGCGGATTTGTCGGCGTTTATGGGCAAGAGCGTATATATACGGCTTGTAGACGAAGCGGATTCCGACTGGGGCTTGCTTTTTGCAGACAGTTTCATTACCTACTACGAAAAGGCGGAAGACGTTTCCGCTACGGCTATCGTTGCCGAAAATTTAAAGGAATAAAAAGCGTCGGGGTATTACGTGTTTTGCAATACCCCGATAGGAGTTTAATCAATGGAAGAAAAAAAGGAAAAAATGCTCCGACCTATTTTCCACGTAACGGGTGGAAACGGTTGGATAAACGATCCTAACGGGTTGGTTTTATATAAAGGGCGTTATCACGCATTTTATCAACATTATCCCCACGACGTGCATTGGGGACCTATGCACTGGGGACACGTAGTCAGCGATGATTTGCTGCACTGGGAACGCTTGCCGATCGCTCTGTATCCGGGCGACGGCGAAGACGGTTGCTTTTCAGGCAGCGCGATTGTATGGCAGGATAAGCTTTGGCTGTTGTATACGGGCTTTTCGGAAAACGGCGGCGGGGAAAATATCCGTCAATTACAATGCTTGGCTAGTAGCGACGACGGCGTGCATTTTACCAAACACGGCGTAGTCATCGGCGAAAAGGATTTGCCCGCAGAATATTCGCCTTGCGATTTCCGCGACCCCAAAGTTTGGTGCAAGGACGGCTGGTTTTGGTGTATCGTTGCGGCAAGAGCAAAAGAAGGCAGGGGCAGAATATTGCTTTACCGTTCGCAGGATTTATTCTCGTGGGAATTTGTCAACGATTTGTTGGGCGAAGACTCGCTGGGGATAATGATTGAATGTCCCGATTATATCGAAGAAAAGGGTCTGCTTTTGTGCGGCGAACAGTTCCAACCGCACGAGGGGAATACGCATTTGAACGTACATACAACGCGTTGGTATAGCGGTTCGATTGATTATCAAACGGGACGGTTTACGGTTAAAAACCGTGGTATTATCGACTACGGGTTTGATTTCTACGCACCGCAAACGTTCGCATACGACGGCGCAATGATGGGCTGGTTGCAAATGTGGGATAGAAATATTCCCTCGGAAAAATACGGCTTTGCAGGTATGCTGACCGCTGCGAGAAAGCTCACCGTTAAGGACGACGAACTGTATCAAGAACCTATCGTCAAAGGCGAAACGGTCGTTGAGCAAGAAGTGAACGGCAGGATTTGCGACAGCGGAAAAATAGGCGTTTTGCGCATTACCGCCGATAACGTAAAGAGCTTGCGCCTTGCGCTCCGTCAAAAGGACGGACAGCAAACGACGTTGGCTTTGGACGGGGACGAATGGGTGTTTAACCGTTCTTTGTCGGGCGAGAGCATGGTTGGCGTAGAAAAAGATGCGGACAGCCTTGCAGGGATTCGTCGTATGCCGTTTAAAAAAGCGGCGCACACGGAACTTATCGTGGTAATGGACGAATTTTCCGTGGAAATTTTTGCGGACGGAAAAGCCTTGTCGGCTACGGTATATCCCGATTTAGACGCGGATAAAATCACGCTGGACGTGGACGCGGACTATTGCAAATACGTACGCGAAAAAGTTTTGTAAAAACGTTGACTTTTCAAACTTGATATGTTATAATGAATACCGTACAATAGTGCGTAATGCGTATTGTACGGTATTTTCTTGCGGTGGATAAGGAGAAACGTATGAAAAATATCGTAATTTTAGGTGACAGTTATTCTACGTACGAGGGGTGGATTCCCGACGGGTTCGACGTGTATTATTCCTCAAGCGGTAGAGAAAACGGTCCTGCCGTCAGTAAAATGAAATTAGAAGAAACTTGGTGGCAACGTCTGCTTTTAAAAACGGGCGCGAATTTGCTTGCCAACAACAGTTGGTCGGGTTCGACGGTCGGGTATACGGGTTATAGCGGCGATTG
This sequence comes from Clostridiales bacterium, assembly GCA_015055545.1. Classification (GTDB taxonomy): domain Bacteria; phylum Bacillota; class Clostridia; order Christensenellales; family Borkfalkiaceae; genus Scatosoma. The sequence continues at coordinate 19,389 of SVHY01000036.1, forward strand.
TTCACATTCCAGTTCGTTTATCTACCGCTTCCGTCAACTCAAAGAGAGCGGGTTTTTCAAGAAGAACGACGTAGACACCGTTTTTTTGTTCGGCGGAACGAACGACAGCTGTGCAAACGCGCCGCTTGGGGAAGTGAAATTTGAGAACTGGACGGAAGAAGATTTATTTTCCGTGTTACCCGCGATTTGTCATTTGATTTGGGCGGTAAAAAAAGAGCTACCGAATGCGGACGTATATTTTATTATCAACACGCAAATCAACCCCGCCATCGGTGCGTGTGTAAAAAGTGCGTGCGCGCATTACGGCACAAGGGCGATAGAGCTTGTCGATATCGACAAAGAAAACGGGCACCCCACGCCAAAGGGCATGGAAATGATTTGCAATCAAGTTTTATCGATAATTCAATAAAGTGTATATAAAACAGCTCTGAAAGCGTGGACTTTCAGAGCTGTTTTTTATTTCCAATCAAAATCGTTTGCAATTAGGCGAGTGGCTTGAAATTTAATGCGTTTTTCGGTATTTAGACGGGGAAATGCCGTGTTTTTTGGAGAACACGCGGTTGAAATACGAAATATTGTTAAATCCGCAATCCAAGGCGATATCTAAGATTTTATCCGAAGTTTGCACGAGCAAAGTTTCCGCTTTTTCCATACGCAACTGCATGCAATATTGATGGAAATCCACGCCCATTTCCTTTTTGAACAGCCGACCGATATATTTTTCGTTCTTGTGATAGATATACGCCACTTCTTGCAAGGATATATCCGTCCAAAAATTCGCGTCGGCATAGCGTTTGAGTTCGTAAACGAGCCAGTGCAGTCCGTACGATTGTTTGGGTGTTTTCTTGTAAACAGCTTTTAAATAATCGGCGACGATTTCCGCGATTTGGAACAGTTCGCTTGCGTCGTTTATGTGTTCACATTCTTTTAAACGATTATAAAGTTTGTTCTCGTCGACGCGCGTATGCTTGCAGGTTCTGCGTATTCGAGCAAGCGTTTGTTCTTCCCGTACGATGGCGTTGCCCACGTAAACGACGGCAACGACGCTTTCGCCGATGATAACGGGGTAGGCGGCTTCGTACAAGCCGTAACTGCAATGCCCGCCGAACGGCTTTTTGCTTCGTTTTGCTTTTTCGTTTGCCCGCCGTTTACAGCGTATGCAAACGCGCCGACTTAACGGGTTGGATTTCGCCGCGTCGCAAAACGCGATAGAGTGTAGCCTGTGCTTTAAATCCACTTTCGTCATTGGAGTGTCGAGCACGCCCGTTATATCCAAAAAGCTGATATGGATTTTGCGCGCTTTCATCAAGATATCAATAAACGTTTGTAAGGATTGCATTTTTCTTACCTTTCGTGATATTTTTCTAAAATTATATCATAAAAGTATCGTTTGTGCAACTATTTTTATCCGCCGTGCAAGACAAAAACGGATATTTGTATTATAATAATTCAAAAAAATAGTGGAGAATTTTTATGAAGAAATATGACGTAGCAGTCGTCGGTGGCGGATTTGCAGGTTTTGCTGCGGCACTCTCGGCGGCGCGGGGTGGAGCGAGAGTTCTGATAATAGAAAAGGCGAACTGTCTTGGTGGTTCGGCGGTAAATTGTTTGGTTACGCCGTTTATGCCGCATTGGAAAGTGGAAAACGACGAAAAAGTGCGCTTAGCGAAAGGGATTTTTGAAGAAATTCATAATAAATTAGAAGAACGCGGCGCTATGCGTGGGGAATCTTTTTCGGAAGAGGAATTGAAGTTTTTGCTCAACGACATGGCGGAAGAGGCGGGTATTGACCTTTTATACCATGCGTATATTTTCAAAGCGCATAAAGACGGTGATAAAATCAAAGCTGTATCTCTGGCGACGCGCCGCGGGGAATTGCAGGTGCAAGCCGATTATTTCATCGACGCAACGGGCGACGCGCAGCTTGCGTATTTGGCGGGCTGTCCCACCGTTCTGGGAAGGGAAAGCGACAATTTATGTCAGCCGATGACGCTTTGTTTCCGTTTGGGGAACGTGGACGTGGAAACCTTTTACGAGCATAGGGATAAGCTGGACGAGATTTATAAAGAGCATTTGGCGGCGGGCGAATTTATCAATCCGCGGGAAAACATTCTCGTTTTCAAAACTCCTACCAAAAACGTGTTGCATTTCAATACCACGCGCGTCGTTAAGAAAAACCCCACCGACCCATTCGATTTTACGCAAGCGGAAATTATCGCGCGTAAACAAGTACGCGAAACGTACGAGTTTGTGAAGAAATACGGTAAGGGCTTGGAAAACAGTTTCTTAATGTCGACGGCGGCGGAGATAGGCGTTCGGGAAAGCCGCAAAATCGTTGGCGATTACGTGCTTACCGAAGACGATTGCAAAAATCTTACCAAATTCGACGACGCGGTTTCCGTTAGTAATTATATGATCGATATTCACAACCCCGAAGGTGCGGGCACGAGCCGTTATTATTTCCCTAACGGGGAATATTATACCATACCTTATCGCAGTTTGATACCACAAGGCGTAGACAATTTGTTGGTAGCAGGGCGGTGCATATCTTCCGACCACAGCGCACAAGCTTCCTACCGCATTATGCCCTTCGTTGCCTGCATAGGCGAGGCGGCGGGTACGGCAACGGCGCTTGCGGTGAAAGACAAAATCGGCGTGCGCCAAGTAAATATTCGGCAGTTGCAAAAAACTTTAAAAGAAAACGGCGCGTTTATCGGTATATAGCCCTAAAAAAGTTGTTTTAGCCTATAAATACGCCCCAAAAAGTCGTATGCGCCATTGTGGGCGTATAAGCGTTATGATATAATAAATACGTCGGAGGAAAAAGTAAATGAAACTAAATAAAATTTGGGGTTACGGACATTTATTTGGCTTTTCGGGCGTAGACGGCAGAAACCGTTATTATGACGATTTTATCGGCACGTTGGGCTGGAAACCGTTAGAGTTTGACTTTAACGGCAGAGAATGGGTAAAAATCTTTTTCCCCATCAAGGGCAGAAAGTCGTTTCGTGCGATAACGGGAGATATGGTAGACGCGAAAACGCAAAGCGGGGATTTCTTTATAGCGTTTGCGGGCGCGGATACGCTGGTGGGGTATACGCCCGTGTTGCCTGAATTCAAGAGCAGATATAAATACAACCACCGTTTCACTTGCGGTGTAGACGTATATTTCCGCGGCTCGAATTCGTACGCGTTCTATCATAAGAAAATGGAAAACGGGTTGTATAAATTCGTAATCCACCATTCGGTGAGCTGGACGCTTGCACGCGGTAGAGCGTTGCACTACATCGATATTGACGTAGAAGAATTAAAAAAAGCGCGCTACGATTATTTCAAACAAATGCCAAAGTGCAAGGATAAGCGGTACGAAAGCCTGTATTATAAGGCGATATCGACGAACAAGGTCAACGTGCACTCACCTGAAGGAAAAATCCCTTGTCGGTGGACGACGCCGGACAGAGTACCGCATAGACACATGTGGCTTTGGGATTCGGCGTTCCACGCGATGGCAATAACGACGTACAACGGAGAGCTTGCGAAAGACGCGCTTAGAGCGGTGTTTGCTATGCAAAGGGAAGACGGGTTGATAGCGACGGTAATGACTCCCGACGATTGCGGAAGTACGACGCAGCCGCAGGTGCTGGCATGGGCGGTGTGGTCGGTGTATCAAAAGACGGGGGATAAGGCGTTCTTACAAGAGAGCGTGAACGCACTTGATAGATATCTCACGTGGGATATGGAAAACCGCGATACGAATAATAATGGGCTTTTGGAATGGTTCACAGAGCCCGATTACACCGATTGTAAGTGCGGAGAATCGGGCTGGGATAATTCGCCGAGAT
>SVHY01000037.1 GCA_015055545.1 Clostridiales bacterium
ACATCGGGAACAAGTATTCCCCCACCGTCATCGCCGCCGCCGTAACGAGCAAAATCAACAAAGCCAAACTTCCTACCCATATCGAACTGCCGTCTGCGTACGGGCTTGCCAAAGACAGCGTGATTTTGTTAGAACAAATCCGAACGCTGGATAAACGCCGTCTAAAAGAACGCATCGGCGAACTCCCTCCCGCCACCATGCTCCGCGTCAACCGCGCTATTTTAATCAGCCTTGGTTTCCCCGTCAATAATTAACGTCCACAATTAATCCTATTCTAATGACATAATCCGTCGCAATTTTGCACAAGTTTGCAAATTTTGCGGCGTTTTTTTTGGTATACTCAAAACATAGGAGCATTACCATGATGAACGACAAAAAATTTGATTTTCCTACCGTACGATTATACGTTTTATTTACTCTTGCAGTGCTTTGCTTACGCTTTGTCCTGCCGCAAAACGAACCCTTTCATATCGCGCTTTTTTACGCCGCGTGCGCCGCGGGCTTTTCCCCTTTTTGGACAAGCCTTTCCTTTTTCGGCACGTCGCTAATATTCTCCTCGCCCGTCGGAGTTCTTTTAAGCGCCGCACAAACCCTGCTGCTTGCCGTCGGCTTTCTTTTTAACGCACAATGCGTAAAAAACGGTTGGAAAGCCGCGTGGTTGCCTCCTTACGCTGCGCTCGTCTTTGACCTTGCGCTATTCGTAGCCTTTGCCCCCTTCACCGCCTACGCTCTGCCGTTTACGTTTATCAATACGCCCATGATACAAAAAACGGGGATTGCAGCGGCGATTTTTCTGCTTTCCGCCGTATTTACGGTTGCCGTGAAAGCCGTAACGCGCAAATTTCTCAAATGCCGACTGCGCGGCGACGAGCTCGTTTTCTCCGCGCTGTTCTTCGTATTTACGGGTGTGGGCATATGCCGTTTTTTCGGTTTCAACGCATACATGGGTAGCGCGTTTCTCGTTTTATTGCTCTTTGCGTGTGCCACGAAAGATACGTCCGTGTTCGTTTGCGCGTTCGTGCTTGCCATACCCCCGCTCGTTACCTTGGGTCTATCCCCCGAACGGTTTTTCTTCTACGCCTGTGCAATTGCGCTCTTTACCCGCCAAGGCAGACTTTCCGCCGCGTGCGCTTTTCTTTGCGCGTTTTTCGTGTACGCCTATATCGACGGATTGTTTTTACTGCCCGCCGCCGCCTTAATTCCTACGCTATTATCCGCGCTGTTGCCAGCTTTGATTTTCGTCTTAATCCCCGCGCCCGTTATACGGAGTTTAGAAAACAAGTTAATCTTCTATCGCGAAAAGCATTTATCGCGTGTGGCAATCAACCGCAACCGAGCGGCAATCGGAGCGCAACTGTTTGAAATTTCCGCAGTCTTTCGCGAAATTCAGTCCACCTTTTCCTCACTTAGCGTTAGCGATTCGGAAAACGGTGTACGAGAATACATACGCGCTTGCGTAACGGAAGAGAGTTGTAAAGTCTGTCCGCGTTATCAAGAATGTGCGAAAAAAGACGTCGCGCAGGACTTAGAAAAGCTGGTAGAAATCGGCTGTTTAAAGGGCAAAGTCAATCTTATCGACCTGCCGAAAAATCTTTCGGATATATGCGTCAATCAAAGCAATATCCTCTACGCCGTCAACCGTCAGCTTGGCGATTATCGCAAGTACGTGCTGGACGCGGAAAACGCTGCGTCGGGTAGAACCTTGCTTGCTCGTCAGGCACAGGGCGTAAGTGAAATTTTACGCAACCTTGCCTTAGAACAAAGCGAACCGCTCCGCATTTATACGGAAAAGGAACGGGCGCTCAATATCGCGCTACTTGGAGCGGGCGTAGTCTGTTCGGAAGTGCTTTTAATGGGCGATGAAGAAAATCCCCTTTTATCCTTGGTTACGTACGGAAAAGCAGACGTGAAAAAAATCGCCGCGGTGGCAAGCTATACTCTAAACGCGACGATGATTATTTCCGAACGGCTAACGCTTGGAATGGATAAATTTTGTTGTATTTTACGAAAGAAACCGAGATTTGACGCGGCGTTTGGGGTAGCGAGCGCGAAAAAGACAGATTCCGAGCAAAACGGCGACACACATTCCGTCGTCAAAATCGACGAACGGCGGTTTTTAGTTGCATTATCCGACGGCATGGGCAGCGGCGAATACGCGCGACGTGTTTCCGAAAGCACGGTTTGTTTATTAGAAAGTTTTTACCGTGCGAAAATACCACCCGAAACGGTGCTTTCCACCGTAAATAAGCTGCTTGCTTTTAGTAAGGAAGAAACGTTTGCTTGCGTAGATATTGCGGTGGTGGATTTATTCGACGGCAAAACGGATATCGTTAAAATCGGTTCGCCCGTAGGGTTTATCCTGTCGGGAAATACAATCAAAGTGTTAGATAGCGGTTCTTTGCCGCTGGGTATACTCGATTCTTTGCGCCCCGATACGGCAAGTTATGATTTGGAAGAAAACGATACGCTACTGTTTATTAGCGACGGCATATCCCAAGCGTTCGGCTCGACAACCGATCTATATAACGTACTCAAAGGCATACCTACGGGCAATCCGCAACAACTTGCCGACGTGTTATTACAAGCGGCAATCGACGCGTACGGGGGCGTAGCCAAAGACGACATGACCGCGCTTGCCGTAAGACTTTTCAAAGCGGCATAAAAAACCGTCCCGAAACGGCATAACCGCTTCGGGACGAAAATATAATTATTGTTTGTCTTATTTCAGTTCGTACGTTTGCGTAATCAAATAACAGAAATCAGCGTCCGAGCCGTTATAATATTCAACTGCAACAAACAGTATTTCCGCATAGCTGTTCTTCTGATTGAAAATTTCTTCTGTTTCGACTTCTATCGCACCGTTTATGCGTACGATATCTTCCATTACATCATTAAAGAAGTATACGCTGACGTAATCATCCGAATCAAGATAATAATACTCATTCAACCCCTCGTCTTCTATAATCACGTAATCGGAATAAATATCTACTTGCATACGGTCATTCAACGAAACCAAAAGCGAACTTTGTTTTGTTTTAACGTCGTACGTATATAAACCGCCTTCCGTTTGATAGCAGAAATTACCGTCTGACGTATCTTCATAGTCTACAACACCAGAAATCGTTTCAATCAGTTGGCTGTTTAAATCGTAAATATACAATTTGGAGTTCCCCTCCACGACCAATACCGTTTCGTATACATCGGCATAACCCGTCGTTTCCAAAACAAGTTTCTTGCCTTTGTAATAATACGCCGTATCGAGAGTCTGTACAACTACAAACCCAGTTTTATCTGGCATAAAATACAGCGCACCTTCCACAAGCGCCTCTACGTCAACGTAGCCCTTACCGTCTTTATCTACGGTGATAGCGGACACGACAGTCGATTGTTGCCCGTCTACAATTTCATTCACGAGCAATTCCGCATAATTTAGCATATACAGGTCTTCGTTAATGATAAAATTGAAGTTTTCCCATTCGCCCGATTTGCCACTTTCCACATCGTAATACACGGTGCTCAGATTATATTTCGTGCCTTGTTTAAACAATTCGTATTCCGTCGCGTCTTGCGGTAACGTTTCTAAATATTGTGCAACGATACGATCTCCCATTGTGAACACTTTCGTGAATTGTACGTTGATTGTCAAATCCCATTCACGCGCCAAATCTTCCGTTCTCACATACGCACCGTTTGCATCATAGACGTAAAAACTATACGTATCGTTTTTATTTATGAAATAATTTTCCGTCTTATAATTATACCCCCCGTAATAAGAATTATTATTAAGAAACGTATTACTTATCGAACTGGACGCTTTTGCTTCGCTATAGCTATAAAATCTCACAAACTCGTCCGTTTCTTCTACAAATTCACCACTCGGCGTTACGTAATACCGCGTACCGTTTTCTGCTGTCAACGTACCGTTTGAAAGTGAAGCAAGCCCGATATATTGTTCTTTATCACGCGTATAAACGGTGTATTCTACGTCCCCGTCGTCATTAGTAATACCAAAGTACAACGCACCGTCACCTAAAAATCCGCAAGTTGAACGGTTGCGCTCTGCCGATGAAAGTGTCTTTTTCGCCGAGGAAAGCTCCCCCGTCGTCCAATCGAAGAAACGGTATTCGTATATGTAATTATAATTATTATCCTGCGTCCGTTTATACATCAACCAAAGACCGCTATTATCTTTTATCGGATTATTATAATCGTCGTACGCCATTTCATACTCGCCATCATAATCCGTGGGAATATCCACTTCCGTAATCGTCGTCGTTTTCGTAGCGTTTAATGCCAATTTACTAATATCTTTCGCTCCGCGCGACCATTGCGAATCGCCTTCGCTCGTTTCTTCTTCGCTACACGCAACCGCAAAACCCATCGTAGCCGCAAGCATCATACTGCCCGCTAAAAGTAACCATTTTTTCTTCATAACTTCTACTCCTACTTATTTTTTAACTACGTTATTGTAGTATAATCATTATAACAGTCAAAGCGTGCGTTTGTCAAGCACTTTTATAAAATAAACAAAAAATAATGTCATATCTTTTCATTTTTTGTAAAATATTTTCAGTTTAAGTAAACAACAACGGACTGACTCTCGTCAGTCCGTTGCCGTATAAGGTTTTCATGAAAAAAACTTAGAATAGTTAAATTATTCTTGATCCGCAGGTTGTTCTGCTACTTCTTCCACAGCAGCTTCTTCAGCGGGCGATTCTTCTACGGGAGCTTCCGCAGCCGCAGCAGCCGCTTGTTTCGCAGCCAACTTCGCCATTCTTGCGTCTTTTCTCATTTGCGCTTTCATTTCCTTCGTTACGATACGAGCGGAATCGATTTGCGCACGCATTTCTTGCGGTGTAGGAGGCACGAACGCCGAACCTTCCGCGTTTTCTTCGATAACTTCGTAGCCTTCGTCTCTTTCCAAAAGCGTAGCTTCCGTTTCGCCGTCGAAAAGGTGAATGTGGTGCGCGTCGAACGCAAGGTCGATAACGTCTTTAAGCGATACGACTGCACGGCTGGAAATCTTCGCGATCATTTGCGTAGAGTTGTCGATAACCGAGCTTTCCTTGCCTTCGTGGTCAAGTTCGCAATAGATTTGCGTTTCTGCACCGAGTTTTTCGATAACTTCGATACGAGCCTTGATAACCGTTTCAGGCGAGTTGGAAATGAACATTTGGTCTTGGTGAATATCTTCGGGACGTACGCCAAGCGTGATGGGCTTGCCCGTGTCAAGATATTCGTTGATGTTCTTAATACGCGCTGCAACGCTCTTCGGAAGAAGAATCTTGTTGCCGCCGATAAATTCAACGTATACTTTACCCTTGTTAGACGTAAGCGTGGATTCCTTGAAGAAGTTCATTTGCGGCGTACCGATGAACCCTGCAACGAACAAGTTTACGGGATAATCGTAAAGGTTTTGCGGGGTGTCTACTTGTTGCATGAAACCGTCTTTCATAACAACGATTCTCGTACCCATCGTCATAGCTTCAACTTGGTCGTGGGTAACGTAGATGAACGTCGTTGCAAGACGTGCGTGCAACTTGGAAATTTCCGTTCTCATCGAAGCACGGAGTTTCGCGTCCAAGTTAGACAAAGGTTCGTCGAGCAAGAATACTTTGGGTTCACGAACGATGGTACGGCCGAGCGCAACACGTTGACGTTGACCACCCGAAAGTGCCTTCGGTTTTCTCGAAAGGTAATCGGTAATACCGAGAATTTCAGCTGCCGCTTTAACCTTTTGGTCGATAATTTCCTTGGGTACTTTTCTAAGTTTCAAACCGAACGCCATGTTGTCGTATACGGACATGTGGGGATACAACGCATAGTTTTGGAATACCATGGCGATATCTCTATCCTTAGGTACGACGTCGTTTACGAGCTTACCGTCGATGTACAATTCACCCGAAGAAATTTCTTCAAGCCCTGCAATCATACGGAGCGTAGTGGATTTACCGCAACCGGAAGGTCCTACGAGTACGATGAATTCCTTATCTCTGATATCGAGACAGAAATCAAACACTGCTTGTACACCGGAAGGGTATACTTTGTTAATGCCTTTCAGCAAAAGTCCTGACATAATCTTTTTCCTCCATTTGGAACATTTTAATTTTTCTATACATTTATTTTACTACATTCTCAAAAAAAATACAATGGACAATTTCAACAAACTTGCTATTTTCTATTGTATACTTTGCACAAGTTTCGCCCTTTTTCGCCTCGCAGAGCAAATACTACGAAAAAGAGCGTCCCAGCTTACATTTTTTCAAACCGTTCTACGGGGCTCACGAACACCGTTGCGCCGCCTACTGGAATTTCCGCTTTATAATACCCGAACGCCGGTACGCCCGCATTCACCACCGCGGGCATAGGTTCCATACGTTTCGCACAGTGTTTACGGATAATTTCAATTGCCTCGTCAACCTTTTCATCGTCCGTACCGATAAGCAAGGTTACGTTGCCAGCCTTTAAAAACCCGCCCGTCGTCGCCATTTTCGTAAACGTGAACTTTTCTTCTTTCAACGCGTCGCATACTTCCCCTGCGTCCTTTTTGTTCACGATAGCCGTTATCATTTTCATACTCTTTTCCCCCTACCTTATGTTAATAAATTGCAAGCAAAGCTTGCGTGAATTGAAATTTTTAATTTCATAAATTGCGTTTCGCGCGTGAATTGCAAAAACAAAGTTTTGCATTATTGTAATATTTCCACAATGCACGCAAAGCGTGCAATTCACGAACGCGTAGCGTTCATTTCACGGCATTAGCCCTTTCACGAAAAGCAACGCTTTTCATTTCATTCAAAGCTTATTACGGCAATACCTTACCCGTTGCCGCGTACAAGTCGTACCATTCTTCGCGCGTTAAATCGATTTCCGCCGCCGCGCATATCGCACGCAGTCTGTCAGGCGAGGTCGTACCCGTTATCACTTGTGCGAACGCAGGATGTCTTAAAATCCAAGCGCAAGCAATCGCCGACGCGTCCACCCCGTACTTCTCCGCAAGCGTATTCAGTTTTTCGTTCAGAGTGGGATATTTCTCGTCGCCGATAAACACGCCTTTGAAAAATCCGTATTGAAGCGGCGACCAAGCTTGGAGCGCTATACCGTTCATACGCGCGTATTCTAACGCATCGCCCGCGCGCGTAACCGCTTCGTCGTCGAAATTATTCACGTACATACCCGCATCCACGAGCACGGTATGCCCAAGCGAAAACTGGACTTGGTTTGCTACGATTTCCACGCCGTTTCTACGCAAAAACTCCATTTGCGTTGCGGAAAAATTACTCACGCCGAACGCGCGCACTTTGCCGCTTGCCTTTAATTTATTAAACGCTTCCACCACTTCGGCAGGTTCGACGAGCGTATCGGGACGATGCAACAAAAACAAATCGATATAATCGGTGTTCATGCGTTTTAAGCTGTTATCCACGGACGAAAGAATATGATCTTTGGAAAAGTCGAACCATTTTCCCGTCGCGTTTTTACGAATCCCGCACTTGGTTTGTACGACGTAATCCTTTCTCGCCAAGCCCAAATCCTTAAACGCCACGCCAAACAGTCGTTCGCAATTCCCACCGCCGTAAATATCGGCAAGGTCAAACGCGTTCACGCCCGCTTTCACCGCTTCAAAAACGAGTTTTTCCACTTCCTGCAAAGGCATTTCCGCAATCCGCATACAGCCCATCACAATCCGCGACGCCGCAACGCCTTTCAACGTACAGTATCTCATATTTACTCCTTATCAAATGCGGAAAGGGGGATTTTCACCACCGCTTTCTTTACTCTGTCCGCGCCGATTTCTATACCGCACTGATGCAAATCCGCAGGGAACAATAACATAAACTCACCGCTATCAAGCGTTTTTACGTCGCTGTATACCTTCGGTGCGTACAACGAACAGTCTTTACCCTCTTTCACGCGCGTAAGCGTTTCGCCGTTGCCTTTATCCGCAAGAATCACGCCCTCTTTACCGATTAACACGCATTGCAAATCGACGTATTCTTCATGACCTTCTACTTCTACTTCACCCAAGGGTTTAGGTGCGGAATCCAACAGATTGCAAAACGCGCCGCCCGCAAGCGGATATTTACCTGCATCCAAGCTTTCCGCTTTGGATAAGAATTCCAAAACGCTGTCTTTCATTTCCCCGTCGGGAAGATATTTGCCTACTAAACTTGTTTTTTCGTGTACCATAACGGTTACCCCACTGTTTTTTCTTTTATTATATCACACGCGCGCATACTTTGTCAAGCGTCGAAAAAGAAAAAACGGCGTTAAAACGCCGCATAATATTCTTTGCCTTTCTCGTATTCGATTTTACCCTGCATATAATCGACAAGCCCCGCTATAAACGCGGTTTCTTCCGATTTTTTTATCGCGATATTTAAATACACTTTTTCCCCGTATTCGGTATTAAGCGGCGTACAGGTATGCGTCGAAAGATATTTTTGCACGCTATCCAATCCCGTATAATCCACCGTCAACGTATACTCCGCGCAAATCTCCAACGAACAAATCCGCGCGCCGTCCAAGTTCTCGGCAACGGACGACGAATACGCGCGCACTAACCCGCCCGCGCCCAGTTTTACGCCCCCGAAATACCGCACGACCGCAACCGCCGTTTCAAAGAGCTTTTTATTTTTGAGCACTTCCAGCATAGGCACGCCCGCCGTGCCCTGCGGTTCGCCGTCGTCCGAAAAACGTTGTAAATTGCCCGTCTTATCCGCAACGAACGCATAACAAACGTGCGTAGCCAGCGTATGCGCTTTTCTAATCTCCGCAAGAAACGCGCGCGCCGCCTCTTCGCTTTCTACGTGCGCCGAATAGGTGATAAAACGGGATTTTTCTATAATTTTTTCGCTCTCGTGCCTGCCCTGCACGGTTAAAACCGCTTTTTCCATATCTTTATTGTATCATAAATCCGCGCATTTGTCAAAAGGAAAAGCGGCGATTTCTCGCCGCTTTGCATATTTATTATACTTTGGGAATTTAAATCTCTTCCACTTCGTAGTCGTACGTAAAGACGTACGTTTTCACGCCGTCGATAAACACTTCCAATTTGACGAGTTTGCCGTCCAAGAAATACGCTTGATAATCCGCTTGCAAATTAAGCTCTTCGTTGTAAACCGCCGTATACGTATAATAACCGCCCATGTCAATATACGTCATATCGTCCAAGCAACTTACACCCACAGCGTATTCGCAGTTGTCCTGCATCGCAAACGCCGCCGTAAACGCGCTTGCAAGCATATTATCGTCTTTAATCTTTGTGGAGGAAACGACTTGGGGCAACGTAATCTCCGCATCGCCGTAGGTGTAGGTATAGAGATAATGCATCCGACGCCCTAACATCACGCGCGTATACGCCACTTCTGCTACTTGTCCTTCCACAAATGCGATGGTCACGTTTTGCAATTGCGACGTATCCAACGTATCGCTCGTCCATTCGTATTTCTTAATTTCCGCATTATAAGTAAAATCAGCAAAATTCATATTTTTTACAAATAAATCGGATTTAGCGCTTTCGTATTCTTCTTCGGGCATTTCGCCTTTGTACCATTGCTCGTTTTCAGACCAATAATGATAATATGTATCGCCGTCTTTTTCGTAATAACTTTCTTCCACGTCTGTCAGCTCTTCACCCAAAAATTCGCCAGCTGTCCTTAAAAACGTATCCGCTTCTTTTTGAATAATTACCCGCACCCTTTTTTCATCTATCGTAACTGTGAAAACACCCGTGTAGTTTTCCGCATTCATAGCAACCGCCGTTGCCCATTCTTCCGCCGTAACTTCCGTATCAGGCACGTATTCTACGGGCTCGGTTTTCGTCGCGCCGCAAGTTTCGCACGTGAACGTCTTTACGCCCTCCTGCGTTGCAGTTGCGGGCGTAGTGATTTCGCCGCCGTCAAAAACATGTTCCGCTTTTTCCGAAACGTCCTTACAACCGCTCCCCGTACAAGCGTACCAATGGTGCGTTTCGTCTTTCGACCATTCCGTTGCAAACGTGTGCGTATGCGCAGGCGCGGGCGTAGTCGTGGGCGTATCGTCGTTCGTCGTTGCGGGTTCATCGTCACACGCAGCAAAAACAAACGCTCCGCAAAACCCTAACAATAATGCCGTGATTTTCTTGATTTTCATTCGTTTAATCTCCCATTTTAAGAATCGTATCTACACGCCTTAGCGTGTTAACCGCTCCGCGGGCGGGGGGGCGTACAAGTTAACGTTCGTTTTTTCTAACGAACGTGTCATTTTATCTTTTATAGCGCAACCTACGGTTGCTTTACTTGGGGCTTATTTCGCGGGGCGTTGCCCCACACCCCACAAGGGACTGTGTCCCTTGACTCTTGACTATAATTTGTTTCTTATATTACGATAATTTTAAGATGGACTTTTTTGCCTTTATGCAAAACGAATTCCTTGGCGGGGATAGCCGTGTTCGCATCCGTCACTTTGCTTTCGTCTACGGAAACGCCGCCCTGTTCGATAAGCCGACGCGCTTCACCCTTGGATTTGGCAATACCCGCCGCAACCATAGCGTCCACCACCGTCGCTACGTTTTCTACTTCTTTCGTCAACAGTTCTGCATTGCCGCCGCCGAACGCCGCTTTGGCTTGGCTTTGCGCTAAGTTTGCCTTTTCTTCGCCGTGCACTTCCTTCGTCAGCTCGTACGCAAGCACTTCTTTTGCCTTGTTCATGCGTTCGTCTTTATAACGGCAGAGTTCTTCAATCTCTTCCACGGGCAAGAACGTGAGCAGTTTCATGCACTTTTCCACGTCTTCGTCCGCGGTGTTGCGCCAGTATTGATAAAATTCGTACGGGGACGTTTTGTTTTCGTCCAGCCATACCGCGCCTTTCGCCGTTTTGCCCATTTTCTTGCCGTCCGACGTCGTTAAAAGCGTGAACGTCATGGCAAACGCGGGTTGTTGTTCCTTGATACGAATCAAGTTCGCACCCGCTAAAATATTGCTCCATTGATCGTCGCCGCCAAGCTCTAACGCGCAACCGTATTTTCTGTACAAGACCAAGAAATCGTACGCTTGCATAAGCATATAGTTAAATTCAAGGAACGAAAGACCGCGTTCTAAACGCTGTTTGAAACATTCCGCGGATAACATTCTGTTCACCGAGAAATGCGCACCGATCTCACGCAAGAAATCTACGTAATTCAAATCCAACAACCAGTCGCCGTTGTCTACAATAACCGCCGCGTTTTCACCTTCGAAAGACACGAACTTGGACATTTGCGTTTTGAAACATTCCACGTTATGACGAATCGTTTCCTTGGTCATCATGCTACGCATGTCCGTTCTACCCGACGGGTCGCCGATCATCGCCGTACCGCCACCGATCAAAATAATAGGCTTATGCCCCGCTTTTTGCATATGTGACATAGCGATAAGTTGCATAAAATGTCCTACGTGCAACGAATCTGCCGTGGGGTCGAAACCGATATAAAAAGGTACGCTTTCCTTGCCGAGTTTTTCATACAGTTCGTCCTCAAACACCGTTTGTTTTACGAACCCGCGCGCTTTGAGCGTATCCATTACGTTTGCCATAAAATTTTCTCCTTGGACTGAATAAAATTAATTACCAAGAGTTTACGCTTTTTTGCGTGGTTTGTCAAGCGTTTTGCCGCATTTGCCTTAAAAAACGATACTTTTTACCCCAAGCGGAATAATCAACCCTTCCAAAAGCGCGTTTTCCACTTCTTTACGCGTGCGTTTTCTAAGCCCCTGCAACAACGCTTCGTTGATTTTTTCTTCCCGTTCGCTCTTTCTGCGACGTTCCACCCTTTCCATATATCCGTCAAATTTCGTCATAATTTTTCTCCTTTTGTGTAAAAATTCTACCACACAAAACTTGACAATATCTGTCATATATGATAAAATATTTAAAAAATGAAAGGAATTTTTTATGAAGTACACGATTTTATTGAAAATGTTATTTGATTTGCTTGCCAAACGGCGCGTAACGGCGGGATATTTTGCGGAAAAGTACGAAATTTCCGAACGGACGGTGTATCGGTACGTAGACGAGCTTTCGTTCACCGTGCCCGTATACGTAAAGCGCGGTCGCGACGGTGGGATTTGTATTTCCGACAGTTATAAACTGCCCGTAGGCTTTATGTCCGAAAGTGAATACGAGGCGGCAATTGAAGCGCTCTCCGCCATGTACGCACAACTCCCTGAAGAGCGGTTTTTGGCGGCAAAACACAAGCTGTCCGCGCAGGTCAAACAAGAACGCAGGGACGTGGCGTTATCGGGAGAAATCGGCGCGTTCTTGGTGGACGGCGGCACGTGGGGAGATACGCGTTCCTTTTCCGAAAAGCTCAAACTCTTTCAAGAATGTATTAAAGAGCGTATCGTTTTAGAAATCGAATATCATTCCCGAACGGGCGAAAAGACGGCGCGAAAAATCGAACCGCACGTGCTCGTTTGTAAACAGAACGTTTGGTACGTTTACGCGTTTTGTTATAAGCAACGCGCATTCCGTTTGTTCCGTTTAGGTCGGGTGGTTTCGGCTGTCAAAACGGAGGAACGCTTCTATAAGCGCCCGTTCACGCGCGAGGATATTCCCCTGTCTTTTTGGACAAACGAAACGCAGAGCGTGGACGCGAGGTTTCTCATCGACGAAAGCGCGTTCGTGGACGCGCAAGACTGGCTGGGCAGCGAGCATTTATATTTGAAAGGCGATAAATGGTACGCCGACGTTACTCTGCCCAACGACGACGGGCTTGTGAAAAAGATTTTGAGCCTTGGCGCGGGTATCACCGTTTTAGACCCGCCCGATTTAAAACAACGCGTACGAGATACGTTAAACAAAATCGCAAAATCCTATGAAAAACCATAGCCAAGACAATATAATCCAGACTCGTCTGAAAAGCGTCTTTTCGGCTCTTTTTCACTCGTCGTCATTATAATACTTCAGTATTATTGCTTCCTTCTCGTAAAAAATATCTCAAAAATACGTCTTTTGAGATGCGAAGCAATTTTCAGTAGCCGAATTTTAGCGTTAGACAAGGCGAAAGCCGCAGACAAACCAAACGGTTTATCAAGGTTTTCAACGAAGTATAATGCAAAATTCGGCACTCAAAATCGAGTTTGGATTATATTGACTTGGCTAATAACGGTTTTTCTTTTTTTGTGGAATATCCACTACTTCGCGCGTCTATAATATATTATATGAAAAAGATACTCTTTACAGGCGGCGGTAGCGCGGGGCACGTCGTACCAAACGTAGCGATTATGGAACAGTTGCTTTCAGACGGCAAAACGGACGTTTGTTATATCGGTGGCAGCGGAATTGAGAAGAAACTGATCGCCGAGTGGCAAATCCCATACTTTGAAATCGACGCGCCAAAGCTCGTCCGCGGCGGCGGGTTTGCGGGGTTTAAGCGTAATCTCAAAATCCCCACGGCGTTTTTTCGCGCCGTCAAAAAAGCGAAAGAAGGCTTAAAAACCTTTCAACCGGACGCGGTATTTTCAAAGGGTGGGTATATTTCCCTACCCGTCGTCTTTGCAGCTTGGCGCTTGAAAATCCCCTGCTTTGCACACGAGAGCGATTTTTCCGTGGGGCTTGCCAACAAACTTTCCGCGCGGTTTTGCAAGCGCGTATTCACCTCCTTCCCCGAAACGGCGAAAAAAGTTCCCCACGGCGTATACAGCGGCGCGCCCATTCGTCGCGCCGTACTCTCTTCCACCAAAGCGGAGGCAAGACGGAAATTGAATATCCCGTTCCATGAAACGGTCGTGCTCGTCGTCGGTGGCGGGAGCGGCAGTAAAGCGTTAAACGCCGCCGTTCGCTCGCATTTAAAAACACTTACAAAAAAGTACGTCGTTTTGCATGTTTGCGGCGCGGGAAACAAGGTGGAAAACGACAATCCGCGTTATCAACAACTCGAATTCGTTCAAGACATGGGTGGGTTATACGCCTGCGCTGATATCGTCGTTTCCCGTTCGGGCGCAGGTGCGGTTTTTGAAATTTTAGCGCTCAAAAAACGTGCCGTATTCGTACCGCTCGAAGGACAAACGCGCGGCGACCAAGCGGAAAACGCGGCGTACTTTAAATCACGCGGGTTGTGCCACGTACTCGCGCAAAAACGGCTTGACGAGCTGCCGCAAGAAATTGAAAGAACGCTCGCAGACGAACGGCTTGACGAACGTTTAGGGCAATCTTCCGTGCAGGTTGGAAACGGAATGATTATAGACGCGCTTTATGGCGTAACGGCGAAAAAATGAGCAAAGCGGGCGCATACGGATTACCGCGTTACCCTACGAAAAAGCAACGCAAAAGCCGAAAACGGAAATGGAAGCTCGCCCTGCTTATCACACTTCTCATTCTCGCTTTGCTATTCGTGTATTTTCAACGCAACGTCACGCGCGTTTTAATCTCCATCAGCGAGGCAACCATGCGAGCCAGCACGACGATTGCCGTAAACGACGCGGTGTATTACACGCTGTCCGACGAAATGCGATACGAGGACTTAGTAACGATTACGCGCGATAGCGAAGGCAACGTTACGGGCGTTGCCGCTAATCCGTTGAAACTCAATAAAATTGCCCGCGATACGGCGTCCATTTCACAGTCCAACTTGAAAAATTTGAGCTTGAACGGCATACCCGTACCACTCGGAGCGCTCACGGGCATTGAAGCGTTCGCAGGGTTAGGTCCGAACATTCATTTCCGTATCATACCCGTCAGCAGCGTTACTTGCGATTTTTCGTCCGTGTTTGAAAGCGTAGGTATCAACCAAACCAAGCACTCTATTTACTTAAACGTGATTGCGGACATCAGCATCGTCATGCCCTCGCGCACGGAAAATTTCGCCGTCGTCACGGAAATACTCGTCGGAGAATCGGTTATTGTCGGCGAAATCCCCAACACCTTTTTGCAATCGGATATCTTCGGCAATAAACCAAATTTGTAAAAACGGTTGCATTTTCCGCACAAATGATATATAATATTAATATGGAAAAGAAGAAACATAAAATTATTATCGACACAGATCCCGGGGTAGACGACAGCGTATGTCTGATTTACGCCCTGACAGACGAGCACGTAGAAACGCTGCTCTTGACCACCGTCGTCGGCAATATCAGCATTGAAACCGCGACGCGCAACGCCCTGCATCTTTTGGACGTTTTGCAAAAGGACGTACCCGTTGCCAAAGGTCAACCCACCGCCATGTTCCGCAAAAGCGCGACGGCGGAATTTATCCACCAAAAGGAAGGCTTGGGCGGGTATATCCCCCCCGCTACCGTAAAGAGAAAAACTCTCGATATTGACGCCGTGGAAGCGATGTATCAAACGCTCAAAGCGGGCGACGGAGATATCACGATTTTGGCGCTTGGGCCGCAGACAAACCTTGGCGTACTGCTCAGCAAGCACCCTGATATTATCCCCAAAATCCCGAAAATCGTATTTATGGGCGGTTCGCCGTTCGGTATGGAAGGTTATCCCGACCACATTTCGTTTAACATCTCTTGCGACCCCGAAGCGTTTCAAATCGTGTTGGACAGCGGCATCCCCCTCGTTATGCTCCCCTCCGACGTCGGACGGCGCAAAGCGCATTTGGACGAAGCGTACGTAAATCGTTTGCAATCGGTGAACGATTTAGGTCGGTTGATGTATACCATGTACGGGTTGTACTGGGAACCGGGCTATCCTGATAAACGGGTTGCCACTAACGACGTGTGCGCCCTGTTCGCGCTCGTCTATCCTAATCTGTTCACGACGAAAAAATGCAAGGTTACGTTGGACTTACACGAAACCCCGGGCAAGACGTTCGTGGAATTTTGCGAAGACGGGAACGTAGAACTCGTAACGCAAGTGGACAGAGAGAACTTTATCAAACGCTTGGACGAAGATTTGCAAAAATTAAGCGGTATAAAAATATGAAAAAAGGTGGCGCGAGCCACCTTTAATTTTTCTTACTTTTCGATTTAAAAATAATCGCCATAATAAACGAGAAAATGACGGCGGCGGAAATGCCCGCGCTGGCGGCAGCCAACGCACCCGTGAACGCGCCGAACACCCCTTTTTGCGCGCCTTTTATCGCGCCGTTTGCAAGCAAATACCCAAACCCCGATATAGGCACGGTTGCCCCTGCGCCCGCAAAATCCACGAGATATTGATATAAGCCCAAACCTTGCAACACCACGCCCGCAAGCATAAACGCGACTAATATTTTCCCCGCCGTAAGGTCGGTAAAGTTGATAACGATTTG
Organism: Clostridiales bacterium; assembly: GCA_015055545.1. Classification (GTDB taxonomy): domain Bacteria; phylum Bacillota; class Clostridia; order Christensenellales; family Borkfalkiaceae; genus Scatosoma. The sequence goes on from SVHY01000037.1 coordinate 16,223, forward strand.
CGCTATCATGCAAATCAAGCCCCCAACGGCAAACGCCTTGGCAAAGCCCCAAAAAATTTCTAAATACTGTTCAAACATATTCTTATCTTTCCTATTATATATTTATATATTCTCAATTGCGACGGCGTGTGTGATACAAGGTATACTCTCGCCCTGACCGCTCGAAACAGTGGACAAAAGCGCGCCCGTCGCGCAGAGCAAAACGCGGTTTAGTTTGCGTTTTTTCAATCCGTCCATAATATACGAACCGAACACGACAGCGCTACACCCTGCACCGCTACCGCCTTGAAATTCACGTTCGATAACGTCGTACACGATCTCGCCGCAATCGACGTGATTTTTTTGCATATCCACGCCCTTTTCCCACGTCAAATCCTTGACGATGCGGCTACCCAACGCACCCAAATCGCCCGTGATAATCAAATCGTAATAATCCACGCTCCTGCCCGTATCGCGCAAGTGGTTCAAAATAGTATCGCACGCGGCGGGCGCCATTGCCGCGCCCATGTTATTTACGTCGGTAATACCGAAATCCACCACTTTTCCAAGCGTAGCGCAAGTGATTGCCACGTCGCTACCCCCATCCCCCACAAGCACGCCGCCCGCGCCCGTAACCGTCCATTGCGATTGCGGCGGACGGGTATTGCCAAGCTCCAACGGATAACGGTATTGCCGTTCCGCCGACGAGAAATGACTACCCGTTGCGGCGATAATACGTTTATGATAACCAGCGTTTACAAACGCCGCCGCCACCGCCATACTTTCAGCAAGAGTCGAGCAAGCCCCGTACACGCCCAAAAACGGAAAATCGAAATCGCGCGCGGTAAAGCTTGCGGAAATGATTTGATTGAGCAAATCGCCGGAAATCAATAAATCGATATCTTTTTCCGAAAGATTAGCGTTTTCAATCGTTTTCCGCACGGCGTACGCAAGCATTTTACATTCCGCTTTTTCGTACGTGGTTTCCCCAAACGTATCGTCGGAAAGCGTTTTATCCACGTATTTCCCAACGACGCCCGCACATTCTTTCGGACCTGCAATCGTTCCCGTTGCGATGATTCGCGGTTTATTCTCAAAAAAAATCGTATGCATAATAAGAACCTTACAAAAATAAATATATTAGACCGACGAGCGTACCAGCGCACACACCGAACACGATAATCGGACCTGCGACGATAAACATTTTCGCCGCCATACCGTATACCAAGCCCTCCGTTTTGAACTCTATCGCAGGCGAGGCGACGGAATTTGCAAACCCCGTAATCGGCACGATCGAACCCGCGCCCGCGCTTTTACCTATTCTATCGTATACGCCCAGTCCCGTTAAAAGCGTACCCAAGAAAATGAGTATAACGCTCACCGTACCCGCAAGCTCGTCGCCTGAAAGCGCAAACGCGTGTTCCAGAATTTCACGTAAAAACTGACCGATACAACAAATAAACCCGCCCACTAAAAACGCGCGGAAACAGTTTTTGAAATGCTCCGTAGGCGGATCGAAAGAATTGACGTACGCGATATAGTTCTTATTATAATTCTGTCTATTTTTACCCGTCATTCTATACATACCCCCTGTCTTTCCCGTTTTCGTTCGTCGCTCGGCGCGCGAAAAAGCGTTTCCCGTTCGTCGCGCGTACGCATTTCCGTATTCGGCGTTTTTACCCGTTTCATAGCCAAAACCCCTTTTTCTTCTATCCTTAATTTGTCGAATGGCAAGAAAAATTATACGGCAAAAAAACAATTCCTTAAAAAAATACCTTGACTTTTCCACACGCGCGTGGTACACTATATATGTATATATTTTTAGGAGCAAGTGCCATGGCAAGAAAAACGACGAGAAATAAAGTCCTTATCTGCAATTTAATTATTATGACGCTGTGCGTAATTTCCATTGCCGCATATTTTTTTATGCCGCTTTGGAAAATCAAGCTTTCTTATCGGTTAACGACGGAAACGGTAGGTGAAATTCTTGCCGAGGCAAACGATAGCACGCAGCCTCCCGACGCTGTTCCCGAAACAGGCGCGGGCGATACGGGCGCGGGCGACGCGACTATGGGCGGTACGGGCTCGTCCGTATCCGACGAGGCGCAGGACGTGTTGGTTATTGAGGGCATTGAAATCACGCCCGAAGATTTGGTAGGCGAGGACGGCGTAACGATTTCCCTTTCTATCACCTTAAAAACGACGGACGTGCTCCATTCCTTGAAAGGTAATTCTGACAGAACGGTACAAAATCTTCTCGACACGAACGTTGATACGATGGTTGATCAGCTTATCGAACCGATGAACAAGGTCGTAAAAAACGTAGCAAAAGCCGCTTCTAAACAAGCACTTAAAGAATCCCTGCACGAACAGATTCACCAAGCGTACAACGGCGAAAAAACGCCCGAGGAAATCGAACAGTTATTGACGGACGCGGAGCTCACGGACGAATACATAAACGAAAAGGTAGACACGCTTATCGACGAATTATACAAACCCGACGCCACCGTCCAAGACGTTACCTATTACGTAACGGAAACGGTGGAAGAAGTGTTTGACAAGCTCGCCGAGACGCACCCTGAATTTGCCGACGCGTCGCTTTCTACTGCAAACAAAGAAGAAATTGAAGACCTCGTGGAGGAAACGTTGGCGTTTATTTCAAACGACGGCGGCGATATCAATATGGACGAGTTTTTGGCGCAGCTCGTTTTGGAAGCTATCCAAGGCGAATCCACCGACGGCAGCGACACCCCCTCACCCCAAGCAAGCGCACCGATAACGGGCGTTAGCAAACAACTTGGTGCACGAGCGGTGCAGCCCATGGCGCAATCACAACCGTCTGAAAAGGAAATGAGCGCAACGGAAGAATTGAAGTTGGAAGTTCGCGCGCTCCTCGCCGAACAAATCCCTGCCGAGGCTGCGGAAACGATTACTTTGGTATTCCAAATCATCAGTTACGTATTGTTCTTCACGTTCTTTGCTTGGCTGTATATTATCATCAAAATTCTCGCAAAATTAGGAAGTAAAAACAATGCAGTCAAATTAAAATTCCCTATCGTTTTGGGTTGGATTCCCTTCCTTGTATTATGGATTCTTCCCACCGCCGCGTTCGCGATTTTGAAAAGCCAATCGGCAAAGCTGGGCATGGATGCAACGGCGGCAGCGCAATTCAACGCGCTCTCCCTTTCTTTCTCGTCCGCGGCTATCGTTTCCTTTATCGTCGCGTTTACCCTTGCCGTGTTCGCCATTGCCTATTACGGCAAATTACGTAAGAGAATGAAACTCATTAGCCAAGGCAAGGCTTTCGACCGTGGCTACGGTGCAACGCAATATGCGCAACCCACCGCGCCCATGACGGATATGCAGTTCGTCAACGGCTACGCGAGCGGCGACGTTTACGACAACGATTATAACAACGATAATTACTACGGTTCTTAAAAAAGAGCAAAAAAAATTACGCCGTTCCCAAGGCAAGGGAACGGCGTTTTATCGTCCGTAAAATTAGCTGTAAAATTCTTCTTTCGGCTCACGCGCGAACATTTTCGCAAGAATTTTTTCACAACGCTCACGGCATGTTTCTCCGTCTTTGCTCTCGCCGTAACAAACCTCGTAAACGGCGTTCGTTATCGGCAAATCCACGCCGTATTCTTCGCCCAACTTCTTCATTGCCGCCGCGGTGGGTACACCTTCGGCAAGCTTGGAAAATTTCTCGCCTTTAATGAGCATTTCCCCGTACGCGCGGTTGTGTGAATATTCGCTAAAAAGCGTCGCTTCGTAATCACCCAAATGCGCCAAGCCGTACGCGGAAAGTTCGTTACCACCCATCGCTTTGATAAGCCGCGCCACTTCTCTTGCGCCACGGGACATAAGCGAACCTTTGAGTGCGCCGTAACCCGCGCCGTCTAAAAGTCCCGCTACGATCCCCATTACGTTTTTCGCCGCCGAGCCGATTTCCGTGCCGATTAAATCGCTACCGTAATAAAAACGGATTAAATCGCTACGGAAATTATCCACGAGCATACGTTTTAATTGCTCGTTGGCAGAGTCGATAACCATACAGTTGGGTATGCCCTGCGTAAAGGCTTGGATATGACCAGGGCCAACCCACACAGCCACTTTATCCGCGGAGATACCGCTTTGGGTTAAGACTTCGGAAAGGCGACTACCCGTAGAAACTTCAATACCTTTCATGCACAGCACGAAATTTTTATCCGATACGTCGTATTCCAAAATACGTTTCACAAACCCGCGTAAGCCCTGCGAGGAAATGGAAATGATAATCGTTTCCGCGTGCGAAACGGCTTTTTCTAAATCGCAAGTAAGCGTGATGCGCTTATCCAACGGCACGTATTCGTTTTTGCCCGTTTCCTTTAATACTTTGTACGAATAATCGTCTTCGGGTCCCCACGAATACACGTCGTGACCGTTATTACATAAATACCAAGCAATAAACGAACCCCATCTGCCGCAACCGAGTACGGATATTTTCATAACATGTTTCTCCTTTTAATTAGATTTGATTTCTTTCCACGAACGCCCGCGCCAGCGTAACATCGTCGGTGTATTCGATTTCCGAACCGACGGGAATTCCGCGCGAAAGCCGCGTAACTTTGATATCCAACGGCTTGATAAGCTTGGCTATATACATCGCGGTCGCATCGCCCGAAACGTCGGGATTTGTGGCAACAATAACCTCTTTCACGCCCCCCTCTTGCAAACGCGCAAGCAGTTCACGGATACGGATATCGTTCGGCCCAACGCCCGAAAGCGGGTCGATAACGCCGTGCAAAACGTGATACACGCCCTTAAATTCGCGCAATTTTTCAATCGCAGCGACGTCCTTGGGTTCTTTGACCACGCAAACGACGCTCTTATCCCGTGTACGACACACAGCGCAAGTATCTTCTTCGGTGAAGTTACCGCAAATTTTGCAATACTTCACTTTCCGTTTAACACCCAAAATTGCATCGGCAAACGCGCGCGCTTCCGATTCAGGCATATCGATAATTTTATAGGCGTAACGTTGCGCCGTTTTTTTGCCCACACCGGGCAATTTGGAAAACTCGTTTACAAGTTTCCCAATAGGTTCAATAAAAATGTCCATAATATTCCTTTGGAGAATGAATTGAAAAGCAGAGCTTTTCGTGAATTGCTCTTTTTCAAGCGCGTGAATTTTCGCGTTCCGCTCAATGAATTGACGGCTACGCCGTCATTATTGTAATATTTCTACAATGCACGCAAAGCGTGCAATTTACGCGCCAACGGCGCAATTCATGAAATTTATTTCAATTCATGCAAGCTTCGCTTGCAATTCATTTACAACATTCCGCCAAGCGCGCCCATATCCCCGTATCTACCCATCTTTTCTTCGTAGACTTTATCCGCTTTTGCATACCCGTCGTTGATAGCCGCCATAATCAAGTCTTCCAACATTTCCACGTCGGTAGGGTCAACGACGCTTTCGTCCAGCTCAATACCGTTGATAATCTTCTTCGCGTTCATGTACACGACGACCGCCTCACTCGCCGCCGTACCTACGATTTCCCAATCGTCCAAAAGCTCCGCAGTTTTTTCCATTTCCTCTTGCATTTTTTGGGCTTGGCGCATCAAATTTTGCATGTTATTGTTGCCGCCTTTAAATCCTGCCATAATAATCTCCTTTTTTCGTTTATTTCACTTCGACCTTCACACCGTCGAAGGTTTGTTTTAT
>SVHY01000038.1 GCA_015055545.1 Clostridiales bacterium
CGTTAACGGCGGCGGTACGTGCAAACTCTAAATGCCTTTCCGCAGACGTTAACGCGGGTTACGACCCCAACTTCCGCGACGTGTGTGAACCGCTCAATTCGGCGTATATTTCCTGTGGCGCGGGGATTACGAAATTTACCGGCTCGCGCGGGAAAGGTGGCTCGAACGACGCAGACGCGGAATTTATCGGGTTCTTGCGCAAGGCATTCGACGAAAACGGCGTGATTTGGCAAACGGGCGAAATGGGTAAAGTGGACGTTGGCGGCGGCGGCACGGTTGCGAAATATATCGCAAACGCGAACATTGACACCATTGATATCGGCGTGCCTGTAATTTCCATGCACTCGCCTTACGAGGTCGTGTCCAAAGCGGACGTATACGAAGTCTACCGCGCATTCTGCGCATTCTTGCAGTAATCGTTTAGACAACATAAATCAAACGCAAAGAAAAAATCACGTGGGTGAAAGTTATCCGCGTGATTTTATTTTCAAAAAATTGTCGATGCTTTTTTAGTTTGTCAATAGTTTTTTTTAAAGGAAAAAGAGTTTTTTATTGTATCACGAACCCGTCGTCTTCGGCGAGAATATTCGTGGAATAGAACGCCGTTAAACCGTTCAACAGTTCGTCGTAATCGCTTTTTGCGAAACATTCGCTTGCAGCGTGCATAGCAAGTTGCGCAATGCCGATATCCGCGCCCGTCATACCCGTTTTCGTGGTGATGGCAGAACCCAAGGTTGCGCCGCTACGGATATCCGAACGGTTATAAAAATGCTGGTATTTTACGCCCGCTCGATTGAAAATAGCTTTCAAAACTCCTTCGGAAACGCCGCTCGTCGTGTATGCACCGCCCGCGTGTGATTTGATAATTACGCCGCTGCCAAGCACGCACCTGTTCGTCGTATCCGATTTTTCGGGGTGGGCAGGGTGTACCGCATGGGCGTTATCAACGGAAATTAGGAAGGACGAGGCAAGCGCTTTGAAATATTCTTCGTCGTCAAATCTAAGCTCGTACGCGATACGGCGCAGGGTGTTAACGAGGAAGGTGCTTTCCGCGCCTTGCGAAGTGCGGCTGCCGATTTCTTCCGAATCAAACAGCGCGACAACGGAAATACCGTCGCTTTCCGCCGAGGCTATCAGCGCGTTCACGCAAGCCCAAACGCCCGTTAAATTATCCACGCGCGGCGAACATAAGCAATCTCCGTCTACGCCGAACGTGAACGGGGCTTGATCGCAAACGACGAATAAATCGTAAGAAATTACGTTTTCGTCCGCGATAATAGCTTGTAACCAGTCCGTTTGCGAATCGGCAAGGGATACGATAGGTTGCATATCCGTTTGCAAGTTGGGCGCGAAACCGTCGTTCACCGTACGGTTTTGATGAATGGCAACGGACGGGATTACGACGTGGAACGGAGAACAAACCGTCTGCGTGTAAATACGCCCGTTTTCGTTTTTAATCACGCGGCCTGCTATTTTTAAGGGTTTGTCAAAAAAACTGTACCATACGCCACCGCCGTAAGCCTCCACGTTGAGCGTGCAAACGCCGTTCTTCCTTTCGACGGGGTTGGCTTTGATTTTGAGCGCAGGGGAATCCAAGTGCGCCGCCGTGAGTTTGTACGAGAAGTTGTCTAAACCGCCAACGACAAACGCGATAAGCGCGCCGTTTTGGTGTTGTACGAAATATTTGCCGTTTTCGCAAATTTCCCATTCGTCCCGTTCGCGCAAATGCGTAAACCCGTTTTCCGTTAAATGCGCTTTCACGAGCTCACAAGCGTGTTGCGAGGTGTATGCGTTAGTCAAAAAATTTGTCAAATTTTCCATGTTTTTATCTCCGTGCTTACCATTATAACACTTTTTTAAAAACAGGGCAACCTTTCAAACGATAAAATTATGAAAAAATGATGAAAAGAAAAAAACGGGGTTGTTATGCACTTGACAAAATGCCTATATAAGGGTTATAATAATGAATAAAAAAAAGGAGTTAAGAGCTATGGCAGAAAAGAAAGAATGGCTGATTTTGGGAAAAGGCGATAAGCGTGAAGAATATTTGTGTAAGATTTTCATGATGATGAAACAGCGTGATAATATGGCGATTAGTAAGAAAAAAACGTGTTTCAATAATACTGAACTGCGTATGATAACCGAGCTTGTGTCCGCAAAAATGGAGAATAGACGTTTAATTTCTACGCAGCTTGCTAATATTTTGGGGATAACGCGTTCGGCTGTTTCGCAAATCGTACAGAGATTGGAAAAGGAAGGCGTAATCAAGCGTTTGCCTGACGAGGTGGATAAGAAAATCGCGTACGTAGAACTGACGGATACCGTCATTGAACAATACCGCGACGACGTGGAAAAGTGTATTGCGTTCGTCGGTGAACTTGTCGATGAGCTGGGCGAAGAAAAGTTTGAAAAGATGTATGCTCTGTTTATGGAATTTATGAGCATAGCAAAGCGTAAAATAAGCGAGTAATCGTTTTCGGAGAAACATATGTTACAGTTAAAGGATATCAAAAAAGTTTACAAAACGGCGGGCGCGGACGTGCAAGCCTTAAAGGGCGTAACGCTCCGTTTTAGAAAAAATGAGTTCGTGTCTATTTTAGGTGCGTCCGGTTGCGGAAAAACCACGTTGCTTAATATCATCGGCGGCTTGGACCATTACACGTCGGGCGATTTGGTGATTTGTGGAAAATCCACGAAAGATTATAAAGACCGTGATTGGGACGTGTACAGAAACCACCGCATAGGGTTCGTGTTTCAATCGTACAATCTCATTCCCCACCAAACGGTTTTGGGGAACGTTGAACTCGCGTTGACGATTGCGGGTATTTCCAAAGCCGAACGCCGCCAACGCGCGCAAGAGGCTCTTGAAAAAGTAGGCTTGAAGGACGAATTGCATAAACGCCCTAATCAGCTTTCGGGTGGGCAAATGCAACGTGTGGCGATTGCCCGTGCACTTGTCAATAACCCTGAAATCTTGCTCGCGGACGAACCGACGGGCGCGCTCGATACGGCGACGAGTATTCAGATTATGGAACTCATTCGCGAAATTGCGGGCGAACGCTTGGTTATTATGGTTACACACAATCCCGAGCTTGCCGAGCAGTATTCCTCGCGTATCGTCAAGCTTTCCGACGGTTTGGTCGTGTCCGATTCTAACCCCTACGACGGGGAAGAAAGTGCGCAGGAAGACTATTTCAACGCGCCGATTGAACAGGAACAAACGGAAATACAACCCGTTGCGATAAAGCCTAAAAAGAAGAAAAAAGAACGTTCGGCAATGTCGTTTATCACGTCGTTGGGTTTGTCCGCGCGCAATTTGTTGACCAAAAAGGGCAGAACGATTATTACGTCGTTTGCGGGTAGTATAGGGATTATCAGCGTGTGTTTGGTTTTGGCTCTGTCTAACGGGTTCAACAATTACATTTTAAAAACGGAAGAGGATATGCTCTCGTCTAATCCGATCGAAATCACCGAAACGACGGTGGATATCGAGGCGATTATGACGGGTATGACGTCCGCGGACGATATGCCCGATTTGAGCAAGATAGGCGATAGAGTGTACGTCAATTCGTTTTTGACGAATATGGCGCAGGGTATGACCGTTACTAACGATTTGTCCGACGAATATATCACGTATATCGAAAGCTTGGATAAGTCCGATTACGCTGCAATCGTGTACGATACGGGCATGGATTTGTCCAACAACCTGTTTACGGCGGTGGGCGTTACGTTGGAGGACGAAACGGAGCAAACGGATAAAATCATGTCCCTGTCCGCGATTAAATCGCATTATACGACGGAGCTTGGAAAGCAGGACGCACAGTACGCACAGCTCGCTCAGCTCGTGCCGATGCTTGGTGCGATTTACGGTAAAATCCCTGGGACGACGGACGTGGACGGCGATGAGTTTTTGGATTACGTAAAAACGCAATACGAGCTGGTTGGCGAAAACAGTAAATTCCCGACGGAATACAATCAGGCGCTACTCGTTATCGGTCAAAACAACGACGCAACCGACTTAACCCTTGCGCAGCTTGGGCTTATGAATCAAGACGAATTTATGAGCTTGTTCCCCACGGACGGTCAGGATGTTGACGATTTGGAAGAATTTTATATCGATTTCGATAAAATCGTCGGAAGAGAGTTCTATTTGCAAAGCAATAACGCCGTTTACGAAAAGAGCACGGATATAACAGGTTCGTATATGTATAATTACGACGGCGTGTTTGCGGAAAACGAATGGCAAACGGACGGAATTGCCGTAGAAGTCGTCGGCGTAGTGCGCTTGAAAGAGGGCCTTAATTACGGGTGTTTGGGTAAAGGTTTGTATTTCACCGAACAATTATACAACGAATTCTTGCAGATGAATATGCAATCGGATATCGCAAAAGATATCCAAAAGCAATTAGACGTTACAGCAAAATTAAACGAACTTGCAACGGAACTGAAAGAGCTTGCACCGGGTACGGACGCATATATGGCAAAGGCAATGGAACTCAACGCTTACGCTATGGAGAACGCGGCGTATTTCAAGCGTGCGGCGGAAACGCTCGATAGTTATTACGTGAAAAACGATACGGCGTATTATCTGATGGGCAATTCGGCGCTTCGAGCCGTCGGCGGTTTGGATACGGTGAACGCCATCAGTATTTACGCGGAAGATTTCGACGCGAAAGAGAATATCTTGGCGCACCTTGATAAATGGAACGATACGCACGAAAGAGAAAAACAAGTGCGGTATACGGATATGGTGGGTATGATGATGACCATGGTGGAATCTATGCTTAACGCTATTACCTACGTACTCGTGGCGTTTACGGCGATATCGCTCGTGGTTTCGTCTGTTATGATCGGCATTATCACCTACGTATCGGTGGTGGAACGTACCAAGGAAATAGGTGTGTTGCGTTCGCTGGGCGCGAGAAAGAAAGACATCAAAAACCTGTTCAACGCGGAAACGTTTATCATCGGTTTAACGTCGGGTGTGTTCGGGGTAGGCGTAACGTATCTGCTCTCGCTTGGTATCAACGCATTGCTTGGTAGTTTGACGGGCATTGCAACGCTTGCATCGCTTAAAATATCTTCCGCGCTTATCATGATTGTCGTAAGCTTTACGCTCACGATTATCAGCGGGCTTATCCCTGCGCGCGCGGCGGCAAAGAAAGACCCCGTAATCGCATTGAGAACGGAATAAAAAGCAAAAACAAATTACGCGTACACGGCGAAAAATTTTTCGCCGTGTATATTTTTTTGTGGGCTAACCATACTGTATGCAGGAGGGAAAAGCTATGCGTATTGCTAATATTATCGCTTATATTTTGGTAATCGTCGGCGCGCTTAACTGGGGCTTATTCGGGTTCTTTAATTTCAACCTCGTATCCTCGGTGTTCTCGGGCGCAAGAACGGCAGGTTCGGTGATCGTGTACACGCTTATCGCGCTTTCCGCGCTTTGGCTGATTTTGTCGCCGTTCATCACCAACGGCGTGCTGTGGTTGAAAAACAGACGCGCGGAATAATTGCGGTTTTCAATCCAATGAAAAAAACGACCTTTCGACGAAAAATCGAAAGGTCGTTTTTTAGGTTTTACGTAAAACGTTATTTCGTGTGTTCGGGGTCGGTTAAAACGGGGGAGTTCTTTGCAAACCGTTTCACCGATTCTACCGCGCTTTGGCAACGGCTCTTGGTCTTGTAATGTTCGCCAAGGCAAAGCAGCTGTCCGTTGCCGTTTAAGAGCTTGTAAATATAATCGCCGCGCTTGGTAAGCGAGATACGGAAGTTGCCCTTTTCAATGTTCGTCTTGTGCGTTTGAATACCGTTCACCGCGCCGATATACGTCGTGTATTCTTCGGACGAGAGCAGCTTTTCGCCGTTGTTGGCGTACAGTTCGAAGAAGAACACCTTATCGCCTTCGTTTTCCGCGCTGTTGATAATCCATTTCCCGTTATAACCGTCTGCAAGTTCTTCCAAAGCCTCGTCGTCTACGGGTACTTTAATCACTTGTTCTTGTACCTTTTCGTCGATAACGGCGGTCGCTGCGAAACGCTTGGTCGATTCGATTGCGCTTTCACAACGCGCGCGAGTGGGATATTTTTCGCCCATGCAAAGGAGCATATTTTTACCGCTCAACAGTTTAAAGATGTAGTCGCCTTTCTTGGAAAGCGTGATACGGAAATTGCCCTTTTCAATATTCGTTTTATGCGTTTCAATACCTTTGAGTACGCCGTTATACGAAGTATATTCCTCGGACGAGAGCAGTTTTTCACCGTTGGATGCGCGCAGTTCAAAGAAGAACGTTTCTTCATCGTCGGGGTTATCCGTCGTCATCTTGAATATCGTCCATTTTCCGCTGTACTTCTTGGACGGCGCTTTTGCCGCGGGTTTAGGCGCAGGCGCAGCAGTGGACGTGCCTGTAATACGCGTAGTGGACTTTTCTTCTTTCTTGGGTTCGGCTTTTACCGTCGTTTTTGCGGTGGTCGTTTTGGGCTTTGCAGCTTTCTTTGCCGCCGCTTTTTCCGCGGCAATGCGTTCTTTTTCGGCTTTTTCAGCTGCGGCTTTTTCGGCAGCGATGCGCTCTTGTTCCGCTTTTTCCGCAGCCGCTTTTTCGGCAGCGATGCGCTCTTGTTCCGCCTTTTCAGCAGCCGCTTTCTCGGCTTCGATACGTTCTTGCTCGGCTTTTTCGGCGGCGATGCGTTCCTCTTCTTCCCGTTCAGCGGCAAGGCGTTCTTGTTCCAACCGTTCTAAAACGGCAAGTCTTGCGGCTTTTTCTTCCGCGGCTTTGTCGTTGACGGGTTGCGTAGTCGTGGGAGTAGTCGCGGGGGCAGGCGCGGTTGCTTTTACGGCGGTCGCGTCGGCGACGGCTACGGGGGTTACCGTTTGTTTTTTTGCTTTTTTGGCTTTTTTGCCTTTTGCGGCTTTTGCTATCAACGCGATAACGGCAATTAAAATAATCGCCGCCGCGGCTACGATAACGATAGCGAGCGGTTTGTTGGCAAGCGCCCAAGTTTTGCAGTTTTGAATAAATTCTTTCATGGCAGTTCTCCTTATTTATTCAGACATTATATATTTTAATACGAAATAATTCCTTACATTATATATTTTAATACAAAATACAAAAAAAGTCAAGATACGGGGTAAAAAATTTTGTCGGTTTTTTCTAAAAATATTGACTTTTTTGCATAAATGTTTTACAATGTTTATATGGATAGAAATATTTACACAACGGCAATCGTCGGTGGCGGCGCGGCAGGGCTTTTTCTCGCGACGCAGTTACAAGGAAAAACCGTCCTTTTCGAGCGCGGTGAAAGGTTGGGCAGAAAACTTTCCGCAACGGGCAACGGTCAGGGCAACGTTACGAATCTTTCCGCGAGCAAGAAAGATTATTTCTCCTTTTCCGACGATGGAAAAATTGAAACCGTTTTAAAAACCTTTCCTGCGCAATCGTGCACGGAAGCGTTGGAACGTTTAGGACTGCTTTTAATTGCGGATGAGCGCGGCAGAGTATATCCTGCGGGCAGACAAGCCTCCGCGCTTACCGACGCGCTCCGTTTCCAAGTCGCAAACCAAGGCGTGGAAACGCGGCTGCATACGCGCGTAACGGGTTTTGAAAAAGTGGACGGCGTGTTCCGTATCCAAACGGACGACGGCGAATGTTTTGCACGCAATCTCGTGCTTTGCACGGGCGGTAAGGCGGCGAAAAATTTCGGTACGGACGGCACGGCGTACGCGCTTGCCACCGCGCACGGGCATACGTTGACGGGTTTGTATCCGTCGCTCGTCCAACTGAAAACGGAAACCAAGCACACCAAAACGCTCAAAGGGATTCGCGTAGCGGATGCGGGCGTGCAAGCGGCGTGGCGTGAAAAGGGTAAGACGTATACGCAATCGCTACTCGGCGATATCATCTTCACCGATTACGGTGTTTCGGGCGACGCAGTGTTCCGTTTATCGGCGTTTCTCGTGGATAAAGAAAACGCGGAATTATCCGTAGACTTTTTGCCTAATTATACGCAGGAACGGATTTTTGCGGCGCTCCAAGCCAAGAAAGAAAACTTTCCGAATATCGCCGTGGGCGAACTCTTGTGCGGTATGGTCAATAATCAAATCGCGCGCGCGGTAATGAAACGCGCGGACGGGGATTTGTTCACGGCGGCAAAACTCGTCAAGGCGTTTACGTTGCCGATAACGGGCAGTTTGGGCTTTGACTACGCGCAAGTGACCAAGGGTGGCGTGCGCATGGACGAGGTGGACGAAAACTTGCAAAGCCGATTTGTCAAGGGCTTGTATTTCGCGGGTGAGATTTTGGACGTAGACGGACAATGCGGCGGCTTTAATTTGCAATGGGCGTACGCCTCCGCAAGCACCGTTGCGCGCGCTTTAAACGGCGAAGACAGGGGGCATGTATGCGTGTAAGCACCCTTTCTGATATTAAGCTCGGTATAGATAAGGACGAAACGGAGCTTGTTAAAATCGCGCGGAAAAAGCTGGGCAAGACGCCTGCGTATTTTGCGATTAAGAAAAAATCGTTGGACGCGCGGGATAAGAACGCGGTTAAGTATATCTATACGATAGAGTTTTCCGATAAAGAACAACCAAGCGGCGCGGAAATTGTCGAACGGTTGCCAAAATGTAAATTACCCGAAAAACCCGTGCTCGTCGTGGGTAGCGGACCTGCGGGATTATTTTGCGCCCTGCGCTTGATTGAACGCGGGATTACGCCTATCGTGATTGAACGGGGCGCAAGCGTGGAAGAACGGGAAAAGGACACGCAAACGTTTTTTGGCGGCGGCGGTTTGAACGTCGAAAGTAATATCCAGTTCGGCGAAGGTGGAGCGGGTACGTTTTCGGACGGAAAACTCAATACCCAAACGCACGATTTACGAAATAAAACGGTGTTGGAAACGTTCGTACAGTTCGGCGCGCCCAAAGAAATCGCTTGGCTAAATAAACCGCATATCGGCAGCGATAACCTGAAACAGGTGGTCAAAGCTATGCGTGAATATATCCTTGCGCAAGGCGGTCAGGTGCGCTTTCATACCCGTTTAGACGATTTGCAAATCACGGACGGGAAACTTACGGGTGTAACGTTCGTGCATGCAAAAACGGGCGAAAGAATAACGCAAGACGTTTCGGCGTTGGTGTTGGCTATCGGACACAGCGCGCGCGACACGTTTGAAAAATTACTCGCGCGTGGCGTGCAAATGCGAGCCAAGGACTTTGCCGTGGGTGTGCGGATTGAGCATTTGCAGGAAAAAATAGGCTTTTCGCAATACGGCAACGCGTACACGAAACTACCTGCCGCCGATTATAAGCTCGTTTATCGCGGCGATAAACGTTCGGCGTTTACGTTTTGTATGTGCCCCGGCGGATTCGTTATGCCTGCTACGAGTGAAGAATACGGGGTTGTAACCAACGGCATGAGTAACTATGCCCGCGACGGCAAAAACGCGAACGCCGCGCTGATAGCGCAAGTTTCGACGGCGGACTTTGGCGACGGGGTGATGGACGGCGTGGAATTACAACGTAAAATCGAACGCGCGGCTTACGTTGCTGGCGGCGAAACGTACGCCGCACCCGTGCAACTCGTCGGGGATTTTTTACGGGATAGGGTAAGCGATCGGTTTGGGGAAGTTTCACCCACCTACGCCGCGGGCACGGCGTTTGCCGATTTAAGAGCTGTGTTGCCCCCGTACGTAAGTGAAACGCTCAAAAACGCGATTGTGGATATGGATAAACGCTTGAAAGGGTTTTCCTGCCACGACGCCGTACTTACGGGCGCGGAAACGCGAACGAGCTCGCCTGTTCGGATAGAACGGGATAACGAGAGTTTGCAATCGGTGAATACGGAAAATATATACCCTTGCGGCGAAGGCGCGGGGTATGCGGGCGGTATCACGTCGTCCGCGGCGGACGGCATACGCGTAGCCGATGCAATATTTAAAAAATTTATGATATAAAATTAAACCCCGTCTACGGCTGTGTGCCGTAAGCGGGGTTTGATTTTTTTCGTTTACATTCTTACCGTTTTTTTCTTGACGAATCCGATACGGACCGTTTTCGGTTTGCCAAGCGTTTTCAACGCTTCGTAATAGACTTCGCTCATCAGTTTAATACGCTCGAACGTGACGTATTCGTTGGGCTGGTGAATGGTGGCTTCTTCGCCTGCGATTTCAGGGCCGAACGCGCAACCGCATTTAAGAGCGCGGGCGTACGTGCCGCCGCCGATGGCTACGGGTTGTTCGTTTTTGCCCGTCACGCGGTTATATACGCTTGAAAGGGTGGATATGAGTTCACCGTTGGGATCGTTATACAGAGGCTCTTTGAAACTGTCCGTCGTATACGCAAATCCCGTTTTGTCCAACCGTTCCGTGATGGCGGAAAGAGGCAGGGTGGCGGGATAACGGATATCCGTCGTAACGGACAATACGCCGTCTTTAAAATGGGCTACGTCGGGTGACATGGTAAGATTGCCCGTTTCGTCGGCAAGTGTTTTTAAGCCCGTTTCATCATTAAACAAAACGTCGTATACGCGTTTGCAGTCGTCGTTGAATGTTGCGCAGAACGCCAAAAACGCTTGCAATGCGTTTGCGCCCGCAAAGGGGAGAGAACCGTGCGCGCTCTTGCCGTGGACGCGTAAAATATTCGTGGTATTATCGTAGGAAAACCAAGTGCCGTCTACGGGGTTTTGATACCCAACGAGTTTTGCGCCCGCTTGTTTGGTGAGCGTAGCCACCGCCAAATCGCAAACCATATTCGCGCTCTCGCCCGCGGTCAAAGCGGTGAACGGCGCGTTTTCGATCGGGAATTGCATAGTGAAATGGTAAATGCCTTTTTCCGCGTAGATTACGGGGAAATCGGCGTCGGGGGTGAACCCTTCTTCGGGCATGGTAGCAACTTTGTTATAATGGTTGATACATTTCCAACCGCACTCTTCGTTGCAACCGACGATGAGCTTAAACGTGCGCGAGGGGGTAACGCCGCTGTCTTTCAACGCTTTCAAGGCGTACAGGCAAACGATAGCGGGACATTTATCGTCCATCGTGCCGCGTCCCCAAATTTTTTTGCCGACCACGCCGCCGTCGGAGATATCGTCGTTGATAACTCCGCCAAAGGGTGGATATTTCCAACCGTTGCCTGCGGGCACGACGTCCAAATGCGCCAAAATCGCGAAAGGCTTGCCTTTGCCGAATACGACTTCGCCAATATAGTTATCATAGTTATGCGTTTCAAAACCCATGTCGGAGGCTAATTGCAAGAAGAAATTCAAACAATCCGCCGTTTCTTTGCCGAACGGATATTCGCCGTTTTCGCCGCCAAAGGGTTTGATAGACGAATCGAAACGCACGATATCGACGGTTGAGCGTACGATATCGTCGAAATATTTGTCCATTATGTGTTCCATAATCCACCTACTTTATATTATTGGCTCTGTCACACTTTCCGTTTGATTTTTGACGGAAAAACACTGCGAAATGCTTCGTTTTTTGCTTGGTTACAGATATTTGCATTCTGCGCCCTCGCAAAATACTTGTCTTTCTTGTTTTTTTCTCGTCAAATCGTAAAAATTACTAATCAAACGTTAATTGTGACATCACCATATTATTATACACGATTTTTCCGTAAAGGTAAACAAAATGACGGCAAAAGAGCAAAAAAATATTTTTTTTCAATATCCGCCTTTGACATTTTCTGAAAAGTGTGGTACAATAATATTATATATAACGGAGTAGAGTAAAAAAATGGCGGAACATAGCGGACACAGACAACGACTTTTTCAAAAATTGAAGGAGGGTAAGCTGACCCAGCACGAGTATTTGGAAATGCTACTTTTCAACGCTATGCCGCGTCGAAACACGAACGATTTGGCGCATCGGTTATATTCTGAATTCGGTGGCTTGAAAAAAGTTTTGAACGCCTCGTACGAGCAATTAATGAAAGTGGAAGGCGTAGGCGAAAGCGTTGCGCTGTATATCGTATGCCTTGGTAAGATATTAGAGCAATGCAAAACCGAGGAACAGGAAGAAACGCCTTGCTCGATAGCTGTTTACGAGTTTTCATCGTTCGTAGCGTTTGTGAAACAGGAGTACGCGCATTTACAGCACGAGCGTTTGGACGTGTACTTGTTGGACTCGGACAGTAGGATTATCGGCAGGAAAACTTCGTCGCTTGCGCATACGGGCGAAGTGTTCGTTGAACCAACTTTTTTCACCCAGCTGTTTGCGGCGTATTCCCCGTCGGGGATCGTGCTCGTGCATAACCATCCGAAAGGCAAGTGCGCTCCGTCTAACGTAGACAACCGTTCTACCGAGCGGGTGCAGGAGTTGTGTGAACTGCACAACGTGCTGTTTTGCGAACATTTTGTGTACGGCTTGGACGGCGTGTACAGTTACGGCGAAGATAGGCGTATGGACTTGATGAAAGGATAGACGTATATGGAAAACCGATTGAATACCACGGATAAAAAAGCAGAATCGCAAGAATCGCGTTCGATTTTTGCGCGGTTGTTCCGTGACGAAACGCTGTTGACAAAATCGTTCAAGTGGTTGTTTATCGGCGTGCTTGCGGTGCTGGAACTCATGATTTTAGCGGAACATTTTAACGACTTTGGCGTTAGAGGGAAATGGAAGACGTTGCTCGTGCTTTTTTCTTTGATTTTCGCATTGACGGGAATCGCCGTTTGGCAGATTTTTGCGTTAAAAAATAAACGCGGCAAGGCGGCGATGTATTACGTCGAACTTCTTATCGCCGTATCGCTGTTGTTTTTCACGTACAGCACGTATACGTTGCTCGTGTATATGCTCGTTTTAACGGCGTTCTATATCGCGCAAAGCAAGCGTTTTTCGGCGTTAAAAGCGTTTGGGATAGGCTCGTCCGTTTACGTGGTCGGGTATGCCTTGAACGTGTATATACGTTTGAGCGGTAAAATTTTACTGTTTGATTTAATTATGCAATCGTTCACGTCCGTGTTCGCGCTTATTATTCATTTCATGATTATACAAATCGCTTTTGCGTTCTACCGTCAATTCGTGCGCTTAGAAAAGGCGCATAAGGAGCTGGACGAAAGTAAAAAAGAACTGGAAAAAGCGTACGCGGTAGTGGCGGAAGTAACTGCTTTGGAGGAACGCCAACGCATAGCCAAAGATATCCACGACACGGCGGGACATTCGATTACGACCGTTATTATGCAAACGGAAGCGGCGAAACTGATTATCGGCGAAAACCCCGACGAGGCGAAACAGAAAATTATCGCGGCGAACTTACAAGCCAAGCACGCTTTGGAAGAACTTCGCGACAGCGTACATTTGCTTTCGGGCGGCAAAGGCAAACAAACGCTTGCCTCGGCGCTACAAGAGATCGTACACGAATCAACGGACGGTACGGGAATTACCGTGCGTTCAGATATCCAAGACTCGACCGTTTCGCCTACGAAATTCCGTTTCCTTTGTAATACGTTAAAGGAAGGAATTTCCAACGGCTTACGCCACGGCGGCGCGACGGCGTTTTGGTTTGAATGTAAGCCCGTTGGCGATAAAATATCCTTTTTGCTTTCCGATAACGGCAAAGGGGTAGACGGGAAAATTAAGCTTGGGTTCGGATTGACGGGTATGAAAGACCGCGCAAAATCTTTGGGCGGGGAAATACGTTTTGAATCGGAAAAAGACGAGGGCTTTGAAATACATTTAACGCTGCCTATGGATACGGAGGAATAATAATGGAAAAGATTAAGGTTTTAATAACGGACGACCAAACAGAGCTTGCGGAAGAATTGAAAAGCGTCTTGCAAACGGACGAAAATTTGCAGGTAATCGGCATAGCGAAAGACGGGTTCGACGCGTTGGAACGAATGTCCGAAACCGTTCCCGACGTGGTGTTAATGGATATCCGTATGCCGAATATGAACGGCGTAGTGGCTACGCAACGCATAAAAGCCACCTACCCCAACGTGAAAGTGGTTATTTTGACCACGTTCGACGACAGCGATTATATTTTGAGCGCTATCAACAACGGCGCAAGCGGGTATTTGCTCAAAGACATCGGCGGTGCGGCGCTTATCGACGCGGTGAAAAACGCACATGCGGGCGATACGATTCTACCGTCCAAAATCGCGCGCCGTATTACGGACGCGGCAAAACACGTGGCAGCGGATCGGGAAATCAAACTCACGCGCGCGTTCGCCTTGTCGGATAGAGAAGTGGAAATCGCGCTCATGATGTACGAGGGATTTACCAACCGTCAAATATCCACCGCGCTTAAACTTTCCGAGGGTACGACCCGCAACTACGTTTCGTCGATTTATGAAAAAACGCACAGTGAAAACCGCGCGGAGGCGGTACAGGCGATTAAAAAAGTGCTTTGATAGGGGCATACCATGTGTAGCCTGACAAGAGTTGAACGCAACAAGGTTTAAACGGCAAAAAGCCGCCCATACTGCGTCAATCTCACTTATAATACTTGGGTATGATTGCGCTCGATTTCCTTGTCTAAACGCCTTTTTGCTCGTTAAAACTGCTTTGCACCCCAAAGAGCGTATTTTTAGGTGATTTTTGTCCAGCGTGGGCGCAGGCGTATTGAACATACGGCAAGAACGCGGTGGGCGAAAAGCGACAAAAAGACACCTTTCGGGCTTATTGCGGTTCAACTCTTGTCAGGCTAGGATGAAAATAAAAGGAGTATACCATGTATAAAGCAATCGTATTTGATTTAGACGGAACGCTACTGGATACCTTAGACGATTTAGCGGACGCGGTAAACGCCGCGCTCCGTTCTTTTTCGTTGCCAACGCGGACGTTGGACGAAGTACGCCAATTTGTCGGCAACGGCGCGGCAAAACTCGTTGCGCGTGCGGCAGGCGAAAAGCAAGCGGAACGCCACGCGGCGATATTGCAAGCGTTTCGGGATTATTACGCCGTGCATTGCGCGGATAAAACCAAGCCCTACGACGGGGTTTTGAGCTTGCTTTCCGCTTTGAAATCGCGCGGGGTGAAAACGGCGGTACTGTCTAATAAGCCCGACGCGGCGGTGAAAGCGTTGGCGGCACGGTATTTTCCCAACCTCTTATTAGAGGCGGCAGGGGAAAACGAAGCGGCGGGGATAAAACGCAAACCCGCACCCGACGCGCTGTTTGCCGTGATGAAACGTTTGGGGGTAACCGAGCGAGAAACGCTGTACGTTGGCGATTCGGACGTAGACGTACAAACGGCGAAAAACGCGGGTGTGGATTGCGTGGCGGTTACTTGGGGATTCCGTGACGAGGCGTTTTTGGCGGCGCACGGTGCAACCAAGTTCGTGCGTTCTCCCTTGGAAATTTTAGAATATTATACGGGCGGCATAGGCTATACGCCTTTGGTTCGCTTGAAGAACACGGAAAAAAAATACGACTTACGCGCTAAGTTGTATGCAAAGGACGAAAGCGTGAGTGCGGGCGGTTCGATAAAAGACCGCGTTGCGCGGGAAATGCTGGACGATGCGGAGCGCACGGGCAGATTGCAAGCGGGCGGAACAGTGATAGAACCCACTTCGGGGAATACGGGCGTAGGACTTGCGCTCGTTGCCAAGCAAAGAGGATATCAAGCCGTGATTGTCATGCCCGATACGATGAGCGTTGAGCGGCGCGAAATGATAAGCTCTTACGGCGCGCAGGTGGTGTTGACGAACGGCGCGAAGGGTATGCAAGGTGCAGTGGAGAAAGCGGAAGAATTATTAAGCCAAACGCCCAACGCGATGATGGCAGGGCAGTTCGATAATCCCGCTAATCCTGCGGCACATTATAAAACGACCGCGCCTGAAATTTCCGTTGCGTTGGATGGTAAGGTGGACGTCGTAGTGGCGGGCGTAGGCACGGGTGGCACGGTTACGGGTATCGGTCGGTTCTTTAAAGAAAAAAATCCGCAAACGCGGATAATTGCGGTTGAGCCGTCGTCGTCGCCCTTGCTTTCCAAGGGCTATGCGGGAAAGCACGGTATACAAGGCATCGGCGCGAATTTCGTACCGAGCGTATTGGATAGGGAATTGATTGACGAAATCGTTTGCGTGACGGATGAACAGGCGATAGAACGTATGCGGGAAATTAATCAAACGGAAGGACTGTCCGTGGGGATATCAGCGGGCGCGGCGGTGTATGCGGCAACGCACATCGCCCAGCGCGAGGAATACCGTGATAAAACGGTAGTCGTGATTTTACCCGACAACGCGAACAGATATAACAGCGTAATAAAATAATGCATAATTGTGAAAAGGTCAAGGGACTTGTTCCCTTGACCTTTTTCTTTAAACGTTGCCGAGCATGGCGACGGCGAACGCACAATAAACGGTGAGTGATAATACGTCTACAATCGTCGTAATGAACGGCGAAGCTACAACCGCGGGGTCGAGATGGATTTTCTTTGCGAGCAGGGGGAGCATTGCGCCGATAAGCTTTGCGATGACGACCGTAACGAGCAAAGAGATACTGATAATCGCCGCAACCAGCGTGCCACCGTCTACGGCGTACAGCTTGTCGATGAGCATGACTTTGCCAAAGCAAGCGATGGAAAGTAGTGCGCCAAGGAGTATGGATACGCGGATTTCTTTCCAAACAACTCGCCAAAAATCGGAAAATTCCACTTCGCCGACGGCAAGACCGCGTATGATCATCGCAGAAGCTTGCGAACCCGCGTTCCCGCCCGTGCCCATGAGCATAGGCATACACGCCGTTAATACGATGCCGTAAACGGGTACGTTGAGCGTGGCTTCGTTTGCCGAAATGATAAGACCTGAAAAGGTAGACGAAACGAGCAGGATTAACAGCCACGGCAGACGGTTAAGGCATATACGCCAAATCCCCGTTTTCAAATAGGGCTTGTCCGTCGGGGTAACAGCCGCCATTTTCGCGATGTCTTCCGTGTTTTCCGATTCCAAGACGGTCATGGCGTCGTCAACGGTTACGATACCGACTAAGCGGTTTTCCTTGTCTACGATAGGTAGAGCCAAGAACCCGTAATCGGAAATCGTCCGCGCAACCGTTTCTTTGTCGTCTTCGGTGTGCGCGTAAATGACGTTTTCGTGCATGATATCCGCAATCGTCGCGTTTTTATCCGCAAGCATCAAGTCCTTTGCCGAAACCAGCCCGAGCAGTTTGTTCGTGGGGTCGGTTACGTAGCAGGTATAAATCGTTTCCTTGTCGATTGCCGTTTTACGGATACGCTCAAACGCCGTTTCTACCGTCATGGTAGGGCGGAGCGCGACGAATTCTATCGTCATAATACTGCCAGCGCTGTTCTTGTCGTATTGCAAAATTTCGTTGATGTACGCGCGCGTTTCGCTGTCGCTTTGGGCAAGTAAACGCTTTACCACGCTTGCGGGCATTTCTTCAATAATATCCACCGTATCGTCCAAAAACAGCTCGTCCATGACGGCGCGAAGCTCTTTATCGCTCAGCTTGTGAATAAGCCGTTTCGTAACGTCGCTATCCATTTCAACGAACGTGTCTGCCGCAAGGTCTTTGGGAAGTATGCGAAAAAGCAGTAATAAATCCCCGTCGTTTTCCGCGCGCTCGAATACGCGTGCAAGGTCGGTGGCGTTCATCGTAGCAAGTAGGGGTTTTAATACGCCGAACTTGCGTTCTGTAAGTAGACACAAAATCTCTTCTTCTTCCGCGATACGCTGTACGATTTGGCGAGGCATTTCCTCGATGATATCCACCGTGTCGTCCACGGAAATCTCGTCTAATACCTTTTCCAGCTCGTCGTCCCCAAGCCCGTTGATAACCCGTTCTTTGAGCGTCGCGTCTAAAAGCAATAACGACTCCGCAAGCAAATCGCTGTCAAGTTCGCGGCAAAACGCCGAAACGTGCGTTTCGTTCGTTTCCCGTAAGGTTTGGGCAAGCTGCGCCGAGTCGTATTTGTTGGCTATTTGTGCGGCGTTTTTATAATCTTGCGCCGCTAAAAAATCAAAAAGTTCCTTTTCCATAATACGCTTTTACCTTCTTTTTATGTATTTGTTTTCCGAAGGGCGTATTACCGTTACGTTACCGAATTTTGGGCGCGAAAACGCCCGCGGTAGTTAGCGGTTCTACGCCGTTGCTACTTAGATATGGTGACATATTCGCGTCCTCCTTATTTTTATTAATGGTCGAAATCATAAACTTCGCATTTCTGTGTTGCACTGCTCGTTTCTTATTCCGACGACGGGCGTGTGCTTGTTCTCAGTCTTGGTTCTTCTTGCGAAGAAGTAAATAATCGGTTAAGATGCAAACGATAGCAAAGCCGAGCAGGATATACGTCAAGCGCCAAACGCTGTCGTTATTGCTTTCCGTTGCGCCGCAAATCACCGTTTCCGTTGCGGGCGGTTGTCCGTCGAATAAGTGGATATACGCTTGGGGAATATAACCCGTTTTTTCCGCGCCGTCCAACGTATACGAAACGTGATAATAATCGTAGTCGAGTTGCGTAATTTCGCCGATAAGCCGTACGCTCGTGCCGCGCGGCAAATCGCATACTGTCAAAAGCTCCGTCAGATAGGGGAATTTATACAATGCTACCTCCGACGTGATATAGCCCGTTACGGGCGTTTCGTAATCGGTGCGGTAATCGTTGGCAAGCGGTGCGCAGAACGCTTTGCGCGTGAAATACACGTTATAACCGTTCGTCGATTTATCGAACACGGCAAGCAGATAATATTCGTCCGTTTCGCCTATCTTTAACGCGGTATACGCTTGCTCGCTGCGGTGATAGGAAAGATAGGGGAAATATTCCGCACCGTTCAATTTTTCTAAATCAATCTCTACGAAAAAGGCGTTTTCCTGCGTTTGCAATACGGAAAAGTCTTGCGCGCTTTCGCCGTCGAATACGTTTTCGTCCGCGTTTTGTACGGGCACGGTGTTTACCGTCGGCAAATGCAAGCGTTCCGTTTGCGCGATATAATTTCCGTCGTATAAAAGATATGCCGCGTTGTCTTCAATGCCGAACGCAAACGAAGTGAGCGACGTTTCCGCTACGTAAACGAGTGGCGTGGAAAAATCCGTGGGCGTATACCCGTTTTCGCTTAAAGTATACACTTCTCCGTCCGTTAAGGCGTACACCGTTTGGTTATAATCGACTGCAATTTGTTTCACGCCTTGGGGTAAGTCGTATTTGGGGGCTACGCTATGGCTGGCGTCGGCGTCCAAAAATTCCGTTTCGCTGTACGCGTATACGTTTGCGCTACTTGCCAAATACAGCGTGCCGTAGCAATCGGACGTAATGTGCTTGGGTGTGAACGCTGCGGCGGTGTTTTTTATAGCCTCGGAATGTTGCCATACGCCTGCTTGGTCTTGTGTGAGGGTATAGAAGAAATTTGCGTCCGTGGCAAGGTAGTATTTACCGTAAACGCTTGTTCCACCGATGAGATTGCCGTCAAAACCGCTGAACGTCGCAAGCTCTGCGCCGTATGTTTCCTGTGATAAGCTGTAAAGCGTGGCGGTCGTGTCGTTTACGGTGAGAAGTGTGTCGTCGTCCGCGCTGATATGCGTAATCGCTGTATTCGTTCGTATAGGCGCTTCAAATTGCGAAAGCGCGCGGTTGTATACGGAAACGCGCGCGTTGCCGTCGTCCGCGATATACAGTCTTTCGTCCGATAAGCAAAGGTTGGTTGCGCCGTCTAAACGGTTATCCGCGTTGGACGCAGCACAAATTTCTTTTGCCGTGAATTTGTGTTCTACCGTGGAATATTGCCGTACGACGCCTGCCGTTTGGCGAATAGCGTATACGTTATCTTCATAAGCGGAAAGAGCCGTATAACCGCCCGCCTGTTCGTGCGTAAGGGGCGGCGCGTCTTTTCCAAACGGTAATGCCAAGGCGTAAAAATCCCCACTTACCGTCGTATACGCAAACGTGCCGTTTGCAATCGTCATGGACTGCACTTGCGAGAGCGTGGCGATTTGCGTTTTGTTGGCATCAGGCGTTTCCAAAACCGTGGGATCGATTTTATGCAAATAGAAATCGGCGCGCACGAAATACAAATCCCCGTTCCAAACCGCAAGGGAAGAAATATCGTCCCAAAGCATGGGCGTTTTGGGTTCGCCCCGTTCCGCCGCTAAAAGGGTGGTGGAATAAAGCGAGCCGGACGCGTTAGTGAAATACAGGTTTTCGCCTTGTAAAGTAAACGTGCCGCATGCGATATCGTCAATTTCCGTAACGGCGAACGTTTCCACGTTTAACTTGTAGAAATTGTCGCCCGTCGCTTCGTCCGCATAATATAAATGCCCGTCGTCGGAAAATTGCAACTTCTTTACCGTGTCTTGCCGTTTGCCGTCGCCGTGCGTATACGTTTGATAAACGTTTGAAAGCGAATCGTATACGTAAATACGGTTGCCGTCCGCAATCGCCGTATACCGCCCGTTTACCGCCGCATCCGTCGGTGCGGTTAAAGGCAGGTATTCTTCATACGTTTGCGGCGTAATAAGCGCGTCGCGCGGAGTCGTTTGCGCCGCATCCGCCGCGACGGGTTCCGCGCGCAAGCATACCAGCGCGCCTACCGTAGAAAGCGCGAACGCAAGCGTCGAATATGCAATTTTGCGCGTGGTCTTTTTCATACGTAATCATTATATCACGATTTTCAAAAAAAAGCAATTGTTCCGCGTTAATTTTTAAAAGGGAAAAATTTTTTCCAAAAAAAGGAAAATTTTTACAAAATAGGCATACATCTGTCAAGGTTAAAGTGGTATACTACCGTTAGAAACGAACAAATGTTCGGATTTTTATCAAAAAAGTGGCAGTAGGGACTTGCGTTTTTGGAAAGTTATGGCATAATGTGTGGGCGTTGGCGAGAGGAAACGGAGCTGGTTAATACATAATGCACAATGCACAATGCATAATGCATAATTGCGGTAAATTTAAAACGAGGGTCAAGGGATGCAGTCCCTTGTGGGTTGTAAGGGCAAAGCCTTTACGCCCCGCTGGCAAGC
>SVHY01000002.1 GCA_015055545.1 Clostridiales bacterium
TCGGCTTTATGGATTTGGACGGGTTGGGTTATTATAATATCATAATACTGAACATTATGTCAAGCATTTTGTTATACTTTTTTAATATTTTTGGAGAAAATTTTTATGAGTAATTATTTATTAGAAAGACAAATTATGTTTTCAAGGAATATAGAATGTTCCCGTGAAGTTATTTTTAATTTACGGTACTTGGATATTACAGCGTATACGGGGCTGGCGGAATCGACTATGATTTCGTACGATACGAAAGCCGTTTCGCCGTATATTACGGTAGCGAAGAAAATAGCGGACATGTATTGCACGGATATTGAAAGGCTTTGCGCTGATGAAATATACTTCGATATAGAAGAAGTATTATCCTTGCAAGTAGCCTTTATTAAGCGATTGAGCGGAATAGATATAAAGCCGTATAAAGAAAAAATACTTGCCGAAATAGACAAGTATTTGAGTTTATCTAAATATGAAGTTTATAAATTGATTTCTCAAACGTTTAGAGATATTATATGCGATTTGCACCGTGACGGAAAATATGTCAAGATTGAAACGGACAATAAGATTATAGAAAATTTTACAAAGAATTTTCACGACTTACACGCTTTCTCAAAAATTAACTACCGAAAGCTTGGGAAAGCGATAGATATGTCGATAGGGAACTTGACAAGATTGGCGCAAGGCAACGAGCCTATGTTGTCGGCGGTTATAAAGCTTGCCGATTTCTTTGGTGTATCTATAACGCAATTGCTTTCCGAAAATCCTCAGTTCGATTATGAGAAGATACAAAAAGAAATCGAAGGGAAAACGAGTATTGCAAATTTACCGCCTGTTATATCCGATAAAAAGATAAAGAAAGATAGAAAATTACGGATAGAATTGCTTGATAAAAGGCAGATTAGAAAATTGCTTGATAACTGCTTGAAAAAAAATTGAAGGCTAATTATTTTGTCAATATAGGGCAGACAAGATTTTGTCTGCCCTATATTTACTATTTTGAATTATGATTTGAATTATTATTGCGGTTGAAAGTATGGATAATCTCTTTTGTGGGAATAGTCTTTTTAATTTCGCTAATTTTTTCCAATGCATCGCTTGCTAACTTTTCGTAATATTCAATTGGTTTATTTTTACAATATTGCCCAGATGACTTAAACACACGTAGTAATTTTTCTTTGTCATCTTCGCAAAAACAAGCGAGATACTGCATTAATTGAAAAGCATTTTTTTCTTCATCGTTAAAAATTTGTTCGCCGTAATACAACCTTTCAAAAGAAGCCCTCTTTGCACAAGCAGCTTTCGTCTTCTCAAAAACTTCTATATCGCCTAAACTTGTCAATGATTCAGGACCGCGTCCTTTCATAATATGTTCACGATGCTTTTTCTTGAAATATTCAAGTAATTCGTCAGGCGGTACATAAACCCCAGGATAATCTAATTCAAAAAGACAACTATCCACAATTTTGTGTAAAGCATTTATGGCTTCATCATAGCTACAAGGTCTTGTCAAGAGCTTTGAGGTACTATCTTCATAATCTTTACGGAAAATTTCTTTATCCATAATCTTTTGTAATAAGTCTGGAATATTTACCCCGTCTTGCGCGGAAAGACAAGTTTTATTGCTTTTTCTGTCGGCACGAACGCTTTCAATAAGCGGAAGTAATGACGAATCGAACTCTATACGAGTTAGTAATTTTGCAATGTCGTAAATGTGTCTAGATTGTCTCACCGTTTCATTTTGTAGAGCATAATCACAAAGCGCAAATACTTTATCGACAAAAGTTCTTTCTAAGGATTGAACTTTTATGGGAAAAGGCTCTAATCCAAATTCTTGAACAGCGTTTATATTGCCTGTTTCCATCAACCAAGTTTCAATAAAAGAATTTGCAGTTTGAATGTCATCAGGATATGCTTTTTGAATAAAAACCATTTCAACTTTAAGATAGGGTTTAACGTCTACGGAAGAAAAGTGTATTGGATATTCAATATTATAGCAATTATAATTCCCGTGGCTGTGTTTTTCTACTTCAGCTTTATTTTCTATTTGAAATCCTAATTCTTCACAAACGCGGATTATAGATTTGTTTGCATTTCGCTTTTGACCTTGCGTGAAATGCGTACTGTCTAACGTTAAATCAATATCTTCGGAAAATCTATCTATCAATTTATAACACTTTGAAAGACTTGTTCCGCCCTTAAACAACAAACCGGGTATTTCTTCATTTAATCGTTTCAGAATTAACGTTACGTAATAATCTTTTTCGATTAAGGCAGGGGCAATATTCAAATACTCACTTGCCGCAAGGATAGCGTCTGAAAACATTTCTGGCTTTTTATGCAATTCCATTTAATATACCACTCCCGATTAGATTTTTCATAGTTTGCGCAGGAAATTTCATTGCCAAAGTCAGCAATTGCTGTTGGCTTATGTTTCTTTCTTGAATGAAATTGAGTAAACGTCTTTGAGCAAAATCATCTAGTTTTGTTTTTGTGCCTAAATCGTTAAATAACTGTAAAACCATATATGCGCTTACGTTGTTTTTATCAATATTAAACCGTGATTTTCGTAATACAAATGTTCTACCATTAAGATTGATTTCTCGACAGCGCATTGTTTCATTATTGGTTACGATTTCAATCACGTTGGGAACTTGCGTAGTAACGGAGAAAAGATTTAATAATCTCAAACCACTGTAAATGCCATAAATATTATTATATTCTTTCAAATATTTTTTTTCGATTACCGCATCGGCAGTAATTGTGGATAAACCAAAGAATGTTTTTTTAGGGATAAAATACACACCTTTTGAATATCTAATTAATTCGCTTGATTTTTCCAATTCATTTAACAAACGAAAAATATACGGGCGAGAATATTGAGGGAATAGATTCATTATCTCTTCCGTAAAAATCGGCTCATTTATATTAAATTTTTCCTTTATTTTATTCATTAACATTATATCACCTATATATTATATACCCATTTGTAGATAAAAGTATACTACTTTCTACAATAAATGTCAAGTATTATTTATAGATATTATAAAATTAACCAATTAAATCTTTTTGGCATTAAATAAAAGAAAAAGGCTTTTTAATATGACGAATTATTTTTAATTTTTCGGTGTGCAGTATGGTGTTCAAACGCTGAAACCCTTATAAATAAAGGAGTTTAGCGTTTTTAGCAAGTGTTCAATTCCTGTCGACCGCACCAAAAAGAAGAGCAACCCTTGTGGGTGCTCTTCTTTTTGGTATGATACCGATGTTCAATAGAAATCGGGCGAGACCGAAAATTTTGCCTTACGGGGTATTGATAAACGATGATTTGAAAGACAAACAAATAATTAATAATCGTTTGGTGGGGCGCAAATCCCAAAACGCGAAAACAGGAAGAAATCGATATTGTCGGTATAGCGGATAAAAATACCGCTTTATTTGCAGAGTGCAAATGGACAAACGAGAAAGTTGATGTGAACGTTTTGGAAAAGTTAATCGAAAGAAGCGAATTGTTCCCCCATAAAAACAAACACTACTACGTATTTGCCAAAACGGGCTTTACAAAAGCGTGCGAAGAGCAGGCGAAAAATTTGAGAAACGTAACTCTTGTAAAATATGCGGAAATGGTATAAAGGAGAAGCATTGCAACGACTAAAAAGCTAATAGAAGAAAAAATAAAAAAGAAACCGCAATGAACTTGACAATGCGACGGGTGTGTGATATAATAATGCCTGTAAGGTGGTTGGCTTAATTTCTAAAATGATAGGAAACTTATCTAGGGTGTTTATAGAGCTAATTTCCCTATTTTTTCAAAGGAGAAACGGATATGATAGGTGTTATTTTTAATCACGATATGTTTGACGACCCGTATAATCAAAACGCGGTGAAAAAAGCGTGCGCGAAATTAAATGCGTTTGCGGAAAATCTTGGCGAAAAGCTTTATTCTTCGTTTGGCGCGAGAAGGAACGATTTTGAATCGAACGTCGATGAGTACGTAGTAGTCCATTATACCTGTACTTTGTCTACGGAACAAAAGTCGGAGCTTGCAGGGATTATCAACGAATTATTGACGTTGAAAAAATCGGCGGGTATTGAAAAATCGGAAAAAGTGATCGTGTTCGATAAAAAATCCGCAGAAGATTGTTTCGAGTTTTAAAACGTTTCCGTCCGAGTTTGCATAAAAATTACTGTAAAAGGTTGTCACGTGGCAATCTTTTATTTTTTATTTCAAAAACATTGTGCGTGCAATCAACCGCTTGATTATTTTGAAAAATTGTGCTATAATTATCGTTGAGGATTAACTATGCAATCGTTGTTAAAGGGTACGCGCGCGTATAAACAATTAAAAGTGGACGGGGAAAAAGGGTGCTTTTCGCACGCTTATCTCGTTCTGTTTGACGACGCTCGGAATTTGCGGGGCGCGTTAAAGACGTTTGCGAAACTCTTTTTTGCTTGCGACGAGCCGTATACGCCTGCTCAAACGCGCGTTGCCGATTTAATCGATACGGAAAGCTTTTCCGATTGTTTGTTTTATCCCGCGCCGAATGAGAAGTTCGTTGTGGAAGACGCGGAACGGCTTGCGGAGGAATGTAGCTTAAAGCCTGTGGAAGGAGATAAAAAAGTGTTCGTCGTGGCGGATTTTGCGACGGCGACGGTGGCGGCGCAAAACAAGCTGTTAAAACTCTTGGAAGAACCGCCTACGGGGGTTATTTTCTTACTGGGTGCGACGACGGTGTTTCCTGTGTTAACTACCGTGCTTTCGCGCGTCAAAAAGCTGGAAATTACGCCCTTTGAAACGGAGGATATTGCGGCGTGTCTTGCCCGTCAATACGGTGATAAGTACGGCGTAGACGAGTACACGTTATGCGCGGCGGCGTCGGGCGGTTCGCTCGGCGGGGCGCAAAATACCTTGGAAGGGGGCGCGTATAAAACGTTGACGGACGATGCGTTTGCTTTGCTCTTATCCCCCTTGTATACGTTGCCGCCGCTAATCAAACGGATAGGGGAAACCAAGCGTAAAAAAGAGTTGTTTTCCTTAATGCGATTGATTATGCGCGACGGGCTTATCGTCAAAGCCAACCTGTCGAAGGAGCGGCTGTTTTTGCGGTCGGAAAGAGCGCGGATAGCGCAAATTGCGGATAGGTTTTCGCTGAACGCGTTGGTGTTCGCGCAAGAGCGGATTTTACAGGCAGAAAGGGAGAATTTTTTCAACGCGACGTTTCCGCAATGCTTGGAAACGATGGTTGCGGATATATGCAATAAAGGATAAAAAATTATGGTAAAAGTAGTAGGAATAAAATTTAAAAACGGTGGAAAACTGTATTATTTTCAGCCCAAAGACGGGGACGTGTACACGCGGAATATGCCCGTTATCGTAGAAACTTCGCGCGGGATAGAATACGCTTGGGTGGCGTATCCTGAACGGGAAGTGGAGGAAAAGGATATCGTATCGCCCTTAAAACCGATCGTGCGGATTGCGACGAAAAAGGATACGGAATTTTATCAAGCGTGCGAAGAGAAAAAACCGAAAACTATGCAAATTTGCAAGGAAAAAATCGCCGCGCACGGGTTGCAAATGAAACTCGTGGATTGCGAATACGCGTTCGACGGGAGCAAAATCGTGTTCTATTTCACGTCCGAAAACCGCGTGGATTTCAGAGAGCTCGTCAAGGATTTGGCGTCCACGTTGCATACCCGTATCGAGCTTCGGCAAGTGGGGATTCGCGACGAAACGAAGTATTTGGGCGGTATTGCGCCGTGCGGGCGGGTATGCTGTTGCGCGGGGAATATGCCCGAATTTAAAAAGGTGAGCGTGAAGATGGCGAAAGCCCAAGGTTTATCACTCAATCCCGTGAAGATAAGCGGGCTTTGCGGACGGTTGATGTGTTGTTTGGGCTATGAAATCGACCATTACGTAGAAACGTCGAAAAAGATGCCGAAAGTGGGCTCGGAAGTGGACACGCCCGACGGGAAAGCGTTGGTGGCGTCCGTGAATATGTTGAAAATGGAAGTACTGGTAAAGCAGGACGACGGTCGTGGGAATATCGCGTATAAAACGTTCCCGTCGTCGCAAATTAAGTTTAAGAAAGATTTCAACAACAAAGCGCACGTGGAAGATGACGACGAAGAAGAATAAATAGCGCGTAGGGTAAAAATTTTATAATTTGCCCGCGCTTTTTATTGCTTTTTGTCTAAAAATGATATATAATAAATTCGTAATTAATTTTTTGGAGGAACAACAATTATGCCTTTGGTAACTACTACCGAAATGTTTAAGAAAGCGTATGCAGGAAAATATGCAATCGGCGCTTTCAACGTCAACAACATGGAAATGATTCAAGCCATCGTGGAGGCGGCGAACGAGGAAAAATCGCCCGTTATCTTGCAGGTGTCCGCGGGCGCGAGAAAGTATGCGAATCCCGTGTACTTGAAACACCTCGTACAAGCTGCGGTGGAAACGAACGATATTCCTATCGCTATGCACCTTGACCACGGTGCGGATTTTGAGATTTGTAAAGCGTCTATCGACGGCGGCTTTACGTCTGTTATGATCGACGCGTCTTCTCATCCTTGGGAAGAAAATATCGCGATCACGAAAAAAGTCGTTGAATACGCGCACGACCACGGCGTCGTCGTAGAAGCGGAACTTGGTAAGCTTGCGGGTATTGAAGACGACGTAAACGTAGACGCGGCGGACGCACAATTCACGTCCCCCGACGAAGTAGAAGAATTCACGGCAAGAACGGGTATCGACTCGCTTGCAATCGCTATCGGTACGAGCCACGGCGCGTATAAGTTCAAACCCGGTCAAGACCCCAAATTGCGCCTTGATATCTTGGAAGAAATCGGCAAGAGATTGCCCGGTTTCCCCATCGTTTTACACGGCGCATCGTCCGTTCCGCAAGATAAAGTGGCGATTGTCAATAAATTCGGCGGTCATATGCCCGATGCAATCGGTATTCCCGAATCCGAGCTTAGAAAAGCGGCGCAAATGGCGGTTTGCAAAATCAATATCGACTCCGACCTTCGCGTAGCGTTCACGGCGGCGATCCGTCAACATTTCAGCGAACAACCCGGACATTTCGACCCCCGTCAATACCTTGGCGACGCGCGTGTGCTCATGAAAGAAATGGTTAGACACAAGATCGTCAACGTTTTGGGTTCGGCAGGCAAGGCGTTCTAATCGCGTACGCGTACAATATAATATAAGGAATGAATTGCAAGGCGTTGTGTGCAGCATGATAATATAATAAGGGTCAAGGGACACAGTCCCTTGCGGAGTGCAGAGGCAGAGCCTTTGCATAACAAGCCCCAAGTCAAGCAACCGTAGGTTGCGCTCACCGCGTAGCGGTTATTACGCTATGGCGTAGAGAAGAAAACGGGCATAGCGTTCATTTCACGGCGTTAGTCATTTCACGAATAACTTTGTTTTTCATTTCATAATCAGCTAAATTAAGCCGTCGCGGATAAAACTGCGGCGGTTTTTATTTGGAAAAAAATGAAAAATAAAAAAGAATTTTCAAAAGTGTCGTCAAATTATTTGACGAATAAAAAAAAGTGTGGTAGAATAGTATGCGGACAAGTAGGGGGTGTTGATTTTTCAGCGCGCTTTATTTGCCCGAAAACGGATACAAAATAAATTTTTCATATATTGGAGGAACTCTATTATGGCAAACGTAAAAGTTGCAATCAACGGTTTCGGTCGTATCGGTCGTCTTGCGTTCAGACAAATGTTCGGCGCAGAAGGCTATGACGTAGTCGCTATTAACGACCTTACCAGCCCCTCGATGCTTGCGCATCTTCTCAAGTACGACTCTGCACAAGGCAGATACGCGCTTGGCGATACGGTTTCCGCGGACGACGAAGCGGGTACGATCACCGTAAACGGCAAAACGATCAAGATTTATGCGGAAAAAGACGCTGCTAACTGCCCTTGGGCGGAACTTGACGTTGACGTTGTTTTGGAATGTACCGGTTTCTATACTTCCAAAGCGAAGTCTGAAGCGCACATCAAAGCAGGTGCGAAGAAAGTTGTTATCTCTGCTCCCGCAGGCAACGACCTTCCTACCATCGTTTACAGCGTAAACGAAAAGACGCTTACGAAGAACGACACGATCATCTCCGCTGCGTCCTGTACCACCAACTGCCTTGCGCCTATGGCAAACACGCTTAATAAGCTTGCGAAGATTAAGAAAGGTTATATGACCACGATCCACGCGTTCACGGGCGATCAAATGGTTCTTGACGGACCGCACAGAAAGGGCGACTTGCGTCGTGCAAGAGCGGCTGCTGTGAACATCGTTCCCAACTCCACGGGTGCTGCAAAGGCTATCGGTTTGGTTATCCCCGAACTCAACGGCGTTTTGGACGGCTGCGCGCAACGTGTTCCCGTTCCCACCGGTTCGCTTACGCAACTCGTTGCTATCTGTGAAGGCGAAGTAGACGCTGCTACGGTAAACGCGGCGATGAAAGCGGCTGCTTCCGCATCGTTTGGTTACACGGAAGAAGAACTCGTTTCCGCTGATATCATCGGTATCACCTACGGTTCGCTCTTCGATGCTACGCAAACGAAGTGCATGCCCATGGGCGACGGTTCTACGCTCGTTAAGGTTGTTTCGTGGTATGACAACGAAAACTCCTACACCAGCCAAATGGTTAGAACGATTAAATACTTCGCAGAACTTTAATCGAAAACGAACGAAAAAACAAAGAGCTTTGGCGATTGCCAAGGCTCTTTTTTTGTATATAAATAACGTAAAAATGCGCGCGCGCACGCGTGAAAAAAGCGGTGTGAAAAAATTTTTTAAAAAAAATAAAAAAAATTGAAAAAACCCGCTCAAAACAGCTTGACTTAAATTTCGTTTCATAATACAATAAATAGGCAAGTTGCGGCGAGGGCTTGAAATTCCCGTTTTTCCCCGTTAGTTGAACGGAATCAATAGCAAAAATCGCTAATATGCAAAAGCACAGCAACGAACGAAAAAATAACATACGGAATAAGGAGTAACATAGTATGAAAACCTATATGGCGCACGCCGAAACGGTTGAAAGAAAATGGTATGTTGTAGACGCGGCGGGTGTTCCCCTTGGTCGTCTTGCTACCAAAGTCGCTTCCGTTCTTCGCGGTAAGCACAAACCCACCTTTACCCCCAACGTGGACACGGGCGATTTCGTAATCGTTTTGAACACGGATAAAGTTGTTTTGACGGGTAAGAAGTTGGAGGACAAATATTACAGATACCACAGCGGTTATATCGGCGGTTTGAAAGAAATCCCCTACAAGAAATTGATGGCGGAAAAGAGCGACCTTGCCGTTTACGAAGCTGTGAAAGGTATGTTGCCTAAAAACAGCCTTGGTAGAGTTATGTTGAAGAAGCTTCGCGTTTACAAAGGCGCGGAACACAACCACGCGGCGCAAAAGCCCGAAGAACTCAAAGTAGACTAAAGGAGAGGGATTGAATTATGGCAAAAGCAAACGTTAAAAAGAAACTTCAATTCTGGGGCACGGGCAGAAGAAAGAAAGCGATTGCGCGTGTTCGCGTAATTCCTGGTGGTAACGGTACGATCGTGATTAACGACCGCGCGTTTGAAGACTATTTCCCCCAAGGAACGCTTCAATATATCGTAAAGCAACCGCTTGAACTTTTGGAAGTAACGGCGAAATACGACGTTATGGTAAACGTAATCGGTGGCGGTTACACGGGTCAAGCAGGCGCGATTCGTCTTGGCGTAGCGCGTGCGTTGTTAGAAGCGGAAGAAAACAGCCGTCCTGCATTAAAGGCGGCAGGGTTCTTAACCCGTGACCCTCGCGCGAAGGAAAGAAAGAAGTACGGCTTGAAGAAAGCACGTCGCGCACCTCAATTCTCGAAGAGATAACGAAAAAAACGAAACGTTGGTTTATCCAGCGTTTCTTTTTTTGCGCGCGACGTGCTTTATACAAACAGGGTTCCAAAAAAAAGACGTCGTATTTTTTTGGGAAGAGGAGGGGCAACGACGCAAGCTCGCGATTTCCCGTAGGGGAATTGCGTGAAAAGCAAAGTTTGCCCCGACGAGCGCACCTCAGGTCTCGAACAGATAATTACGACACAAAAAAATTACAAGCATCGGATGTTCCGATGCTTGTAATTTTTGTGAATTGCTTGCAATAGATTATAAAATATGATAGAATAGAAATAAGAAAGTTTGAAGGAGTGATTATGAAAAAGTATCGAAAATTTTTTGCTGCCTTATTATCTCTTTTAAGTATAAGCATATTTACTTCTTTCTGCGTTGCTTGTGTTGACAATGACGCCTATAATAGCGATGAAATGCATACACACGTATATGACCAAGAAGTAGTAAAGGAGGAATACGTGCAAGAGGAAGCGACTTGTACGGAGCAAGGTGTTTATTATAAATCCTGCTTTTGTGGTAAAAAAGGTGAAGAAACTTTTATAGCAGATTCACTTGGACATACGGGTGCGTTTTGTGAGAGATGTAATCAAGACGTAACCAGTCACGGTTTGGAGTATAAGCTTTCCGAAGATAATACTTATTATATCGTCGACGGTATAGGTGAATGCAAGGATACTGACGTATACATACCTTCGACTTATAAGGATTTGCCAGTGGAAAGTATTGGAATGGTTGCTTTTTCTTCTTGCCAGAATTTAACGCGCGTAACGTTGCCGAATTCGATTACAGCGATTGATACAATGGCGTTTTCGGATTGTAAAAATTTGAAGAGAATCCAACTTTCTCAAAATTTAAACAGCATTGGATTTTCTGCCTTTCAGAATTGTGTTTCCTTAGAAATAATTGAGATACCGAATTCAGTTATGCAAATTGGAAATTCTGCTTTTCGAGATTGCGAAAATTTGGTGAATGTAACGTTGCCTAATTCCATAACGGTAATTGAGAATTCACTTTTTAATAATTGTTCCGATTTAACGAGTATAACGATTCCCAAAACGGTAATGAAAATAGGTGGTAGTGCATTTGTGAGCTGTAAACGTTTACAAAACGTTTATTATACGGGGAGTATAGGAGATTGGTGTAGGATTGATTTTGTTGGGGAGTATTCAAATCCGTTAGATCAATCGGATTTAGCGGATAAAAATTGCAGTTTATATATAGATAATGAAAAAGTAACGGAATTGATTATTCCGGATGGGATAGAAACGATAAAAAATTATTCTTTCGTGGGTATTGGTGATTTAAAGACTATAAGAATACCTGACTCGGTAAAGATGATTGGCGATTATGCTTTTGACGGATGCAAAAACTTGACGAGCGTAGTAATGGGAAACTCGGTGGAGATTATTGGGATAAAGGCGTTTTCCAATTGCCAGAGTTTGCAATATATAGAATTGCCAAATTCACTGCGAAAAATTCAAGCAAGTGCATTTTATAAGTGTACAGCGTTAGAAGATTTAACAATACCAAATTCAGTGGAAACAATTGATTTTAACGCATTTTGCGCTTGTGAAAGTTTGACAAGCGTAATATTCCCTGATTCTTTAACGGCAATTGCAGACAGTTCCTTTTCGGCTTGTGGGAATTTGGCAAGTATAACGATACCGCGTTCGGTTACCGTAATTGAGCGTTATGCTTTTTCGGCTTGCGAAAATTTACAAACGGTGTATTATAAAGGCGATATAGTGGATTGGTGTGCGATTTCTTTTGAAGAGACAACGGCAAACCCAATCGCTGGAATTGAGAACTTTTTTATATCGAATCAGCGCGTATCGCAATTAACGATTCCTGACGGCGTAAAGCAGATTAACGATTTTACTTTTTACGGCTTGAAAAATTTAATCAGTGTCGAGATATCGGATTCCGTAACGGGGATTGGCGATGACGCGTTTTTTGAGTGTATAGATTTGGAAATGGTTAGGATAGGTGACGGAGTTAAGCGAATTGGCAAGCGTGCATTTTACGACTG
The DNA here is from genome assembly GCA_015055545.1 of Clostridiales bacterium. Taxonomy (GTDB): domain Bacteria; phylum Bacillota; class Clostridia; order Christensenellales; family Borkfalkiaceae; genus Scatosoma. Next base: position 11,912 of record SVHY01000002.1, read on the forward strand.
CCAAAAATTGCAAAGCGTAGCGCTTGGTGAAGCATTATTGAATATTGACGAATATGCTTTTTCGAATTGTTGCGCTTTAAAAAATATGCAGCTACCTGATTCTGTGGTAACGCTTGAGCAAGAAGCATTTTCTTATTGTGAGAACTTGACGAGTGTAACGATGGGAGATTCGCTAAAAAACATAGGAGAGAACGCGTTCTTAAATTGTATCAATTTGGAAACGGTTACTCTCGGAGCAGCCGTAGAAACAATAAATCGGGGTGCATTCTCAAATTGTGATAAATTAAGCGGTGCTACGTATGAAAACGTCAAGTATCTTGGAAATGACGAGAACCCGTGGTATATACTTTTAAGCGTAGAATCTAAAGATGAAACTAATTATCAAATACAGCCGCAAACAAAAATTATTGCTGATTATGCATTTTCGTATTGTACAAACTTACGTAGCATAACGATACCTGATTCCGTGACAACGATTGGCGAAGAGGCTTTTTCCAATTGTAGGAATTTAACAAACGCTATTTTGCCAAATTCTTTGGAGAAACTTGGGGATAGAATTTTTTATGAGTGTAATTGTTTGACGTATAATATAAAGGACGATTTAAATTATTTGGGAAGTGAAACGAATCCATATTTATATTTAGCGAGCACAGGAAATCAGGATTTGGAATTTGTCAACGTTGCTGACGGTTGCAAACTGATAGGAGAGCGCGCGCTGAGTAATTTATATGCTTTAACAAGTGTAACGATGCCTGATTCTTTGACAACGATAGGGAATGGTGCATTTCATAATTGTCCGCAGTTAACAAGTGTCGTCGTACCAAATTCGGTGACTACAATAGGAAATAGCGCTTTTTCGTATTGTTATAAGTTAACGAACATAACAATGGGTAATTCCGTAAGCACTATCGGTGAACGCGCATTTGAATCTTGTTTTGATTTGACGAGTATAATAATACCTGATTCCGTGACTGTAATCGGCGGTTGGGCTTTTGACGGTTGTCACAATTTAAAAACGGTAACGTTGCCTAATGCGTTGAGAAGAATAGAATGCCAGACTTTTGGCTATTGTAGAAATATAGAGAAGATAACAATACCCGATTCCGTGACGATGCTTGAAAACAATGCGTTTTATGGTTGTGCAAGTTTACGTAGTATAACGTTAGGTTCTTCGTTGACGAAAATAGACGAGAATGCTTTCTACCAGTGTAATATGCTAACGGAGGTGTATAATAGGTCAGCTCTTAACATTGTGGCGGGAAGTGATAGAAACGGTTATATAGGATATTATGTTACACATGTTTATACCGAAGAAAATGAAAGTGGCTCGTTCATTATGGACGAGCAGGGTTATATCATTTATACGAACGGCGACGATAGAGTATTGGTTACTTGGAGAGGCGAAGAAATCAACTCAACTTTACCAAATGGTATAACAAAAATTAAATCTTATGCTTTCAATACGTTTTTATCGTTAGACAATATAACCATACCCGCATCCGTAAAGAAAATTGAACATCATGCCTTTTATTGGTGTTTAAATTTGCAGAGTATAACATTTACGGGAACGGTGGCGGAGTGGAAGGAAATAGAAAAGGGCGAGTATTGGAACGATTCCGTTCCTGCGACGAAAGTCGTGTGTAGCGACGGTGAAGTGGCGTTATAAAGGAAAAAGCGAGAGAAATGAAAAAGTGCTGCATTAACAGCACTTTTTCATTTCTTATACCGTTCTAAAAACAGTTCCACGTGTTCTTTGATTTGAGCTTTTTCTTTAACTGATAATAAACGGTAATCGTGCAATAATTGTCTTTCTTCCGTCGTTATAGCCTCCGCGCTTTTATCGCTTACCGTTATATTCCCAAAATCATCTTCACGCCCCAATAAAAAGTCAATACTACACTCGAAAAAATCCGCTATTGCCGTTAATACTTCATAACTCGGTTTTGCCTTTCCGCTTTCAAATTGCGATAAGGTGTTCGGCGCAATATGAATTTTTTCCGCAAGTTCACGCTGATACAAGCCTTTTTCCGTTCTTAATTCTCTAATTCTTTCGCCTAATTCCATAACAAACCTCAAAAAATCTATATTATAGAATTATTATACACGATTATCATAATAAATACTTGACATATCTATAATATAGAATTATAATATTATAAAATCTATAATATAGAAGCGCAAAAAGGAAAGGTAAACAAAATGAAAAGTATATTAAAGGCGTTGTATAACGGAAAAATCAACGAGTTAGAAAAGCCGTTAGAAGATTTATCTGAAACCAAAGAATACAAAGAATACATAGAGAGTATGGATAAATTTGTTGACACACTCACTAAAGAGCAAGAAGCGCTATTTAACGAAGCGTATTTTGCGCAAGGCGGCTTTGACGGCTTGGTTTATGAAAAGATATATGCCAACGCTTTCAAAACGGGGTTTTGGCTTGCGATGGAATTGACGGACGTAAAAGATTTGGAATTGTATTAACGCAAGGTGATAGACCGCCGACGGCGGTGGGGGCGCAAAACTGCGTTTTGCTTTTTTGAGGGGCTGGTTATGCAAAGGCTCTGCCTCTGCACTCCGCAAGGGACTGTGTCCCTTGACCCTTGTATGTAAGCAGTATTCAACGCTTTAAGCGGCGCGCGCGTTCGTCGTGCGCGTGCATGAACTGCAATACCGCGTCCGTTGACGTGTGCGACGGCTCTTTGGGCTGTTCTTGCACCGTTTGCGACGGCGGTTCGTTCGGCGGTTCTGCGCTCTCGCTTGGCGTCGAGTTTTGCGACGTTGGCGTGGTAAATTTGAGTAAAGATTGCAAAAAATTGGCAAGTCCAAAGCTTTCCAAGGTAAAAAAACCTCCTTTTTGAAAATTTCACCGAAAAAAGCGATAAAAACGGGGCGTTTTTGTTTGCTTTGATTTGAAATTTGATATATAATAGAATATGCGTTAAAGTAGCCTTATATTCTATGCGGATTGTGTTGCTCGTATCTATGCACGCAGACGGGGGGATTAACGCGTGTGGAAAACAGACAAATATTTAAGGAGTCCTTACTATGAAGGATATTAGAAAAAAATTACTTGGTGCGTTGGCTTTGACTGCGTGCACGGCGACGGCGTTCGCTTTTGCAAGCTGTAAGGACGACGAACCGTACACGGGGGAAAAATTGCCCGGCTACGTAAGTACGGAAAGCGAGGCAATCTCGAACGGCGGTTTTGCCGTGAAGAAAGACGGCTACGTCTATTTTATCAACGGTGTGGAAAGTTCGGACGCGAGCAACGAATACGGCGCGGTGGAAAAGGGTGCGCTTATGCGTATTGCCGAAACCGACCTTGCCAGCGGCGCGTTCGATAAAGTGGATACCGTAGTACCCATGCTTTTCGTAGCGCAAAACTACGACGCGGGTATTTATATCTACGGCGATTACGTGTATTTTGCTACGCCCACGACGGACAAGAACATGGAAGGCGACGTGGAAAGCGGCTGGATTGATTTCAAGCGCGCGAAGCTGGACGGCTCGGAGGCGATGAGCGATTATTATTTCCGTTTGGAAGATAATACGACGGCGTATCGGTTCGTAACCGTAGGCGACGACGACACCGTATACTGTATGTATGAAGAAGACGGTGCGCTCAAATCGTATAACACCAAGACGGACAAGCACACCACGCTTGTAGACGGGGCGAAATCGAGTTTCTATTACGACAAGAACGACCCTGCTAACCCGAACGTGTACTACACGATGGCGGTGCAGGAATACGTAAAAGGCGCTACGGCGGCGTCGTACGACCAAATTTATTGCGTAAACGCAGCGGCGACGGTGGAATCGGTTAATTCGTCCGCAGCATCGTACACCGTGAAAGGCGGTAAGACGTACGATTTCGATAAAGCGTATTTAGAAGACGAACACGACGGGTTCTCGGCGGGGGATTACACGACCTATCCGTACGTGAACCTTGGTACGCTGGTATTGGACGGCGTGGGTATTAACTCTGAAAAAACGCAGTTCAACGCAAGCGGCGCGCCTGTTACGGCGGACGGCTATACCTACACGATCAGCAGTCATCAAAACGGCGGTGTGTATTTCACGAGATCGGAAGTAACGAAAACGTCGTCGGATGCTACGGATACCAAGCTCTACTATCTTGCGGACGCGTCTTGGAGCGGGGCGGAATGGAACGCGGTAAGCGGTAACGAAGGCGATAAAGTGGAAGTGGTTGCGCTCAATACCACCAACACCGCAAACGCGCTGTTCTATATCGATAACGGCGAACATTGGTATTTATATCTCACGAGCGATAACAGTACGCTTGTAAAAGAAAGCGAACCTGTCAACGGCGTTACGAAGAAAGTTGATTTCAGACAAACGCTTTCGGGTGCGTCGCTTTGGCAAATCCGCGGCGATTACCTGTATTATTATACGGGCAACGATATTTCCAAGATCAAGTATACGGGCAGCCAAGAGGACTACGACTTGAACACGCCTTTTGAAAGCGAAGACGCGGAATTTGAGGCTACGAAGATTTTGGGCGTAGAATGGAATACGGGCTGGTATAAACCCGAATTTTTCGACGATTTAGGCGAAAATAAGAAGGATATCGTATTGTATGCGGGCGCGCAAACGTTTGGTTTGGGTTCGGCGTATAATTATATCTACGCGGTAGAAACGGACGCCCAAGCGGTGAAAGCCAACAACGAAAAATATCAAAAGGTGCTCGATTATATCGACGAATACAGCGACGACAGCGTTTTGCAAAACTTGATGAACTACTACTTCAAGACGGGCGAAACGGCGGCGTACGAAGACGTTAAGGATTTGTACGACAACGTACAGCAAAAGGCGTTTGACGATTTCGTAGCACTCTTTAAAGACAGCGCGGCGGCGGAAGATAAACTTGCGTTGCAAAGCACGGTTGTACACCTTGTCGGCGAAATGACGGCGGATGATAAAGACGACGTGAAAGCGGACTGGGTAGACTTCTTGAAGAAAGAAGACGTGGAAGAAACGGAAGAAGAAAGCGGTATGCCGACTTGGGCAGTTTGGTTGATTGCTTGCGGCAGCGCGCTTGTCGTTTTGGTTGCGGCGTTCGTGATTGTAAAAGCGATCAAGAAGAAGAAAGCGGCAAAACGCGAGGCGGAAGAAACCGTGAACGCGTACAAGCGTAAGAAGATCGATACCACGGACGATAAATCTATCGACGTATACGCAGACGAAACGGAAGAAAACGTAGAAGAAACTGCGACGGAATCGGTGGTGGAAACCGAAGAATCGGAAGAACCGGCTACGTCCGAAGTGTCGGAAAACGCGGAAGAAAAAACGGAAGAATAAGGAAAAAAAGGTCGTTCTGATTAGTAGAACGACCTTTTTCTATAAAAAACGATAAAATTTTTTTGAAAATATTGAAAAAGGGCGCAAAAACAGTTTACAAATTTGAGAAATATTAATATAATATAGCAAGCTAAAAGCCAAAATATAAAGGTGGTGTTAAACCGCCGAAATAACGAGGGAAAAGATTGTATGGCGAGATATATTTTATGTCCGAGATGTGAGCTTAATTTCATCGACGGGGACGAACAGGAATACTGCGAAGTATGTATAAAAGAATTGAGCGGCGAAAAGACGTTCTCTGACGACATCGAAGCGGAAGAAATGGCGGAAGAAACGGAACTTTGCCCCCTTTGCGGCGAGAACTATATGCGCTTTGGGGAAAAGATGTGCGAAGAATGTAAAAAGAAATCTTCGTACGAAGACGAAGAACTGGACGAGGACGAGGACAAGGAAGACGCGTCGTGGCGTAGTTATTTGGACGATGACGACGAGGATCTCGACCTTGGTATTCCCGACAGCGAATTTGACGACGAGGAAGAGGAAGAAGAGGAAGAAGAAATGGAAGAATCGCCCGAAGACGACTTCGAATACGTATCCGCCGACGATTATTACGACATGGACGACGACGATGACGATGACGACGATGACGACGATGATTTCAACGACGACGACGCGCCCACGCCCAAGAGCGGCTCTAAAAAACGTAAAAAGAACGACGACTTTTAATCAAAATCCCCAGCGGGTTAAAACGCTGGGGATATTTACTTCAATCTAAGCTTTTCTTTTTTATCAGTTTATAATAATTTTTATGGAACTTATTCATGGAACCAAAGAAAGCAATCTCTGATTTGCTATTGCTGTTATTTGCTTTTTTGAGATTAATAAGTTCCATGGTTGTAATTAACTCGGCTACTTGGAACAAACGGTAATTATAAGGTTTTACCGTTCGAAAAGAGGTGCGAGAGTCTTCAAAAACGGCACGAATAATATGCGTTAATTGAATTTGCCCGTTATCATAATAAACAACAATTTTTTCGTAGTTATTTAAGTCTTCTTTTTGACTTAAATAATCGCGTATTTGTTGAGATAAGGAAATCATAAGAATTCTTTCATTGTCGGAAGCTCTCTTCCTTAAAATAAATGTTTTATAAGTTATATCAACGTTTCTTGTAAAATGAATAAAAGAGGTAAAGATTTTTCTGCGTTCATCGAAAGTTAAATCGATATATTTTTCTTCTTTTCGAATTAATGGACCGGTATGTAAGCTATGGGATAAATATCCTTGAAAACGTAATTGCTCATTCAAGTTATCCATTTGCGAAATAATGCTATGCGATTGCTCATGAAAAACCATGGTAATCAGATAATAAGGATTTTCTTTATTATATTTTCCAAAATCGCCTGATTCATCGATAAAAACGCTTAAAGTCTTTTGCATATAAAACCTAAAAAAAGGCGAGGAATATCCCCGCCGACGATGGACCTACGGGAGTTTCAACCCAGCCCAAAACTATTTTGTAGTATTATTATATGCGAAAAATAGTCGTTTGTCAACTATTTTGCGTAAAAAAGTTGCAAAAATATTGTTTTTGTGCCAATAAATAAAAACGATAAATAATTACTTTTACGATTGTGCAAAATTTCAGCTTGTTTTTATATGGAAAAAATTGTTGACAAGATAGTGTAAAAGGTGGTAAAATATACTTGCGACATAATTAAATATTCAATTATTCGAAAACATATACTTCTTTGGTAGAAGTGTATCTTTTTCGCGTTATAAAATCTTTCTCGGTAAATGATTGTTATTTTGTGTCGCAGCAAAGCGAAAAGACATTTTTACAGGGTGTCGTTTCCTTTGCGTTACGACACTTTTTTATTCGGAGGGCTTTTATATGAAAAAAGCGAAAAAGTTTTTGGTTGGCTTGCTTGCGTTTGCAAGCGTTAGCGCATTTGCGTTTGGTGTTGTCGGTTGCGATAACAACAAAACAAACACCGGCACGGGTGGAAAACCTAATAGTGGCGGTGCAAACGGCGTACCCGCTTTGCAATATACGTTGTCGGATGACGGAACGTATTATAGCGTTACGGGGATAGGCTCTTGCGCGGATACGGCATTGATAATTCCCGAAACGTACAACAATTTGCCCATAACGACGATTGCGGAATACGCTTTGACAGGGCAAGTTTTCACGAGCGTTACCATTCCAAATAGCATTACGGAGATTGGGAATTGGGCGCTGGGCAATTGTGATAATTTGACGGAAATTACTATTCCTGGTAGCGTTGCGACGATGGGCGAAAGTATTTTTTACGGTTGCGGCAATTTGACGAGCGCGACGATAGAAAACGGTATTACGACAATTGCCGATCAAATGTTTTATGATTGCAACAATTTAACAAGCGTTACGATTCCCACTTCGGTAACGGGGATTGGGAGATCAGCGTTTTTATATTGCAATGGTTTGAAAAACGTGTATTACACGGGCGACGTGGCGGATTGGTGCAATATCGTTTTTGACGAAGCGAGTGAAAACCCGTTAAGTTTTGGCGCGGATTTGTATATTGACGGGGAAAAAACCACGTCGATTGTAATTCCCGATACGGTGACGAATATTGGCGATTACGCATTTTACGGTGCAAATTTCACAGGTGTTACGATTGGTAGCTTAGTGACGGCGATTGGAACGCACGCGTTTGAAGAATGTTATTTCTTGGCGGAAGTGTACAACAAATCTGCGTTGAATATTGCATTAGGGCAATCGGGAAACGGATACGTAGGGAATTATGCGTTGACGATACATACCGAGCCGTATGAAAGTAAAATTTCGACGGATAACAATGGATATATCCTTTATACGGACGATGAAGAAAAGATAATCGTTGGGTATACGGGCAAAGAAACGCAATTGAATTTGCCGACGGGTGCTACGGGTATCAAATGCTACGCGTTTGCAAAGCGTGAGGATTTAACGAGCGTTTCGTTGCCTGAAAGCTTACGGAAAATTGGTCGAGCGGCGTTTAAAGATTGTAAAGGCTTGACGGAAATAATTATTCCCGATCAGGTTATTACGATTGGTGGATATGCGTTTGATTCTTGTATGGCATTGACGAACGTAACGATAGGCGAAGCGGTAGCGACGATTGAAGAAAGAGCGTTTCAATCTTGTACAGGCTTGGAAAGCATTATGATTTCAACGAGTGTAAATTTCATGGGTACGGGTGCGTTTAATACGTGTGTGAGATTGGAAGAAATATTATATAAAGGAACGTCGAAACAGTGGTCGCAAATTACAATTGAAGAAGCAAACGACGATTTAAAAAATACCAAACGCTATTATTACACGGAAAGCAGTTTGACAGGAACGGGACGTTATTGGCGTTACGAGAACGGCGAAATTGTAAAATGGGAACAAGTATAATGAAAAAAAGCCTTTGCTTGGCGTATTGCCGAGCAAAGGCTTTTCTTATAAATCGTCCGCATCCTGTACGGGCTGTTCTTTTTTGTCTTTCGGTTTGCCCGTGTAGCTCCCGTTTACGTCCGTATCCGACGGACCTGTAAACATGGCTATCGCCTTTTGCGTGGGAGCAGGTATGCGGGATTTGCGATTATTCGTTGCCGCCATGGTTAAAGCTATGGTTTTGGCTGTTCTTGCTGCCGCAGTCTTTCGAGCCGCAGTTCTTGTTGCCGCAATTTTTTGCTTTTTGGTTGTTGTTTTGATTGTTTTGGTTGTTCTGCTTGTTTTGTTTCATTTTCCTTTTCTCCTTATTTTTAAAGTCAAAGACGAACGCCTTTGAAACGGTTTACTCTCTTACGCCTTCAAAAGGCAAATGCAAATCGACGTAGCCTTGTTCCGCCTTGCAAAGCGGGCAAGTTTTCCAAGCCTCGGTAGCAACGTGCATATAACCGCACTCGCTACAAATCCAAAGAATGGGCGATTCGCTCTTATAAAGCGTACCGTTTTTCACGCCGTCGCAAAGATAACTGAAAATAATCTTGTGTTGGCGTTCTACTTCGGCAATCATTTTATAAAGCGCCGCAACGTCTTCAAAGCCCTCTTTTTGCGCGATTACCGCAAATTCGGGGTAGATATCTTCCGACTCGCTTTTTTCGTCCATAGAGGCGAATTTTAAGCCTTCCGCAAGCGTTCCCGCATGGAAAGGATAACCAGCGTCGAAATGGATATTATCTCTACTACCCGATTTTTGAATAATCTTATTGAAAAACTGCGTAGCGTGCACCGTTTCGTTTTTGGCGATGGTACGAATCGCATCCGCGAGCGTTTTCATTTTTTCCTGCATAGCGAGTTTTGCGATCATCTGATAACGCATACCCGCTTGACATTCGCCTGCAAAACTGCGGGCTAAGTTTTTAAAAGTTTCCGTGTTTTCAAATTGCATAATGAAATCCCCTTTTCAAAGGCGTCGCCTTCGTAACGGTAGTATGTGCCGAGCTTTTTGCGATTATACCTTTTCATTTTGCTAAAATATACCGTTTTCTGCTTGCATTGTATGGCGTTTTGCGATAAAATATATAAGGAAGATTGAAAAAGAGAGAGTGGATTATGTTTAATATCGTTTTAGTTGAACCGGAAATTCCGCAAAACGCGGGCAATATCGCGCGCACTTGCGCCGCAACGGGTACGCGCTTGCATATGATTCGGCCCTTGGGCTTTGAAGTGAGCGATAAGTATTTAAAACGCGCAGGTTTGGATTATTGGAATCTCGTTGAGATTTGTTATTACGACAGCTTTGACGAGTTGCGGGAAAAATACCCCGATAGCCGGTTTTTCTATTTTACCACCAAGGGCAGAGCTATCCACAGTGAGGCAAGCTTTCAAGACGGCGATTTTCTCGTGTTCGGCAAGGAAACCAAGGGCTTGCCAGAAGAACTTTTATTAAAGCATAAGGGCGAATGTTTGCGTATTCCTATGTTCTCTGAGGCGCGTTCGCTTAATTTGAGTAATTCTGTAGCCATTGCGTTATACGAAGCGCTCCGTCAAACGGGTTATAACGGATTGCTTACGCAAGGCGAGCTGCACCATCATTCTTGGGAAGAAAGTGTGATAGAAGAAGTATAAAATCACAAAATTATGGCAATAACTTCCGTGAACAAAAACCACGGAGGTTATTTTTTTATGAAAAAATTTTGCATAATTTTTTTCTTGTCAATCATAATAAGTTTAACGGCGTTCAGTTTCTACGGCTGTTTCGGTGGGCAAACGACGGAAACGGACGAATATTTGCGTATCCACATTCGCGCCGACTCTAACGCCGACGACGCGCAGGCGGTGAAATATACCGTCCGCGACGAAGTAGTGGAATATCTCACGCCGCTCGTTGCTCAGTATCAAGACAAGGCGGCGGCAATGGAAGGTTTAGAGTCGCATTTAACGCAAATTGCCGCAGTGGCAACGCAGGCTTTAAGACGGAACGGGTATACGTACGGAGCTACGGCTAGCGTAGAGCGAGCGGAATTTCCCACCCGCGTATACGACGGCTATACCCTGCCTGCGGGGGAATACGACGCGTTGATTATTAGGCTTGGTGCGGGCGCGGGGGATAATTGGTGGTGCGTGGCGTATCCGCCGTTGTGCTTTGCCGCTACGCCGAATACGGATATCGTGTATAAAAGCAAAATCGTTGAAATTATACGGCGTTGGCAGAAAGGCTAAGGGCGCGTTACATACAGGAGGGAAAAGTATGAAAAAGTCAATGAAGAAACGCGTTTTGCTCGTTGCGGCGGCATGTACGCTGACGATAGGCGCGGCGACGGTAGGCGGCGCGGCGTTGCGGGCGAACGTGAATAATACGCCACAAGCCGTAGCCATAGAAAAGACGGTGGAAACGGCGGTTTTGAAACAGGGCTCGAAGGGTAGCGAAGTGAAAGAAATGCAACGCCGTTTAAAGCTTTGGGGATATTATAACGGCGCGGTGGACGGTGTGTTCGGCGCGGCGACGAAAAAAGCCGTGATTGCGTTCCAAAAAAAGAACGGCTTGACGGCGGACGGGGTCGTGGGCAAGGCGACGTATAAAGCGCTTGGTATGAACGATTCGTATAACCTGCTCGTGGGCGGCGGTGGAAACGAAACGGGCGGGGTGAACGGGTTTTCCAGCTCGGACGTGTATTTGCTCGCAAAGACCATCCACGCGGAAGGTCGCGGCGAACCGTATACAGGTCAAGTAGCGATCGGCGCGGTAATTTTGAACCGTGTGAGAAGTTCGCAGTTCCCGAACACCGTTGCGGGCGTAGTCTATCAAAAAGGCGCGTTTACCGCGGTGGACGACGGGCAAATTAATCTTGAACCCAACGAAACGGCGATGCGCGCGGCGCGCGATGCTATCAACGGTTGGGATCCCACGGGCGGCGCGATTTATTATTACAACCCCGCCATCGCCACTAGCGCGTGGATATTCGACAGACAGACGGTAACGGTGATCGGTAAGCACGTCTTTGCTATTTAAAAAATAAACGCAAATGCATAATGCATAATTCATAATGCATAATTGCGGAGAAATTAAAAATATTACAATTATTATGCATTTAGCAGTGTGCATTGTGCATTAAAAATGAGAGGAGATAATGATGAAAGAAGAAAAAAAGGTGAAAATTGCTACGAACACGTCGTCCGGTGCGGAAAAAGTGGAGATCGTAGAAGAAAAAGTAGAAAATAAACCGCAGAAAAAAACGCAAAGCGCAGCGAACGGTTCGGCGAAAACGGCGGCGCAAAAAGCGGCTAAAATCGTCAAAGAAAAGGAACGCAACGTCAACGCCGAGAAGATGAACGCGGAGAGCAGCAACGGTAAAGCCGAAAGGGAAAGCCAAGCCGCCAAAGCACGCGTAGCCGCGGCGATTGCGAAAAAGGAAGAAAAAGAAAAGCGTAAAAAGGCGCGAGAAAAAGCCAAAGCTGAACGCACAGCGCGAAAAAAGGCGAAAGCGGAAAAACGCGCGGCGGCAAGAAAGGCTATGGAAGAAAAACGTTTAGCCGAGCGCAAAGCGCGTGAAGAAAAGCGCAAGGCTCTTGAAGAAGAACGCGCCCGCGAGCGCGCACATGCAAAGGCGAAAAAATCGCAAGAAAAACAGCGCGCGCAAAAGAAAAAGAACACCGAAAAGAAAAAGGACGGGGAAAGCCATAAACGCCGCGGTAAAGATTACGGCGGTTGGCTTGCGGCGGTCATTACGCTTGGTACGGTAACGCTTGCGCTGACGACTGCGGTTACGGTAGGCGCGATTGAGATGAACAAAATGAACGACGCGGCAATGACGGGCTATCGCGCGACGACGTACGAGTTTGTGGAAATCATGGAAAACGTTGACGAGGACTTGGACAGAGCGCGCGTTTCCAACTCGCCCGCGCAACAAAGCCGTATTTTGACAGACTTGTTGGTGCAATCGCGTTTGGCGGCGGCGGACTTGGAAAAAATGCCCGTTTCCGCAGAATCGGATAGGAATTTGACGTCGTATATCAATCACGTAGCGGCGGAAAGCGAACGTATGCTTGCGAAACTGCGTAATGGCGAAACGTTGACGCAGCAGGACGGCGAAACGTTGCAAAAACTGTACGCAATGGGTAAAGAAGTGCGTGGCGTACTCGATTCGTTCGTGGCGAATATGGCGGATGAAGATATGATGCAGTACGTGAAAAAGGGCGCGGGGAAATTCGCGGGCGTTTTGGAAAATCTCGAAAAATTGACGTTGGAAGAAAACAATCCTTTGCAAGGCGCGAAAGATCAGGAAAGTAAGGTCGCGCCTGCCGAAGAAATGAAGAAAATAGACGCGTCCAAGGCGGAAGATTATTGCGCGTTGTATTTTTCCGATTATCAAATCAGCGATTTTCAATGCATCGGCGAAACGGTAGGACACGGCTATATCGCTTATAACGTGCAAGGCTACGACGATAAGGGCACGATGTTGTTCGCCGAAATCGACGGTAGCGACGGAACGTTGTTGCGATTCGATTACTACGAAGAATGTACGGACGATAATTTTACCATGGAAAACGCACAAATGATCGCCGAAACGTTTTTGGAAAAACTCGGTTACCAAGATTTGGTTGCGGTAGGAGCGCGCGAGAACGGTACGGACGTCGATTTTAAATTCGTGTACGAGATGGACGGCGTAGTAGTATATCCCGACGGCGTGCAGGTGAAAGTTTGCCGTACCCGCGGCGTTGTTACGGGCTTGGACGCTACCAGGTATGCGTTGAACCATAAAGTTCGCGCTCTGCCCACCGTGAAAATCAACCTTGAACAGGCAATGGGTAAACTGCACGATAATCTGCAGGTGCAATCTTCCCGTCTTGCTATCGTTCAAACCGCGCGCGGCGAACGGCTTGCTTATGAGTTCGTTTGTCAGTACGAACAGGAACGTTACGTCGTATATTTAGACGCGCAAAACGGTGAAGAAATTTCTATCCTCAATTTAAAAAATTTGGGCTGATGAATAGTATTCGCTCTGCATAAATATTGCGGAGCGAATATTTTTTTTGCCTTTTTTTCCAAAAATCCTTGACGAAATGCAAAACCTGTGCTATAATATAATCAATATTCAATCTCATTAAGGAGTAAAAGCGTGCAAGAGAGGCAGACGAAACAAAAGCAGGTTATCTATGAAGCGTTAAAAACGCTTAATCATCCAACGGCGACGGAAGTATACGGTTGGGTGCATGAATTAGCGCCGACGGTATCGCGCGCGACGGTGTTCCGTGTGCTCGGTGGGTTCGTATCGGGTGGACAAGCGTTGGAATTGCGGTTTGCAGGAAACGAGGTGCGCTACGATTATAACGTATCGGCGCATTGCCATGCAAGGTGTTTGCATTGTGGAAAGGTAGCGGACGTAGAGCCGAAGAATTTTTCGGTGAGCGGGAATATTGAAACGACGGCTTGCGACGATTTTTGCGTTGAAGGTTATACGCTGGAATTTTTCGGTAAGTGTAAAGACTGCCAAGAAAATGTTCTACAAGTTTAAAAAGTATGAGAAAAAACCGTTGACATTTATATAAAAAACGGGTATAATAAGAAAGCTGACGGATAATGTCAGCTTAAAAACGCAGGTGTCGCCTAGCGGTATGGCGGCAGCTTCCCAAGCTGTTCCCGGCGAGTTCGACTCTCGTCACCTGCTCCAAAAAGAAGAACGCACCCAACGGGGTGCGTTTTTCTTTGTGGAACGGCTAACGTCGCCGAAAGAGTTCGCCTTTCTCGCGCAAAGCTGTTCTTTGCACTCGGGCACGCTCGCTCCTACCTATCGTCGCTCGCTTATCTCGCCCCTAAAAAGCGTTATCAACGCTTTTTTTAACGGGCAGCTCGTCGTCACCTGCTCCAACTAAGCACACTTCCATGACCTTGACTTGTAAGGTATATGGAAGTGTGTTTTGCTTTTTATCCCTGTTTTCTCCCGTGGGATTAGTGGTAGTCCGAAACACATTAAGAAGTACTATCATGTTTCGGGCAAAAATCCAGACCTTAAATAATAAGCATTTTTTATTAAAATATATTGAAAACTTGACAAGTTCACATAAAAAAGTTATAATGAGAACGAGGTGTTCAAATGGAAAAAAGAAAGATTTTTGCATTGGTTGGTTTTATTGCAGGTTCATTGATATTATTTTTCGGAATCTTTTTTACAGTGGCTCATTTTACGTTTCAATATTATAAAAGCGAAAAAACATTTCAAAAAAGTGGTTTATCAATTGTACTGACAAACGATTTTAAAGAAAAAGAAGTTTTAGAATATACAGCTTATTATTCTTCCGAAGAAATGATGGTTTTGACTTTAAAGGTGGGATTCGACGGATTTGATACAAACAAATGGAATCCTTATGAGAGTACTTGCTATGATTATGCGGAGAAAATATCAAAAGAGTATAGAAGTTTATATCCGTCCACAACGGAAATTATCACAAACGAAGAATTAATATATTTCACTTTCGATTTTGAACAAGGTGGAAAAACCTATAAATATTTATTGGCTACCTATAAGGCGGACGACGCATATTGGCAAGTGAGTTTTGGCTGTGAAAAAAGAAATTACGAGGAGTTGGAAAAAAATATGATTTCTTATGCGCAATCGGTTTCTATTGGAGATTAAAATATGAAAAAAGAAAGAGAAATTATAGCGAAAAATAATATTAAGAAGTTTTTTGCTTTTGTGTTAATAGCATTCCTTATTAGTTTGCCTACAAGTTTTAATTTCTTAAAGCCCCCTGATTTTCGTTGGTTGGGAATATTCTTTATGTCAGTTATTATATTTACCATCATTTTTAGTTTGATTATGTTAATTGCATTACCTAATTATGCGATTGTTAAGGAGAGAGAAAATCTTATTATATGGCAAGGAATATTCAAGACTGTTCTTCCGATAGAAACTATTTCGGGCGTGGAAATTGTTTCCTTAAAAAATGGGGAAATTATGAGTAAACACGGTAATATCGCTATAAAAGCAAGGGATTTAAATGAGCAGGAAAAAACTTTCACAATAAACGTAAAAAATAAAATTGAAGTTGTTGAACAGCTGAATTTACTTATAACCCAAAGCGTTTCTTGATAAGGATTTTAAAGGAAGAGAGTGCGAAATTAAAGAAGTATAAGCAGTTGCAAAACGGGTAATATTGTGCTAAAATAATAGTATAGTTGCAAATAAGGAAAAGGCTATGTTAAAAAATAAAAAGCTAATAACGGAAAAAGATTTTCGCTCCTACAAATTGATATACGACGAACAAGGGAATTTAAAAACGAATTTGCAATTACTATATGCCTTAAAAACTTGGCGTAGCAGGGTTATGAAACAAAGAAAAATACCGTCGACGTGCATTTTTTACAATTCTTGTCTTGTTGCGTTTGCTACGTATTATCCGCGAACACGCGACGAGTTTTTGCGCATTTTTGGAGTTGGAAAAACAAAGTGGGAACAGTTTGGAGCGGCTGTCGTTAAAATAATAACTACGTATTTAGAAAACAAAAATGTAGGGATAGACGAAATCGAGCCCTTTTAAATCTTAAATGTTTAGCGCAAAAAAGAACGCACCGCATTGGGTGCGTTCTTTCGTGTTTTTACGTGCATTTATTTCTTCAAATCTTCTACGACGTATTTGTATTTTCCAAAATTGTAAGGTTCTTTGTTTTGGGTGACGTTGCCGTATTCAATGCCTTTGACGGGACAGTTGCCGATGCACGCCATACAGTGCGTGCATTGGTCGCCCCAAACGGGTTTTTTATCCACGATTCGGATATTATTGAGCGGACAAAGTTTGGCGCATTTTCCACAGCCCATACACGCGTCGGTCGTGTAAAAATCCTTTGCTTTGAGTTTATATTTGCACCAAACGGGGTTTAAAGGTAACGTGATGAGCGTTTCAAAGAAAAATACGTGTCGTGCCGTCAGTTTATTGCCCGCAAGAATATCTGATGAAACCTGTTCAAGACGTTGATATGACTGGATAATCCGCTCTTCAACCTGTTCTTTTTCCAGCATGGGATAAGCGTTGCTGGCAACGTAATTTCGCGGCATTTTAAATTCTGCGTGACCGTGGCAAACCATCTTTTTCTTCTTGAAAATCTTTTTTAAAAATCTTCCCGAAGGTCCGCAATATCCACCGCTGGTCAAAATAAAATACACGTCCTTACTGCCGGAGAAGGGCAGTTTTTTAAGATATTTCGCCATAAACCGTGGAATTTCGCACACGTAGACGGGCGCGCAAACGATAAACGGTTTTTCGGAAGAAACGGGCGTAAAATCCTGCGCTTTGATGCGCGGAAGAAGATTTATGCACTCGTCGTCCAGTCGTTGCGCTAGTTGCTTGGCAATAAATTCGGTGTTGCCTGTTGCAGAAAAATATAAAATCATAAAAATAGCTCCAATACTATATATGATAAAAAATTTTTTTGTGTTATTCTAATCCGAGCAAGCGTTTTGCGTTCTCGCATAAAATTAGCGATTTTTCTTCTTCGGAAAGCAAATGGTCGAGCGTAACGGCGCCGACGTATGCGCTTGGATTGCAGACGGGGAAGTCTGAACCGAATAAAATGCGGTGGATATCGCCTTCGTCGATAGCGCGGCGGAGCATACCCAAACGGAATATGCCCGTGCCCGACAGGTCGAGATAATATTTCTCGTGGCGTTGCATACGCGCTAAATGCCGCAGGAGCGTCGAGTATTCCCCGGGGTGTGCCGCTACGATGGTAGCATCGGGGTTTTGCGCTACGAACGCATCGATGTCGTCGTCGGCTTTCGGCGCGGTATGGATATTCACGACCATACCTTTTTCGGTTGCGTGGGAAACGAGTTCGTGCATTTGCGGTGTTGCGTATTGCGTATAGCCGTTGATATAAGGCACTAATTCGCCCATAATTTTCACGCCGAGTTTTGCCATTTTATCAATTTCCGCGTGGGATTGGGCAAGGAAATCGGGATGGATATGGAATCCGACTTCGTAAAAATCGCCGTATACTTCTTTTACGGCTAAGGCGTGGTCGTTCCATTCACGGATACGTTCCCATTCGTTGGCATAAGGCGAGCCGTCCGCTTTCGTTGTTTCGGGTGAAATAACCGAGCCGCAAATCTTGACGACGCCTAAGCCGCGCAGGGCTTTAACGGTATCCTCCGCGGACGGGTGACAAAAGGGGATATGCTTACAAATATTATACCTGTTATCTAAAAACGGGTGGGTGTGAAAGTCGATAATTCCCATATGAAAAATCCTTACCTTTATTCAATCGTATTTATTCTATCATAAACGCGAACGTTTGTCAATGATCGGTACGTCGTTGTATAGAAAAAAGCCCCTACGAACTTCGTAGGGGCGGGGTATGCATGAGATTAATCGTCTTTTGATTGCATGAAATCGGGTTTTTCGTGCGACGATAAGATATGCTTTCTTTGCGTGATATAGAACACGACGCCAAGCAGTACCCAAACGCCGAGCATGAGATAGCTTTGCCAACAGAAATGCACGCCTTCAAGCCCGGGAATAGGAATGAGTTGTAATACGACGAACGCTGCGGAGAACGCCGCGCCGAGTACGGCAAGTGTGAACAGGAATTTCCCGCCGTCTTTATCGCGTTTTAAGGTTTTGCACGTGGATACGCTCGTGAAGAAGAAACCGATGGACGCGCCGATTGCGCTCATGTCCACGAACCAGCCGAGGGCTTCTCTGCCGAGCACGGGGCCGGAAAGGGAGATGATCATACAAAAGATAATCGCGTTTTTCGGCGTGCCGTGTTTTTCGTCGATATTACTGAAAATCTTCGGCAAATACCCGTCCTTGCTCATGGAATACATCAATCGCGAGGACGCCAAATAAAAGCCCATAATCCCCGACAAAACGGCACAGCTTACGGCTACGCCGACGAGAATTTTTCCGAAAGGACCGAGCAATTTTTCGGCGGCTACGAGCAACAGCCAAGGCGTACCTTCCGCGTCTACGATAAGGTCGGGCCAGTTTTCCAAAGCTGCCGCCGCGATGGTATTGTTCGCGATATATACGAAGCAACCGAAGAGAATGGCGATGACCATGATAAAGATGATTTTCTTATACGAGAACTTGAATTCTTCCGCGGCTTGGGGGATAGTGTCGAATCCGACGAACGCCCACGGCGCAATGGCGAACGTAGCCAAAATACTGCTGGCAATCCCCGAATCTTTCACGGCGTGTTCGCTTGCGTACGCGCCGGCGGCTTTGGCGGCTTCCTTGTCAAAGCCCCAAACGGGCGACATGTTTTCCACCGTTGCGTACGGGGAGATGAGCGCGGAAATAAACAGCGTGAACACGGAAACGATTAAAAGTACGGTAAGTATCGTTTGTACGAATCCCGCTTTTTTTACGCCGAAGATATTCAGCACGCCGAACAAAATCAAAATCGTCGAAGCGACGATAATTTCGCCCAACCAAACTTCAAAACCGGCAATACTGTAATGGAAACCCCATTTGAGCACGGGACCGAAAATGCCGTCCACGATCAAGCCGATTGCCGTAGAGTTCATAGGCACGTTGGTGAGATACGCGGCAATCAAAAACCAACCGCAAACAAAGGCGGCTTGTTTGCCAAAGCACGCTTTCGTGAACGTAAATTCACCGCCCGCTCTGGGGTGTTTAGGAACCATGTACGCATACGAGAACGCGATGATGATCATGGTCAGCGCGCCGAGCACCATAGCAATTGCCGTACCTGCTACGCCCGAGTTGGGCAGGAATTTCTTGCCGGGGTTGATAAACGAACCCCAACCGATGATACAGCCGAACGCAAGTGCCCATACGCTGAGCGGGCTCAACTGTTTTCTCAAAGAAGAATTTTTGTTTTCCATAATATAAATCCTTAATATAATTTTTATACGTCGTACGTTTTATCGATGGCTTTGAGCTCGCGGAACGTATCGATTTCCACGATATCCGAATCCAAACAGGGCTTTATCGCCACTTGGTAGTTTTCTTTTTTGACGGTTAAGGGCACTTGATCCCAGTATTTTTCTTTGCCGCCGGGCATTTCGTAAACGTCTTGTAAATCTTTGGCGAGCTTACACCCGTCCGCTTCGTCCCAGTAGGAAATTCCTACCATTTGCCAGCAATCGAAGCCGCCGATTTTTTGTTGCGTAATGATTCCGTCTTTTACCTCAAAACACCAATCGTCCGAACGGTCCTTTTTGATAGCCAAGAAATCGGAACAGTAATGGTATTTGGTAATGATTTTCGGGTTAGAAATCAAAAGATCCGCCTCGAATACGTACGCGTTCGAGAGTAAGTATTTCGCGCAAATCGCGGACGAAATGTTGTTCGCTTCGTTGTACAGCGGGTTTTCCAAGAACTTGATCATGGGATATTTGTATAACAGCTGATCAAAGTTTTCCGCTAAATATCCTCTGACGATATAAATATCGTTAATACCCGCGTCTAAACAAGCGTCGATAAGCCCGTCGATAATCCGTTTCCCGTTGACCCGAACGAGCGGTTTAGGGGTGTTGAGCGTGATAGGCACGAGCCGTGAACCGAATCCCGCGGCAATAAAGATAGCCCGTTTTACACGATAGGGCTCTAACGCCGAAAAGCCTTGCTTGGTAACCAGTCCGTTTTCGATATATCCCGCCGCCGTTAAATCCTTTACCGCCTTGTTTACGCTGCCCAAGGAATATCCCGTTTTTTCTTCCAACTCGCGTTGTGAGAGTTTGCCTTCGGTTAAAGCCGCCAGCACGTCAAATTGTTTTTTTGTTAAAGTCATAATCACACCTGTCTTTCATTTTTGTATACGTCATTCTTGAATTTTGAACGCTGTTTTTATAAAAAGAACCGTAAAACCTGTAAAAAGTTCAAAAACCCGTCTTTATTTTTCTAACAATTGAACATATTATAACACATTTTGAACGCAAACACAAACGAATATGCGCTAAAATACGAAAAAAATAAAAAATATCGGTTTTTTTCAGGAATGGCGACTACATAGTATATTACCAAATAAAAGTATGGCTATTTACTTGCGAAAATTGTTGAAATATGTTACAATAGATTATCAAAGTGAAAATTGTGTGAAATAGGAAAGTAGGAAAAAGTGCCTAAAATTAATATAGACAAGTTAGTAAACGAAAAAATTCGTGCGCTTTCTAAGACGCAAAAAACGTTCCGTGATATTTATACGCTCATGTTCCGTGACGAAAATTTCGTCATGTTTGAACGTTTACGTGGCGGTAAAATCGAAAAAACCACCTACGGCGATTGTAAGAAAGGCGTGGAAAAATTGTCGGGCGTGTTGCAAGAAAAATTGCAGGGCTTGAAAGGAAGCGGATATATCGGGCTTTACGCCGATAATTCCATGGCTTGGGTGCAGGCGTTTTGGGCGATTTTGAAAAACGGATATACGCCGCTACTGCTCAATACGCGCATGGACTTTGCGCGGCTGAAAGAAACGGTTGCGCCGTATGAAGTAGTCGCCGTTATTTCAAACGGGCGGGAATTTCCTATGCCGACCTTTTCACTTTCGGAGCTCGTCAAAAATGCGGAAACGTACGCAGGGGAAATCCCCGATACTTGGGCGGATGAAATCGTAGTGATGAGTTCGGGAACTTCGCTTACCGCTAAGCTTTGTGTGTACAGGGGCGAAAATTTTTATTATCAGCTGGTGGATAGCGCGAATATTATCCGCGAAAGCAAAGCGATAAAAAAGCATTACAAGGGCGAATTGAAACAGCTCATGTTTTTGCCGTTGTATCATATTTTCGGGTTGGCGGCGATGTTTATGTGGTTTGCGTTTTTTTCGCGAACGTTCGTCGAGCTTAAAGACCAAAACCCCGAAACGATTTTATACACGATTAGAAAACACAAAGTTACGCATATCTTCGCCGTGCCGCTTTTTTGGAACGTCGTATACAGGCTGTTTTGTGCAGAGCTTAAAAAACAGGGCGAGAAGATGCAGCGGAAATACGAAAAAGCCATGTCGCTCGTGCAAAAAACGGGCTGGAATTTTCTTTCCAAACTCTTTTTCAAAAGCGTGCGCGAAAAGATTTTCGGCGAAAGTATTTGCTTTTTAATCAGCGGCGGGAGCGTGATATCCACAGACGTTTTACGCTTTTTCAACGGTATAGGCTATCACCTTGCCAACGGGTACGGCATGAGCGAAGTTGGGATAACGTCGGTGGAACTGTCGGCGAAAAAAGCCTTTCTTTGCGACGGAGCGGTGGGAAAACCTTTTTCGCACGTCGAATACAAAATCGACGAACGGGGCGAGCTGCTCGTGCAGGGTAAATCGACGGCTACGTATATCTATACGGACGGCGTGAGAGAAGAACTGACGGGACGATGGTTTCATACGCGCGATAAGGCGATGGAGAAAAACGGGCGGTATTTTATCCGTGGCAGAGCGGACGACGTGATTATCGGCGCGGACGGGGAAAATATCAATCCTGAATGGTCGGAAAAACAAATCCGCATAGGCGGGAGTGAAAATCACGCGCTTATTATGCGCGACGGCAAGGCGACGTTAGTGATACAAATCAAAAAATTCACGTCTTCGGCAAAAAGGGAGCAATTACGCGCGGCGGCGCAGAAAGAGCTTGCAAGGATCAATCTTTCGGGCGCGGTGCAAACGGTGCGGTTTACGGAAGAACCGCTACTTGGCGAAAACGATTTCAAACGCAACGGCAGGAGGTTGCAAACGCTTACGCTTATCGAC
Source organism: Clostridiales bacterium (assembly GCA_015055545.1). GTDB lineage: Bacteria > Bacillota > Clostridia > Christensenellales > Borkfalkiaceae > Scatosoma. Next base: position 34,379 of record SVHY01000002.1, read on the forward strand.
GAAGAGCTTGCCGTTTCCAAAACGGAACAAGCGGACGGGATTGCGGACAAGGTACGCGAATGTTTTGCCAAAACGCTGGGCGTGGCGGCGGAAACGATTGACGACGAGGCGCATTTCTTCTTCGATTTAAAGGGTAGCAGTTTGGATTATTTTGCTCTACTTTCTACGTTACAAAGAGAATTTTTAATAGACTGTCCGCGTTCGGGCGACGATTGTTTGTACACCGTTTCGCAGTTTGCGGGATATATCAACGAGAACTTGTAAGGAAAATCAAAAATGGTACGCAGTTTAGATAAAAAATGGAAAGAATTTTTATACGCGTTTTCGGGGTTTGGACCGAACTTTTTAATGGTTTTGATGGGCGCGTATTTCACCAACGCCATCAACCCCGCGGCGATGGGTGGGGACACCTATCAAGTGATAATGAAAGGCACTTGTTTTATTTTGCCTGCCGTGTTCCCGATTTTGTACGCAATAGCAAAAGCGTTTGACGGGATTATCGATATACCGTTCGCGCATATCACGGACACGCTTTCCACGCGCTGGGGACGTCGCCGTCCGCCGATAGCGCTTTGCTTTATCCCTATGATTATCTCGTACGCGTTTTGTTGGTGGCCGATTGGCGGCGCGGACAATCAGCTTGTAAACACCGTTTGGATTATTGTTTGGGCGCTTATATTTTTCTCTACGTATACGATGTGTATGATCGCCTTTTACGGTTCTCTTTCCAACGTTTGCGACAGCGAAAGTCAACGCTTGCGCGTTTCCGGATTCAAATCCTTTTTCGATACCATTTCTTATTGTATCGTGTACGCGCTCGTGCCTGTACTGCTTAGCGGTTTTAAACTGTATATCAATGAATTTGCTTATTGCGCGTTACCGTTAATGCTCACGATTACCATACCTTTATTTATGATTAAGGAAGGGAAGAAGTACGGCTATCCCGAGCTGGAAGGCGCGAAAGCGGAAAAAATCAAAATCGTGGAAAGTATCAAGCTCACGTTTGGGAATAAGCTGTTTATCGTTTGGGAAATCGTCAACTGTTGCGCGTTTTTCGGCTTGCAAATGTTCTTATCGTCCATGAACGCGCTGATTGAAGGGGGTATGGGCTTTAACGGTTTGGAAATGACGATTATCAATACCTGCGCGTTCGCGCCCGTGCCCATTATGTTGTACTTGTTTAATAAACTCAAAGACAAAAAGGGCTTGCGCTTTGCGTATCAAAGCTGTCTTTTGTCCTTTGCCGTATCCATTTTATCCTTCGTGTTCGCGTCGTTGTACGTGACGGGTGGGAATAAGACGGCGCAATATATCATTTCCTGCGTGGGCGGGGTAATGGGTAGTTGGGCGATCGGTTCGTTCTTCATGATGCCTTATCTCGTGCCTTCGCAAATTTCCAGCGTGGAAGAAAAATTGACGGGTAAAAACCATTCGGCAATGTATTTCGCGGCGCAAGCGGTTTGCACGTCCATTATCGGCGCGATTTCCGCATCGCTCGTTTGGGAGAACGTGAAAATGCTGTTTATCAGCAAAGCGGCGGGCGGTATCGTATACGCGGAAAACGCGGCAAACGCAGCGGAAAAGTTCGGCGTCGGCGTGGAAACGGTGTTCAATTTCGGCGTGTTAATCGTGCCGATTGTCGTTTGTATTATGTGCTTGGTCGGTTTTGCCGTCGCGTTCAAAATGCCCAAGAATTATACCCACGAAGTCGTGGCAAAGGAACTCAAACGCCAAAACCCGTCCTTGCAAATCGATGACTATTTAAAGGAAAACAAGGACGAAGAACAGGAAAAGGGCGAAATCCTGTTCGTCCAAATCGGACTTTCCGTGCTCTCGGGCTTTATATTCGGGTTCGTTTGGATTGCCTTTTTATTCCGTTCGCTCAAAGCGCTCTTCAACAAACCCTACGGGCTTGGGCGTTGGCTTTTGGCGTGTTTCGTACCGTTTGCTGGGAGCGTGCTTTGCGTGCGCGCGCACGAACAATTAAAAGAGCTTGCAAAAGCAAAGGGTTTGCAAATAACGGATAAGAAATGGTTGCATATTCTCTTTGGCGTTGTGTTTGTGATTTTACCGCTCAATATCGTGTCGCTTGCATTGTTACAGCACGGCGTTAATAAAATAATGAGAGCGGATGATGCCGCATGATACGGTTTTTTCAAACGTTTACGAAGGTAACGGCTTGGATAGCGCAATTTTTCTGTTTCCGCACGAAAATATATTACGAGGAGAAGAAAGCGCAAAGCCGTAGAATAAAAGGAAACGCCATTATCATATCCAACCACACGTCCGTATACGATTACGCGGTGATGCTGTTCACGTTCCCTTGTCGAACGCTACGCTATTTAATGGCGGAAGTGCTGTTTGAAACCAAACCTTTGGCAAGGTTTTTACGCGCTATGGGCGGCGTGGAAGTGAACAGGGACGGTATGGATTTTTCTTTCCTTTTAAAAGCGGAAGAAATTCTGGAAAAGGGCGGCGTTATCGGCAGTTTTCCCGAAAGCAGATTACCAAACGACGGCGAAGAACGCCCCTTGCCTTTTGCGCCGAGTACGGCGTATATCGCGCTGAGAAGCGGCGCGCCCATGATCCCCGTATACACCAACGGCAGTTATTTTAACCGTCGCCGTGCGCGCGTGATAATAGGCAGACCCATTTACGCCGCGGAATATTTAGACGATAACCTGACGGAAAAGGAAAACGTGGAGAAATTGAACGCCGTTATGCGCGAACGGATTTTGGAGTTGAGAGATGAGCTTGCAAGAAGAACGCAAAAAAGAAAAAGCACGCAAAAAACGTAATAAAGGCGTTGGGGCTTGGTTTTACGATTTTGCGAAAATAACGGGCGCAATCCCCGCGCTTTTGTGGTTGCGTCCTAAATATATCTATCCGAGCAAAGCGGCGAAACGTAAAATCAAAAAAGGCGGCGTTTTGTTTATTTCCAACCATTCGGGGTATTTAGATCCGCTCATTTTACTTTGTACCGTTTGGTATCGTCGGCTTAACTGTGTGGCGACGAAACAGCTGTTCAAAGGCAAATTCAACAATTGGCTGTTTCGGCATTTCTTGTGCATACCCGTCGATAAAGAAAATTTCAGCGTTTTGACGTTCAAACAAATCGTAACCCGTCTAAAAGCGGGCAAGGCGGTGGGAATTTTCCCCGAGGGAGCTATCAACAAAGGCGAAAACAAGGTGGAAGCCTTTAAAGCGGGCGCGGCGATGATGGCTATGCGCGCGGGCGTGCCCGTCGTACCTTTGTATATCGTCAAACGCGAAAAATGGTATTCGCGCGTTCGGGTAGTCGTCGGCGAACCCGTACGGGTAGACAACAGCCAACCGCACGCGGCGGGAGCGATTGATAAAGCCAACGCGCTTTTGCACGACGCGGAAGAAAATTTAGCGCAGTTCTACGAAGATTTAAAAAAGAGAAAGAAAAAGAAATGAAATTCCTGTTAAACGATCCCAAATTTGGGGACATGATACGCGTAAAAATCGACGATTTTTACCATTTCGGTATTTACGTGGACGATAATACGGTGATTCAGTTTGGCAAGCCGCCCGTAAACGGCTTTGCTAAGCAACGCGACGTCCGCGTTTGCACCACCGACCTTGCGGAATTTTCTTGCGGTACGTTCGTAGAAGTGGCAAAAGCGGAAAAAGAGGAACGCAAATTCCGTAGAAAACCCAAATCGGTCGTGGCGTTTGCCAAAAGTCGGATAGGGGAAAAGGGATATCATATCCTGAACAACAACTGCGAGCATTTCGCCTACGAGTGTGCGTACGGATATCGCCGTAGCGATCAGACGGACGAGGCGCGAAAGGATTATAAAAAGCAACCCGTTTGCGATATCTATTTGCGCGCTTTCCCGTTTGCCTGCGCGAACGAAAAGATTTATCCCAAAATCCGCTTAAAGGAAATAAACGCGTGCCGTAGCGAAAAAGTTCGCGAAGAAAAATTTTATGCTTGGAAACTCTTGGAAGAGGCGCTTTGGCGTTCGTTCCGTTTGGAATTGAAGAAATGCAAACCGCACAAGGACGGCGGGAAATGGCTTTGTAAGGACGTATATTTTTCTATCAGCCATTCGGGCGAGTTCGTATGCGTAGCCGTGAGCAACCAACCCGTGGGGGTGGACTTTGAAAAAATCGACGAACCGCGTTTTCACGATTTGCCCGAAGAAAAAATTTGCACGGAAAAGGAACTTGCCGCCCTGCCGACAGGGGAGAATAGGGCAAGGGAAATCAACAGGCTTTGGACGGTGAAAGAGGCGGCGTTTAAACTGCAAAACGGCAAAGCGTTTTTACCTAACGCAATAGAAACGGACGGCGTTTTGAAATACAGTACAGCGTTCAAAACCGACGGCGGGGAATATTTTCTCACCGTCGTAGGTAGCGCCGTAGAAACAACGAAAATAATCGCCGACGGCGATATTAGAATAAAAAAAGGAGAATAGATTATGTATTGTAAAAAATGTGGTAAATTTATCGGTACGGACGAAGATTTGTGTTACGAGTGTAAGTCCGTGGACTTAATGGACGAAAAGCCTACGCAACCTACGCCGCAGTTTCAACCTGCGTACGCACCCCAACCCAAGTTGCAACCGCAAGTAGAGCGCGAGGGAAGCGTGATGACGGGTTTTGGCAAGGCGTTGGCTGGCACGATCGTCGGATTTTTCGCTTTTATCTTTTCAATTGTCGCGTTAATCGTCGGCGCAGGCACGGGCTTTACGGGCGGATTTTTCGTCGTATGGTCGATAGCGGTTGCCGGTGGCGTGATTTCGCTCGTGTTCGGTATTCAATCTATTAAAGTATTTAAACGCGAAAAAAGAGCGGGTAGAAAACCGCCTATTCCCGCGCTCGTTTTAGGAATATCGGCTACGGTGTTGGCAGGGCTGACCATTTTGTATGCGTTTATCGCATTGATTGGCGCGCTTGCATACGATCCCTATTACGACCCTTACTATTATGATCCTTATTACGACGGATATTACTATTAAGAAATACGCAAAAACGGACGGTGGCAACCGCCCGTTTTATCATGTAAAGAAGTCTTTATTCAATCGGAAAACTGCGCACGTAGTTTCCGCTGGTGAGCTTGCCGAATAAATATTTCATGCTCGCCGATTCGGTTAAGATAAGCACTCTGCCATTTTCGTAAACGAGTTCTTCTGCCATAGGCGGGCAAACGACGTCTTGTACGAGGCAATCGCCGTCCAAATACACGATAGGGGTTTGCACGTCGTCAAAGTCCAAATTTCCCGTTTTTGCTTGCTCTAAATCGTATACGAGCAGGTGGGATTTGGTTAAACCCCAAGACGTGGATAAAACGATTTTTCCGCTGTCCGTAAGGCACATGCCCTGTACGTTGGACGTGGTTGAAAAATAGAATTCGGGCATAGGGCGGATAGGTTTACCTGTATTTTCGTCCAACGTCATCACTGCCATCAGCGCGGTGTTTTTATCGCCGCAAGGGGTAGTGATACGGTGGTGTTCGGGCGTAGTATATTCGCTGCCGTCGCGATAGAACGCGCCCGCGTATAATACGCCGTCGTAGACGGAGCAATAGGACACGGGCAGGGGTACGGAAACGCTATCCACTTTGGTTGCTTTGCCGTCGCCGTCCAGCACGTCGGACAATAAAAACATATCGCAATAGGTGCTGTCCTCGCCCGTATTATACGCTACGTATACCCACTTTGCGAAATGCGTAACGCCGCCCGCGTGGCTGGTGTAAGCCGAACCGTCCGCGTTATACAGCTCGCACTTTGTCGCGCCGTCGTCGTCCACGATATAGAGCATGGACGGGGATTCACCGTCCTTATGATAACCGCTCATAAGATACGTGTCGTCGTCCAGCTTGTCAAAGCCCTGTGGTACGAACCCCGACCACAGCCCGGGAATTTTCATTTCCCGCTCCGCGCCCTTGAAAAAGAACTTCGCGAAGATGAACTTTTCGCCCGCGTGCACGATAAGCACGAGCGAGAGCAACACGCTCAGGATAATACACAGGATTTTTGCCCACAGGGGCATTTTTTTCTTTTGTTCCATTATTTCACCTTATTTGCTTCCGCGGTAATTTCCGCGTTGATTTTTTTCATAAATTCCACGGGAATTTTCACGATTTCTCTATCGTACGTTACCAGCCCGTTAATCTCTTCTTCCACGTCTGAAACTTGCGTGTAAATGCACCCGCACAAGCCCTTTTTAATTAGCGGCAACACCTTTTTAAGATACAGTTTTTCCACCGCCGCGCCGAGCGTTTCAAACGAACGGAATTTCTTATATCCGAACTCTTTTTCTTCGTCGAAAACGTGTCCTGCGCATTTCATGGAATACCCGCCGAATTCGCTAAGAACCACAGGTCGGCTGTCCTTGGGTACGCGCAAGAGGGTATAATAGGTATGCAAGCTTTTGAGCTCCGTTTTGCCTACGCCCTGATCGTGCCAACCGCTGACGGAATCGATGATACGCGTGTTGTCCAAGCTGCGTACGTACTCGGTAAAATGCGCGGAATCGAACTGTCCCCAGCCCTCGTTGAAAATTGTCCAAAGCCCGATACACGGGCAGTTATACAGCTTTGAAACCGTTTCGTCCACGGCGTGAGCAAACTCCGCGCGCCCGTCTGCGTCGTTACGTGCAAAATACGCGTAATCGTCGTCGCGGTGCTTAAAGCCCAAAAAGGGCAGGAGCGCAATATGCGACCATTTATAATCGCCGCCGCCGTTCACGAAATCCTGCCAAACGACGAGCCCTAATCTATCGCAATGATAATACCAACGCATAGGCTCGATTTTAATGTGTTTGCGCACGGTGTTAAAGCCCATGTCTTTGAGCAGTTTCAATTCTTCCCAAGCCGCTTGATCGCAAGGATAGGTGAGCATACCATCCGACCAATACCCCTGATCGAGTACGCCGTTAAAAAAGTAGGGTTTGCCGTTCAAGGTCAAGCGCGCTACGCCCTGTTCGTCCCGCGTTTTTCCAAAGGCACGGAACGCGAAATAGCTCTCGATTTTATCTCCCGTCGCGCTCGTGATGACGCAATCGTACAGTTTGGGGTTTTCGGGCGACCAAGGCTCGAAATCGTAGCGCAAGTCCGTTTCGCTTTGATACCGTTCCCGTAAAATTTCCGTGCCGTTGTCGTATACGGTAATTTTTTGCCATTCGTCGCCGCAATTCGATTGCACGCGAACGTTCTTGTCTGTAAAATTCGGCGTAAAGCGCAAACCCGTTATATGCGTTTTTGGCATAAATTCCAACCAAACCGTTTGCCAAATCCCGCTCTGGGGCGTATACCAAATCCCGCCGCGTTTATCTTTTTGTTTCCCGAACGCGCCGCCGTTTCTCGTTCCTTCGTCGCGGCATTTTACAACCAGTTCGTTTTCGCCTGCTCGTGCGTTTTCAAGCAGCGTCGAAAAAGCCGTGAACCCGCCGCGATGCACGGCTACCTTTTCGCCGTTGAAAAATACTTCCGCCTCGCTGTCTACCGCGCCAAAATGCAGTTTAATAGCGCCGTTTAAAAAGCGTTCGTCTATGACGACGCTTCGGCTGTACACGAGCGTTTCGCCGCTTTCTAAACGGAAATTCTCAATGCCGCTAAGCAACGTTTCGGGGGAAAAGGGAACGAGAATTTTTCCGTCGAAAACAACGCTTTCGCCCCGTAGTTTTTGCAAATTCCATTTTCCGTTCAAACACAGCCAGTTTTCCCGTTTAGCCTGCGGGAAAGGGTGCTGACTATGCGGCGTTTCGCCTACGTTATATCTCGTTTTCAAGGTCATTTCCCTTCTCCTTTTTCGCCGTTTTCTTTACCAAAATGGGTACGATGGCAAACATCAACAGCGCAGTAATCGCCGCCAACAAAAAGATTTCGGGCGCGGGGATATATTGCGTGGTCATCACGTCCGCGTTCGTCAAATCGGGCAGGGGGATTGCCGCCGCTTTATTGATAGCGTTGCCGATAGCAGGACCTAAAAGCATAGGGATAAGTACGCTGAAAATCATACGCACGCCTTGCAGTTTTCCCGCGTCCTTTTCGGGGGTATGATCGCGCACGAGCGCGCCGCAAAGCGCGGAAACGAGTATATAACCCGTAATCATCACGAACCCAGCCACACCAAAGAGTACGAGCGTCGCCGCCTTACCCGAAAGGAAAGAAAAGGCGTACATACCCGTAAGCCCAAGCGCGAACACGCCCGTTGCGGCGTAGAGCATAACGGCTTTGTTGCGTTTATCCGACAGCCGACCTAAAAACACGTTTACCGCCGCACCGAGGATAATCGCCGCGCCGAACACGACGCTGTATTCCATGACGGTAAAGCCAAGATACGTTTTCATATAAATAATGAGATACGGCATAAAAATCTGACACGCCACGCCGTACACGCCCATTAGCACGAGTGTGAGATACAACGGCGTATGTGCTTTGACGACGCTCGGTTTAAACCCGTACGCAATATCTTTCAGCTTGCCGTTTTTAACGAGCGACGGGCTATCCTTTACGGTAAAAATTCCAACGATACCGCAAACGGTAATCACGCCGCCCAGCCCGAAGAATAAGCCTTTATAGCCGATAAACGATACGAGTATACCAAACCCGCCCGCTACGATGAGCATGGCGACGAGCGGTAGAACGGATAAAACGCTTTCCACCTTTCCGCGGTATTCTTCGCGGGTATTGTCCGTCACCCAAGCGTTGAACGCGGCGTCGTTCGCCGTCGAGCCGAACACGGTCATCACGCAATCGAGCGCTACGACGAGCGCAACGGCGATAGCCACGGCTTTTACCGTGGTCGTATCAAACAGTTTTGCGATATTCTCTGTCGTAATCAACCCGAACGCCGCTACGGTAATACCCCAAATAATATACCCGAAAGATATAAACGAACGCCGATTTCCCGTTTTATCGGAAAGCGTACCCGCCACGAGCGTGGTTATCGTTGCGGCAACGCCCGAAAGCTGTACCATGAGCGTAACCGCGTCCAAATCAGGCGCGATGGTTTCAAACACGAACAGGTTAAAATATATATTTTCCACCGCCCAAGCGATTTGCCCAATCAACCCGAACAGCAATAAAATCGTCCAATTCCTTTTCCCAAAAACGTTTTGCATAATATCACCTTGCACTTATTATATCATATTTTCCCTTTTGTGTATAGTTATTTGCGGAAAATTTTCGCCGTCTGCTTTACTTTTTTTAAAAATAAGAGTATAATAATGCGTATGGAAAGTCAGTTATCAAGTGAACAATTAAACGGCGGAGGAAAAGACAAGCGTGCTTTGGGCGTTTTGTGTATCCTTTTATCCGCGTTCTTTTTCTCGCTTATGAGCGTATTCGTGCGTCTTTCGGGCGATTTGCCCACCTTCCAAAAAGCGTTGTTTAGAAACGCCGTGGCGGCGGTTACGGCTTTTTGTTTGCTCGTAAGAAGTCGTTCGTTTGCGATTAAAAAAGGCTGTTTTCTTCCCTTGCTCGCCCGTGCGGTTGCGGGTACGGTAGGGATTATCGGCAACTTTTACGCCATCGATCATATGTACGTATCCGACGCGTCGCTTTTGAATAAACTCGCGCCCTTTTTCTCGGTTATTTTTTCCTTCTTTATCCTGAAAGAAAAGGCAAACTGGAAGGATTGGCTGCTCGTGTTTATTGCTTTTTTCGGCGCGTTGTTCGTGGTGAAACCGTCCTTTGATTTATCCAAAAGTATTCCCGCGCTCGTAGGCGTTTTGGGCGCGCTTGGCGCAGGTTTGGCGTATACGTTCGTGCGATATTTGGGCGGCAAGGGGGAACGCGCAAGCATTATCGTGTTCTACTTTTCCGTGTTTTCCACGGCGGCGGTGTTGCCCATGGCAATTGCCGATTTTCAACCCATGACGGCGGCGCAAGTGGTCTTTTTATTGCTTGCGGGCTTGGCGGCAAGCGTAGCGCAGTTTGCCTTGACGACGGCGTATTCCTTCGCGCCCGCCAAAGAAATTTCCGTATACGATTATTCGCAGGTGCTTTTCGCCGCGATTTGGGGCGTTCTCTTCTTTTCCGAACTGCCCGACTGGATCAGCTTTATAGGCTACGCAATCATCATCAGCGCGGCACTTGTAAAATATTTTCTTGGAAAGAAAAAGTAAATTTGCTTTGTAAAAACCCGCGGCAAGCGTATACTTGCCGCGGGTTTTTTGCATACTGCAAAGTAGCAAGATAAGAAAACACACAATATACTGATATAGAGATTTTTGCGAAAAAATGAAAAATAACCACAAAAAACCGAAAGAAAACAACAAACAACCGTAAGAAAAGCACAAAAAAGTGAAAGAATAAGAAATTATATGTAAAGCGTTGCGTTTTCGGGGAATATAGGGTATAATAGGAAAAGATTGACAAAAAGGAGCGAAAAATGTATAAAATCACGGAACTTTACGATTTAGAGCGAACGCAGGCAAAGGAGTATTTGTCGCAGTTCACGTATCCGTACGAGGCTTTATCGGGGCTGAAAGCGTTTATCACGCGCTTTGGTGAAACGTTGGGTGAAGATTACGCGCAAATTTCGCCGTGCGTTTGGGTGCATAAGAGCGCGATTATTTCGCCTACGGCGCAAATCGGTTCGCCGTGCATTATCGGCGCAGGAACGGAGGTGCGGCACGGGGCGTTCATTCGCGGTAGCGCGCTCGTTGGAGAAAACTGCGTCGTCGGCAATTCGGTGGAGCTGAAAAACGTTATTCTATTCGACGGCGTGCAAGTGCCGCATTATAACTACGTCGGCGATTCTATTTTGGGGTTCAAGGCACACATGGGTGCGGGGTCGATTACGTCTAACGTCAAATCGGATAAGACGCTCGTCGTGATAAGGGACGGCGAAAAGAGCAAAGAAACGGGCATGAAAAAGGTGGGCGCAATGCTTGGCGATTTCGTGGAAGTGGGCTGTAACAGTGTGCTCAATCCGGGTACGGTGATAGGCAGGAACGCGCAAATTTATCCGCTTTCGTGCGTTCGCGGAACGGTTAAAGCGGATTGTATTTATAAAGACAAAAATCATATCGTTGGGAGGCAACATGGGTAAATATTTCGGAACGGACGGGTTTCGCGGCGAAGCGAACGTAGAACTTACGGCAAAACACGCTTTTGAAGTGGGGCGATTTTTGGGTTGGTATTTAACCGAACGCGTAAAACGCGCGGGCGGTGAGAAAGCGAAAATCGTTATCGGTAAAGATACGCGAAGATCGGGGTATATGTTTGAATACGCGTTGTCGGGCGGGATCGTTTCCTCGGGCGCGGACGCGTATTTATTGCACGTGACCACCACGCCGTCGGTCGCGTACGTGACCAAGACGGACGGGTTTGATTGCGGCGTTATGATTTCCGCAAGTCATAACCCTTTTTACGATAACGGTATTAAACTCTTCAACGCCGCGGGCGAGAAGATGGACGACGAAACGATAGAGCTTATCGAAAATTACTTGGACGGTAGCGTGACGGCGTTTGGGCAAACGTATACCTCTCTTCCCTACGCTACGGGCGAAAAAATCGGCAGAACGGTAGACTTTGTAGCCGGTAGAAACAGATACGTTGGATATCTCATTTCGCTTGGCGTGTATTCGTTCAAGGGCGTGAAAGTGGGGCTGGATTGTGCAAACGGCAGTGCGTGGACGATAGCAAAAAGCGTATTCGACGCGCTCGGCGCGCAAACGTTCGTTATGGGCGCAGAACCAAACGGCGTCAACGTCAACGCAGGCGTAGGCTCTACGCATATCGAGAAATTACAGGCGTTCGTGAAAGAGAACGGGTTGGACGTCGGCTTTGCTTACGACGGCGATGCGGACAGATGCCTTTGCGTGGACGAGAACGGCGAACTTGTAGACGGCGACAAAATTTTGTATATTTACGCGAAGTATATGCAAGAACGCGGCAAGCTTGTCAAGAACGCGATCGTTACGACGGTCATGTCTAACTTCGGGTTGTATAAAGCGTTGGAAGAACTTGGTATAGACTACGTAAAAACGCCCGTAGGAGATAAATACGTCTACGAGTGCATGGCGAAGGAAGGATATATTTTAGGCGGCGAACAGTCGGGACATATCATTTTTTCTAAGTACGCTACGACGGGCGACGGCGTATTGACGAGCTTGAAAATTATGCAAGTTTTGATGGACAGAAAAGTGTCGTTATCCAAGCTCGCGTCGGGCATGAAAACGTATCCGCAAACGCTTGTCAACGTACGGGTAAAGGACAAAAAAGCCGCCTGCGAAAACGCGGCGGTGCAAGCGGCGGTAGACGCGGCGGCGAAAAAAATAGGGGATAAGGGCAGGGTTCTTCTTCGACAATCGGGCACGGAACCCGTCGTACGCGTAATGGCAGAAGCGGAGAGCAAAGACCTTTGCGACGAATGTGTGGAAAGCATCGTGAAAGTATTGAAACAAATTCAATGAATTGAAAAGCTATGCTTTTCGTGAAATGCGCCTTTCGGCGCATGAATTGAAATAACGATAAACGCCTTGGACGAACGTCCAAGGCGTTTACCAAAATATATGATAAGGGGGAAAATGATGAGCATATTCATTCGTCGTGTCGCCACAACTGATTTACGAATATATTATAACATACGGCGCGTAAAAAGTAAAGAGTACGAAAAAAATTTTTAAAAAATTTTAAAAATGATAGGTAGCAAACAAAAAATGTTATCTTGTAACATTTTGTCGTATTATAACACGCGGCACAGTCCGCAACAAAGCACGACGGAAAGCAGGTAGGAAAACACGGCGATACATAACGCAAGCGTCAGCTTTTTTCGCTTTAAACCCGCGAAATATACCGCGCCGATATAGAAAATCGTTTCCGAACTCCCGTACGCTACGCAAGCGCACCGCGCTGCGTAACTGTCCACGCCGTAGCGCGCGAAAATTTCGGATAGGGTGGCGATAGCACCGCTCCCTGAAAAGGGTTTGACAAGCAAAAGCGGCGTGATTTCGTTGGGTATGCCCGTAAAGGAAAACAGGGGTGAAAGCCACCGCGAGAGCGCGTTTTCCAAGCCGCTTACTTCAAAAAGCTTGGTCATCATCGTTACCGTCGCGATATACGGGAATAGGGATACGATAAGCGGAATTGCACCCTTTGCGCCCTGCGTAAAACTGTCGTATACCTTCACTTTCTTACAAGCAGCAAAGATGAAACTCGCCAAAAAGATAGCGGGTATGATTAAGGCGAAAATGCGCGTCATCTCGTACATACCCCCTTTGTACGCCCGTTTTTTAAGCCAAAAGCGCTACGTTTTGGCGGGATAAGAAATCTTGTTAATACAACGCCGAGAATGGTAGAGAACGCGGTGGTAATCAGCGTGGGAAGTAAAATGTCCAGCGGCGCGTTACTGCCCAACGCCACTCGAATACCGATGATAGACGTGGGAATAAGCTGAATGGACGTTGCGTTCAAAACGAACAACATACTCGACGCGTATTCCGCTTCGTCCGTTTTATCCAAGAGCTGCGCCGCCTTAATGCCGTAAGGGGTTGCCGCGCCCGACACGCCGAGCAGGTTGACGGACAAGTTCATGCTCACGGCGTTTAGCGTTTCTTCGTCATCCGTTTTAAACAGGCGTTTGGAAAGCGGTTTTAAAAGCCGCGACGCCACGTTCGTTACGCCGCTGTCCTGCCAAACGTTCATCAGCCCCAGCCAAACGGCGTAGGAGGCAACGAGCGATAGACAAAGCGTGGCGCTTTTACTTGCACCGTCTAACAGCGCGGATAGGAAATTGTCGGGCGACAAAATAAGCAAAACGCCGTTGCAGACGATAAAAATAACGGTAAAAATTGCGTTCATAGCACTATTATATGCGGGCTTTTGTATGGAAATGCCGTGCAAAGGCTTTACTTTTTCAAAAAAACAGTGTATAATAAGGAAGATATAGACAAACGGGGCTATGCCCCGCAACGGAAAAAGGAGCAAGGTTATGGCAAAGAAACCTTATTATATTACGACGGCGATTGCGTATACTTCTGGTAAACCGCATATCGGCAACACCTATGAAGCGGTGCTTGCGGACGCTATCGCACGCTTTAAGAGAAAGCAGGGCTTTGACGTGTTCTTCCAAACGGGCACGGACGAGCACGGTCAAAAAATTCAAGAAAAGGCGCAAGCGGCGGGCGTTACGCCACAAGCGTACGTGGATAAAATCGCGGGCGAAATTAAAGGTATTTGGGACGAAGTGGGTACTTCGTACGATAAATTTATGCGCACGACGGATGCAGACCACGTAAAACAAGTTTCTAAAATCTTTAAAAAATTCTACGACCAAGGCGATATTTACAAGGGTTATTACGAGGGTATGTACTGTACCCCTTGCGAATCGTTCTGGACGGAAAGTCAGCTCGTGGACGGCAAATGCCCCGATTGCGGTCGGGAAGTAAAGCCTGCCAAGGAAGAGGCGTATTTCTTCAAAATGGGCAAGTACGCGGATAGACTCATCGAGCATATCAACGCGCACCCTGAATTTATTCAACCCGTTTCGAGAAAGAACGAAATGATGAACAATTTCTTGCTCAAAGGCTTGCAGGATTTGTGCGTATCCCGCACCTCCTTTACGTGGGGCGTACCTGTCGAATTTGACGATCGACACGTCGTTTACGTATGGTTGGACGCGCTTACCAACTATATCACGGGTATCGGGTACGACGTAGACGGCAACCACGGCGAAAATTATAAAAAATACTGGCCTGCCGATTTGCACTTGATCGGCAAGGATATTTTGCGTTTTCACACCATTTACTGGCCCATCTTCTTGATGGCGCTCGGCGAGCCGTTGCCCAAGCAGGTATTCGGGCATCCTTGGCTGCTTATGGGCGACGGGAAGATGAGCAAATCCAAAGGCAACGTTATTTACGCGGACGATTTGGCACGCTTGTTCGGTGTGGACGCCGTGCGTTATTTCGTGCTCCATGAAATGCCGTTCGATAACGACGGTCAAATCACTTGGGAGCTCGTAGCCGAACGGTTCAACACCGACCTTGCGAACGTACTTGGAAATCTCGTTTCCAGAACGGTTGCGATGATTGATAAATACTTTGGCGGTACGGTTCAAAAATCGCTTACGGAAAACGAAACGGACGTAGATAAGGACTTGAAAGCGCTCGCTTGTGGAACGGTTGCAAAAGTAGTGAAAAAAGCGGACGAATTGCGGATTGCGGACGCCATTTCCGAAATCTTTACTCTTCTTCGCCGCGCGAATAAGTATATTGACGAAACGATGCCTTGGGCGCTTGCCAAAGACGAATCGCAAAAGAGCAGACTTTCCGACGTTTTATATAACCTTGCGGAAACCATTCAAATTTGCGCAAGCTTGTTAGATAGCTTTATGCCCGAAACGTCGGCGAAAATGCTTTCGGCGTTCGGCGGTAAAACGCGTAGCTTGGAAGATTGTGCTTCCTTTGCGCTTCGCGACAGCGTAACCGTCACGGCGATTCCGCCCCTGTTTGCGCGTATTGATTTTAAAAATATAGCACCCGAAATCGAGAAGATTCGTCAGGCGCAAATCGCGGAGGCAACAGCCGCACAAGCTCCTAAAACGGAAGAAAAGGCGGAAGAGAAAGTGCCTGAAATCAGCATTGACGACTTTGCAAAAGTGCAGCTGAAAGTGGGCGAAATTATCGCATGTGAACGAGTGCCTAAGTCGTCCAAACTGTTGCACGAAACGGTAAAATTCGGCGACGAAGTACGCTCTGTCGTTTCGGGGATTGCGAAAGTATACGCACCTGAAGAGCTGATCGGGAAAAAGGTGGTGTTCGTCACCAACCTTGCGCCGAGAAAGGTTTGCGGCGTGCTTTCCGAGGGTATGATTTTAGCCGCGGAAGACGAAGACGGCGTAATGTCGCTCATCGTTCCCGATAAATCGGAAATCAAGAGCGGGGCGAATTTAGGCTGATATGTATATCGACGTACATTGTCATTTGACGGACGATTATTCGGCTGTGGGCGGCGTAGACGAAGTGATTGCCCGCGCTAACGCGGCGGGCGTAAAACGCATTATCTGTTCAGGCTACGATTTGCTTTCGTCGCAAACGGCGGCAAGGCTTGCAGAAAAACACGAGAGCGTGTATTTTTCCGCAGGCTTTCACCCCAGCGAATGGTCGAAATATAAGGACGGCGATTTTGAACGCTTGAAAGAGCTTTGTAAACACGAAAAATGCGTAGCCGTCGGGGAAATCGGTTTGGATTATCATTTCGACGACAACCCGAGCGCGGAAACACAGCGAAAGGGCTTTATCGAGCAACTGCATATTGCACGCGAACTCAAAAAACCCGTGGTTCTGCACAGCCGCGACGCGGCGCAGGAAACGCTGGAAATTTTACAGGCAAATAAGGACTGTTTGCAAAGCGGCGCGCTCATGCACTGTTATTCTTATTCGGCGGAAATGTCGGAACGGTTCGCGGCTTTGGACGTGTATTTTTCTTTTGGCGGACCTTGTACGTTCAAGAACGCAAAAAAGGTTTTTGAAAGCGTTGAGCGCATACCTGCCCCGCGCATTTTATCAGAAACGGATTGCCCGTACCTCACACCCGTACCGCACAGGGGCGAGTTTCCTAACCAACCCGTGTACGTGCAACACGTCGTTTCGCGGCTTGCTCAGCTTCGCGGCGTGACGGAAGAAGAAATGAAAAAGCAAATTTGGCAAAACGCGGAAACGCTGTTTTTCAATAAAGGATAGTATTATGGACGAAATCAAAGAACAAAACGTGAATTTGCAAAACCCGCAAGGTCAAAATCAAGGCGGCGGCGGAAAACGCAGACGTCGCAAAAAACGCAAGGGCGGCGGTGGTCAAAACGGTCAAAACGCGCAAAATCAGCAAGCGCAACAAGTCGTTGAACAGGCGGCGCAGCAAGAGCGCGCAAAACCGCAACCGCAACAACAAAAACAGAAACAAAAGCAAAAACAAAACAAGCAAGCGGACGACGGAAGGAAGGATACTTACGCGTACGTTTTAGACGGGAATTTGTATATCAACCTTACCAACAAATGCTCCAACGGCTGTGATTT
Source organism: Clostridiales bacterium (assembly GCA_015055545.1). Classification (GTDB taxonomy): domain Bacteria; phylum Bacillota; class Clostridia; order Christensenellales; family Borkfalkiaceae; genus Scatosoma. Next base: position 51,377 of record SVHY01000002.1, read on the forward strand.
TTGCGTACGGAACGAGCGGGCGAGCTATTACGGGCATTATTTATGGCTTCGCCACGGCGAACCGACGGTGGATAAAGTGATTGCGGCGGTGAAACAGCTTGGGGATTTGTCGCAGTTTAAGGAAGTGGTGTTCTGTGGATTTGGCGAACCGACGTATAAGGTCGCGGAAATGGTAGAACTTTGCGATTATTTCCACGAAAAGGGGTTAAAAACCCGTTTAAATACCAACGGACAGGGCAATCTTATCAATAAGCGGGATATCGTACCCGAAATCAAGGGTAAAATCGATTTCGTAAACGTTTCGCTCAACGCGTCTTGCGCGGAAAAATACCAAAAAATTTGCCGTTCACAGTTCAAGGAAATGGGCTTTGACGCGCTTGTGGAATTTGCAAAAATTTGCCGTCGCAACGGTGTAAAATGCCGTTTCTCGATTGTCGATTGTATCGGCGAAGAAGAAGTGGAAGCGTGCAAAAAACTCGCTGAAAGCGTGAAAGTACCTTTGTATATCCGCAAATATATAACGGATTCCTAACGATGAATTGCAAGGATTTGCCTTGTGTGAATTGAAAAATAAATTTTTCATGAATTGCCCTACGGGCATGAATTGCAAAACAAAGTTTTGCATTGTGGAAATATTACAATAATCAAAACGCAAGCTTTGTATCTATACGCCATAGCGTATGTACCGCTTTGCGGTGAGCGCAACCTCTGGTTGCTTTACTTGGGACTATTTCGCGGGGCGTTTCTCTCGCAAAGCTGTTCTTTGCGTTCGGGCACGCTCACGCCTACCTATCGGCGTTCGCTTATCTCGTCCCTACAAGGCATTATTAATGCCTTGCTTAACGGGCAACTCGTCCCAACACCCCACAAGGGACTGTGTCCCTTGACCCTTTTCCTTAGATTAGAGCTTATGAGCGAATTAAAAACAGTACTTGACAGACACGGATTCCGTTTTAAAAAACAATTCGGGCAAAATTTCATATCGGATACCAACTTGCTTTCGTCCATCGTGGAGGCATCGGGCGTAACAAAAGATACCACGGTGGTGGAAATCGGTTGCGGTGCGGGTACGCTTACGCGCGCGATTGCGGAAAAGGCGAAAAAGGTCTACGCATTCGATATCGACCGCGATTTGCAGCCCGTTCTTGCCGAAACTTTGAAAGGACTTGATAACGTGGAAGTTATTTTCCGCGATTTTAATAAGTTGAATTTAAAGGAATTTGAACGGGAAATCGGCGAATATTTGGTCGTTGCCAACCTGCCTTATTATATTACGACGCCGCTGGTTACCAAACTCTTGGAAGAAGGGGAAAAGGTGCAAGGACTGTCGGTAATGGTGCAAGAAGAAGTGGCGCTCAGATTTTGCGCGCAAGAAAACACGCCCGAATACGGTTCGATTACGGCGGCGATTGCCTTGAAAGGCAAAGCGCAAATCGTAAAACGCGTTTCGCGCAATCTCTTTTATCCTCGCCCCAACGTCGATTCCGCCGTTGTCAAAATCACTTTTGAACGTGGTCGGATTCCCGTTAAAAGTGCCGCGGCGTATCGTCAAACGGTCAAATGTGCGTTCTTAAACCGCCGCAAAACGCTTGAGAACAACCTTGTAAACAGTTTTAAAGTTTCCCGTGAAACAGCGAAAGAAATTTTGAGCCTTGCAGGGGTAGACGAAAAGGCTCGCGGGGAAACGCTCTCGCCTATGCGCCTTGGCGCGCTGTCGGATATACTCGTCGAAAAAGGTATATTGCAATAAGCCGTAACGTATGGTATGATTAGACTATGAAGACGTTGATTATCAGTCACAATCCCATTTCCACCTATCAAAGCATGGGAAAAACGATGCTCGCCTTTTTTTCTCAATTTGAAAGAGAGGAGCTTTGTCAGTTATATATTTATCCCACTTTGCCCGATACGGATAAATGCGGTTCGTATTTTCGTATTACGGATAAGGCGGTGCTTAAATCGTATTTGCGTTTTAGGGTGCAAAGCGGCGAAGTTTCGCCTCTTTTGCAGTCGGAAAAGACGGATTTGAGTGAAGAAGACAGAAAACTCTATCGCAATAAAAAGAACAAAAGCCCCTTTCGGATTCTTGCGCGCGATTGGCTTTGGAAGGGCGCGCGTTGGTATAATAAAGCTTTGAAAGCTTGGTTGGATAAAGAAAAACCCACCTGTATTTTTATTGCTCCGGGCGCGCAGAAATTCTTATACGATATTGCACTCAAAATCGCGAAAAAGCGGGGTATACCCATCGTAACGTATATTTGCGACGAATTCTATTTTTTGGAAAAGAAAAAAGGATTTTGGGGACGGTTGCAACAACGCGCGTTGCGTAAAAAGATTCGCAAGCTTATGCAACGCACCGCGCACGTTATCACTATTTGCGACGAACTGAAAGAGATTTATTCGCAAACGTTTGGCGTAGCGGCAACTACGCTGATGACGGGCGCGAACTATCCGCCGCGCGAAGCGCCGCGTGAAGTGGACAAGCCAACGGTGCTCACCTACACGGGTAATATTCGTTGGAATCGATATACGTCGCTAGCGGAAATCGGCAAAACGCTCGATGACATCAACGCCCAAACAAACGCCGGGTACGCTTTGCATATTTATACGCGCGAAAAGGACGAGAGTATCTTATCCGCGTTCGACGGCATACAATCCGTTCAATTCTGTGGATTTTTACAGGGCAAAGCGTTTGACGATACGCTCAAAAATGCTGAAATCTTGGTGCATACCGAAGCGTTTGATGACGAGAGTATCGACGGGGTGAAACATTCCGTTTCCACGAAGATTGCCGATTGTCTATCAGTAGGGAATTGCCTGTTTGCTTACGGACCTAAACAGGTCGCGTCTATGCGGTATTTGCTCGATACGCAAAGCGCGGTTTGCGCAACGGAGCCGTCTGCGCTCAAAGACGCGCTCTTGTGTGTTTTGACGGATAGGGACAGTCGTTTAAAAGCGGTGGAAAACGCTTTGCAAGCGGCAAAGGCAAACCACGACGGACAAAAGACGAGCGAAACGCTCAAAAACATACTGAAAAATCTTTAAAAAATACACACACTGAAAAAGGAGGGAGAAACGTGCTGATTTATGTTTGTTTATTTGCGCTTGGGTGCGGCGGTATATTGTTTGAAAAGTACGCCAAGCTTGACAAACAGTTTAAACGCGTAATCGTTTGCAGCGTTATGTTTCTCGCGCTCTTTTTTACGTTTGCGCTCCGCCATCAATGCATGGGGATTGATTTGCGTTATCAAGACCCGAAAACGGGGTATTTGCGTTCTTTCGAACTGATTACGGGTATGCCTTTGAAAAAGGTTCTCTTTATGGAGAGTTATCAAAACTACGAACGCGGTTATATCATTTTCAACAAGCTCGTAGGCATGATTAACCCTAGCCGTCAATTCTTTATGGCGTGTTGCGCGTTCTGCTGTGTCGCGCCCGTAGCTTGGACGATTTATAAGCGTAGCGAATCGCCTGCGTTCTCGTTCGTCGTATACATGGGTATACCCTATTTCCTTTGCCTCTTTTCCACCTTGCGCCAAGCGATAGCGGTAGGCATTTGTTTTTTGGCGTTTTCTTGCGTGCAGGGTAAAAGACCACTGCTCTTTACCGCGCTCGTTTTCCTTGCGAGCACCTTCCATGGTACGGCACTTTTGTTCTTGGTGGTATATCCCGCGTATCACGTGCGCTTGTCTATTAATTTGCGCTGGGTGTCGCTGTTCGCTTTGCCGTTCGTGTATTTGCACGCAAATATTTTAATAGAATATGCATCTATGTTTATTACACAAGTATCCGTAGGCGAAGGCACAGGCGCAATTAATCTGTTTTTGATTTTCTGTGCGATTTATGCGTTTTGTATTACGCTTCAAAAAAACGGCGGTGTAAAAAAACGCGGTTATCGAAATATGCTTTTGAACAAAGACGACGAAATACCCAAACAGCAAGGCTATTTGAATATTTTTTGGATCGCGTGTGCCATGCAAGCGTTCAGCGGTGTGGACAGCTTGGCAATGCGTATGGCGCATTATTATATGATTATTCTCGTGCTTTTGTTGCCGTCGCTTATTATGCATTTGCCCAAAGGTAAACTGATACTCATTAAAGACGAGTCGGAAAAGCCGAAAGAAACGGCATTGCAAATGGTCGCAAGGCTTATGGACGGAAGAGAATACGTGCAAAGTAAATGCCGCCCTCTTACACGCGCAGTTGCAAGGCTCGGACGTTTTTTCGTGGATAACAAACCCGTCCGTAAAACCTTGGCTTTCTGGCGCGACCATAAGAAGACGATTTTGCTTTGGTTTATCGTCCTTTGTTTCGTTCTTTCGGGACTTGACGGACTCGCGCATACTTATTGGTCGATGTCTTATCCCTATTATTTCTTCTGGCAGGCGGTATGAGGAATATGAGAATAGCGCAAATTAACGTATCCCATTACGGAAGTACGGGCAAAATCATGCTCCAAATTGCCGACCAAGCAAGAGCGCGCGGACACGAATGTAAAACGTTTTCCCGCGCTTGGAAAAATCAGGCTTTGCCCAGTAGCGAACACGCGTTTGTCGGTTCGCATTTTGCCAACGGCGTACACCATATTTTCGCGGCGATTACGGGCAAGAACGAAGAATATTCCAAAAAGGGTACGAAAAAACTCGTTAAGATTTTAGAAAACTACCAGCCCGACGTGTTGCATTTACACAACCTGCACGGCTGGTTTATCCATTTACCGACGTTGTTTGCGTATATCAAAAAAAGCGGTGTGCGCGTTGTGTGGACGTTGCACGATTGCTGGGCGTTCACAGGGCACTGTCCGTATTTTGATATGGTAGATTGCAAAAAATGGACGACGGGCTGTTTCGATTGTCCGCAGTATAAAGCGTATCCGAATAATTTCGTGGACAGCTCCAAGCGTTCGTACGCCAAGAAAAAAGAATGGTTTTTGGGCGTAATGGATATGACAATTGTTACGCCGTCTAAATGGCTTGCCGATTTAGTCAAACGCTCCTTTTTAAAGGATTATAACGTCCAAGTTATCAACAACGGGATCGACTTGTCCGTTTTTCGTCCCCGCGAAAGCGATTTTCGCGTGCGATACGGTTTGCAAGATAAATACATCCTGCTTTGCGTAGCGTTTGCTTGGGGGAAACGCAAGGGTTTGGACGTTCTTATCGAGCTTTCCAAACACCTTGATAAACGTTATCAAATCGTGCTTGTGGGCACGAGCGAGAACACGGAAAAACAGCTTTCGGGCAATATTATTAGTATCCGTAAAACGCAAAACCAAACGGAGCTTGCAGAGATTTACAGCGCGGCAGATTTGTTCGTGAATCCCACGCGCGAAGAAAATTTCCCGACGGTGAACATTGAATCGCTTGCTTGCGGTACGCCCGTGTTGACGTTCAAAACAGGCGGCAGTCCCGAAGTGATCGACGAAACGTGCGGGGCGGTCGTGGATAAAGACGATATTGACGCAATGCAGAAAGAAATAGAGCGTATCTGCGCTGAAAAACCGTATACGAGCGGGGCATGTACGAGTCGAGCGCAAATTTTTGATAAAAACGACAAGTTCAACGAATACGTGGATTTGTACGAAAGGGAATAAATGACGGAAAATAAAGTAGTCAAAAACGCTACTTGGATTATTGCGTGTAAAATCGTCCAAGTGCTTTTAAATCTCGTCGTCACAATGATGACGGCACGTTATCTCGGACCGTCCGGTTACGGGCTAGTTAACTACGCCGCGTCGGTGGTGGCGTTCGTTTCACCGATTATGCAGCTTGGTTTTAATTCGGTGCTCGTGCAAGAACTTATCAATTATCCCGAAGAAGAGGGAAAAACGCTCGGCACAGCGCTTTCCACCAGCTTGCTCTCGTCCGCGTTTTGTATCGTGGGCGTAGTGGCGTTCGTGTCCGTTGCCAACGCAGGCGAGAAAGCCACGCTTATCGTGTGCGCGCTGTATGCGATACAACTCGTCTTTTCCGCACTTGAACTCGTGCAATATTGGTTCCAAGCCAAGCTCAAATCCAAATACACGTCGCTCGTTATGCTCGCCGCATACGTCGTCGTTTCAGCGTACCGCATTTTCTTGCTGATAAGTGGTCTGAGCATTTACTGGTTTGCAATATCCCAAGCGCTCGATTATGCCATTATCGCGTTTTCATTGCTTGTGATTTATAAACGGTTAGGCAATCAAAAGCTTGCGTTTTCAGGCGCAACGCTTAGGCGCATGTTCAAAAAGAGCCGTTATTACATCGTTTCCAACTTGATGATAGTGATTTTTGCGCAAACGGACAGAATCATGTTAAAGCTGATGATAGACGACGCGGCAACGGGTTACTATTCGGCGGCGGTCACGTGCGCGGGTTTGACGGGGTTTGTGTTTACGGCGATTATCGACTCCGCGCGCCCGTCCGTTTTTGAGAGCAAGAAAACGGGCGTGGGCTTTGAAAAGAACGTTTGTGCGCTATATTCGGTGATTATTTACTTATCCTTGCTTCAAAGCTTGTTCATATCCCTGCTTTCTCCGATAATCGTAAAAATATTATACGGCAGTGCGTACACGCCGACGGTTAGCGTACTTCGCGTCGTCGTTTGGTATACGACTTTTGCGTATTTAGGATCGGTTAGGAACGTCTGGATTTTAGCGGAAGGCAAGGAAAAATACCTTTGGATACTCAACCTTTCGGGCGCAACGCTTAACGTCGCTTTGAACGCGATTTTCATTCCCGTATGGGGAATTATGGGCGCGGCGGTTGCCTCGCTCGTTACGCAAATTTTCACGAACGTAGCGCTCAATTTCATCGTTTGGCCCATGCGCCGAACGAATGTACTTATGCTCAAAGCGCTCAACCCCAAGCTTCTACTTAGCATGGCGAAATCGCTCAAAGGCAATAAACAATCGGAGGAAGAAAGTGAGAAAAATTGAAACCGTTGACGAGTTGAAAAAAATCGAACTGGATATCTTGTTGTATTTTTCCCAGTTTTGCGAAAAACACGGTTTGCGTTATTTTTTAGCGTACGGCACGCTCATCGGTGCAGTCCGTCATCAAGGCTTTATCCCTTGGGACGACGATATCGACATACAAATGCCGCGCGAAGATTATAATAAGCTCATAGAGCTTTACGAAAAAGAAAACACCAACGTGCGTTACGAACTCGTTTCGCCCGAGCAAAAGCGTTCCCGTCATTCGATAGTCAAAATTATCGACAATAAAACGGTGAAATACGAGAACTACATGAAAAAGGGCGACGAGCCCTTGGGCGTAGATATCGATATTTTCCCTGTGGACGGCTTGCCCGCAAACGACGCGGATTATAAGGCTTGGTTTCAAGAAATCCACAAACTGTATTTGCAGTTTTTATACGCTTGCCGTGCACCCATGAAAGGGGGCAAGTTTAAGGTGAACGCATATATTGCGCTCAAAAAGCTGATTACGCCGAGCAAGAAAAAAATATTGCGCAAGGCAAAAGCCTTGCACGATAAATACCCGTATGAAACTTGCGAATTCGTCGGTTCGGTAGAAACGTGGGTGGAAGGGGAAGAAAACAAATTACGCAAGGAGTGGTTTGAAGAAAGCGTGGACTTGTCCTTTGAAGGGCATACGTTCAAAGCCCCCAAAGCCTATCACGAAATTTTAACCGCGCTCTACGGCGATTATATGCAGCTCCCGCCCGAAGACAAACGTGCGCCGCACCACGTCAACCAAACGTACTGGAAATAAGAAAATCCCGAACCGCAGTTCGGGATTTTATCTTAAATAAAAAACGAGGGTATGCCAAATATAAGTCCAAGCCCCGCGCCGAAAAGCAGGTCGGACGGATAATGTAGCCCAAGCGCAAACCGCGTGTAGGCAAGCAGTATGCTGCAAAGATATAAGGGTATGCCCGTCCAAGGGAAATACGCACAAAAAAGCGTAGCGATGACGAACGCGCTTGCTAAATGCCGACTGGGAAACGATTCGTTTTCCCCGTCCGTTTTTTTAAGGAGCGGCGTGATATTTGCACCGCTCGTTTGATAGGGGCGGGGCTTGTGGATAAGCCGCCGCAAAAGCGTAACCGTCGCCAAGCACGCAATAGGTAATGCAAACGTTTTGATATACCTACGCGCGCCGCGGAAGTATATAAAAGTAAGCGCAATCAACGCGGCGTAAGCGAGCATAAAAGAAACCGTCGCAACGCCGTTAAAAAGCACGAGTGCGCGTTTCAGCTTGGGGCGTTTTTGATAAAACGCCGACTGTTTTTCGTAAACGGTTTTATAATCGTAAGCCATAAAACAAGTATACCACAAATTTAGGCGAAATACAAATATTTTAGCGCCCTTTGGGAAACTTTCCCAAAGGGCGCGTAAGCATAATGCATAATCGTTTGCGTTATTCCTTCTTCGCAGCCTCTACGATTTTATCCACGAGCATAAAGGGTACGTCCTCATAGCCAAGGAATTCGGAAACGAACTTCCCGCTGCCGCGTGTAAGCGAACGTAATTCCATGGTATATTCCATAATCTCCGCCAAAGGCACTTCCGCGGTGATAATGGAATTTTCGCCTTCGGTATCCGTGCCCATGATCCGACCGCGCCGCTTGTTGATATCGCCCATAACGTCGCCCAGATAATCGCTGGGCACGGCGATCTTCAAACGGTGGATAGGTTCAAGCAAGACGGGCGTAGCTTTTTTCAAACCTTCTTTAAAGGCGATTGCCGCCGCCATTTTAAAGGACAGTTCGTTAGAGTCAACGTCGTGATAACTTCCATCGTACAACACGGCTTTTACGCCCACTACGGGATAACCCGCCAAAGGACCGTTTTCCATACATTCGCGCAAACCTTTTTCAACGGCAGGGAAGTAGTTCTTGGGGACAGCGCCGCCTACCACTTCTTCTTCAAATACGAAATCTTCATCGGCAGGCGAGAAACGGATTTTTACGTGCCCGTATTGACCGTGGCCGCCCGATTGTTTCTTGTGCTTACCTTCCGCGTCCGAATTGCCGCGAATGGTTTCGCGATACGCAATCTTGGGTGAGCTCAATTTCATATCCACACCGTAACGGGATTTCACTTTCTTCACAAGCGTTTCGAGTTGCACGTCGCCTTGCCCGCCCAAAAGCATTTCCGCCGTTTCGGCGTTCTTTTCGATGGAGAACGTGTAATCTTCTTCTCTAAGTTTCGCAAGCCCCGCAAAAACCTTGTCTTCTTCGCCTTTCTTTTCCGCGGCAACCGCCATAAACAGAGTAGGTTTGGGGAAGTGGATAGGGGTAAAGCGCACTTTTGCGTTGATATCGCAAAGCGTATCGCCCGTGTTGGTGTTGCTCAGCTTATTCACCGCGCCGATATCGCCCGCCGCCAGTTCGTCTACGGGTTCCATTTTCTTTCCGCGCATCTGATAAATTTGTCCGATGCGTTCTTCCGTTTCCGTGTTCGCGTTCCATACGGTAGAACCGCTCTTTAAAACGCCGCGGAAACTCTTCAAATAGGACAGCTTACCCGAATAGGGGTCGATGACCGTCTTAAACACTTGCGCTGCAAACGGAGCGTCTGATACGGTGGGAATATTCACGATTTTATCGTTTTGTAAATCGTCAGCAAGCGTATTCATACGTTCGCTCGCTTGGGGCATGTACGTGACGATTTCGTTCAAAAGGTTGATAACGCCGCGGTTTTGTAGAGCCGAACCCGCCATGACGGGAATGGTGTTCACGGACGCAATACCAAGACGTATACCGCGAATGGTTTCTTCACGTGTCAAATCACCCGTTTCAAAGAACTTATCAAGCAGTACTTCGTCGTTTTCCGCCGCCGTTTCCATAAGGCTGGCTTTCATTTCTTCCACTTGGTCTTTCATGTTCTCGGGGATAGGAATTTCCTGCGGTCCGCCTTCCTTAAATAAATACGCGCGTTCCTGCAGCGCATTGATACAGCCTTGCATTTTTCCGTTTTCCATAATAGGAATTTGGATAGGCGCAAGTTTCCCTGCGTATTTCGCTCTCAGCGCTTGCACGGTACCGAGATAATCAGCGTTTTCCTTATCCATACCGTTAATGAAGATGATAAGCGGTTTACCCAGTTTCAAGCAATAATCCACGATGGATTGCGCCCCGATCGGCAAAACGCCGTTCGCGCCGATAACCAAGCACGCACCGCCCGCCGCGCGCAAACCTTCCGCGCGTTCGCCTTCAAAATCGTAATAACCGGGCAGGTCGAGCAAATTGACTTTTACGTCTTTCCATATTAAATAAGAACAAGAAGTGTAAATAGACATCTTCTTGGCTTTTTCCAATTCATCAAAATCGGAAACGGTCGTCCCGTCGGGCACTTTGCCCTGTCTGTCGATAGCGCCACCGTTAAAGAGCATAGCTTCGCAAAGAGTGGTTTTCCCTTCGCCGCTGTGTCCCACGATGGCAATGTTACGGATGTTTTCGCTTTGTACGTTCATAATAATGAACCCCCTAAATTAGTTTCTCAATGAATTGTCCTGCGTGAATGAAGTGGGGCAACGCCCCGCAAAATAAGCCCCAAGTAAAGCAACCGCAGGTTGCGCATCACCGCGTTAGCGGTTATTACGCTATGGCGCATAAACGTGAACCTTGCTTTGGCTATTTCCATTCAGGCAAGTCCTACTTGCAATTCATTGATACTATTATACAATACTTTCGTTCATTTTTCAAGAATTTTAAAGCAACTTTTTCACAAAAAAAGAAATTTTTTTTCAATTTTTCATAAAAAATCAAAATCCGCGCAGAAAAAACCGCTTTGTTCTTGACAATATTTATAAAAAGGGGTATAATCATACCTATGAGCGACGTAATTTATTTAGACCACGCGGCAACCACGCCGTTGGATAAAAGAGTGTTTGAAAAAATGCGCCCGTATTTTTGCGAGTGCTACGGTAACGCCGATTCTCCACACGCTTTGGGCAGAAAAGCGCAAGCGGCGGTGGATGCTGCACGCGATTGTGTGGCAGAACTTATCGGAGCAAAGAGTAATGAAATTTATTTCACTTCGGGCGGTACGGAAAGCGATAATTGGGCGATTATAGGTGGCGCACGCGCCAAACGCGTAGAGGGTAGAACGCAAATTGTTGTATCCACAATCGAACATCACGCCGTATTATCCGCGGTAGAACGGCTGGAAAAAGAGGGCTTTGAAATTGTGTGGCTTCCCGTGGACGAGGGGGGCATGGTTGCGTTGCAATCTATTCAAGACGCCGTTTCTGATAAAACTGCTATCGTTTGTTTGATGGCAGTCAACAACGAAACGGGCGTAAAACAGCCCGTTGAGCAAGCCGCGTCAATCGCCAAGGAGCGCGGCGCGCTGTTTTTCACCGACGCCGTGCAAGCCGCACCGTATATGCCCATCGACGTCAAGGCTTGGGGCGTGGATTTGTTGAGCTTTTCTTCGCATAAATTTTACGGACCGAAAGGTTGCGGCGTTTTGTATATCCGTAGTGGCGTTAAAATGGAAAAACTCGTCGGAGGTGGCGAACAGGAACGCGGTATGCGCGGCGGTACGACCAACGTCCCGTTCGTGGTCGGCTTGGCGGAAGCTTATCGCTTGATTAGAGCGGAAATGCAAGAAAATAACGCCAAATTACAATCGCTTGCGGAAACGTTCATGCAAGAGCTTGCTCCGCTTGACGGCATTATGCGCAACGGTGATAAGGCTAACGCGCTCCCGTCTGTGTTGAATTTACGTTTTTCGGGTGTGGAGAACACGTCGCTTTTGTATAATATGGACTTGCAGGGCGTGGCGTTTGCCGCGGGCAGTGCTTGCGCTAGCGCGTCGGTAAAGCCTAGCCACGTATTGACGGCAATGGGCTTAAACGAAACACAAGCAAAAGAAAGCGTTCGGTTGAGTTTTGGTAAGGATAATACGTTGGAAGAGGTTACGCGCGTAGCGGCACTTTTAACCGATACGCTGCGCCGTTTACGAAAAAAATAAAAAAGTAGCGCAAAATCCTTTACTAATGCAAAAAAAAGTGATATAATAAAACCAAGAAAGAAAACGCGGAGGTAATAAAATGGCACACGTTATTACGGACGAATGCGTAGCATGCGGCGCTTGCGCGGACACCTGTCCCGTAGGAGCAATCGTTTTGGGCGACAACGGTATATACGTTGTTTCAGACGAATGTGTAGATTGCGGCGCTTGCGAAGACGGATGCCCCGTTGGCGCAATCAAAGAAAACTAAAAACAAAGGTCGGAACGCCACTATTTGCATATAGTGGCGTTCACCTTTTTTATGCGAACACTAATGTTTTTGTTCGCGTAGTTTACGCGCTTGCTCCAAAGCGTTTTTTGCTACCGTTTCCAGAGCAGACAACTTTTTCACGAGCCCGCGCGCAAGCTTCTCGATAAGCCCCAAAAGGAGCACTTCGAGTTTGAGGAACCGCAATACTTTCATTAACATAGCTTTCATTTTCAAATTCTCCTTTTTTGAAGTCTTAACAAATGAAAACCGAGGAAAGTAGCGGTTTGTTGGTACGGAAAGTCCAAGCGAAACGGGTCGTTTTTCGCCTGTTTGCCCCGTCGTGGACAGTATTATACCACACGTTTTCCCTTTGTCAAGGGGGTACTGCCACTTTTTTTTGCGTTTTTTGAAAAAAATTTTGAAACGACGGTTTTGCACGGCGTGTTTTTTGCGAATATTGATAGAAAAACGTCGAAAAATGTGTCAAAACGCGTAAAATTCTCTCAAAAAAGCGTAATGAGAATATATTACAAAAAAATATTGACAAAAGGTTCTTGTTGTGATATAATAAGGTAGTATGAGTGCGTGCGCTCACATACGTAAGAGGAAAGAAAAAGGGCGAAAATCGCCGCGAAAAGTGAACCATGTATAGATTATTCGTAAAAAGATTGTTGGATATTTTGTTGAGTTTTTTAGGCTTGCTCGTGTTGGCGTTGCCTATGCTCATTATCGCTATCGCGGTAAAATGCAGCAGCAAAGGCCCTGCGCTTTTCAAAACGGAACGCGTAGGCAAAAACGGCAAACCTTTCAAGTTCTACAAATTCAGAAGTATGCGCACGGACGCGCCGAAAGACTGCGCGCCGAGATTGTTGCATAGTGAAGACTATATCACGAAAGTGGGTAGATTTCTTCGCAAGACGAGTTTGGACGAACTGCCGCAGTTGTTTTGTATTTTAAAAGGCAGTATGTCGATTATCGGTCCACGCCCTTGCGGTTTTTCGGAAGAAGACTTGATAGAAGCAAGGAAAGAAAGCGGAGCTTTGAAAGTTCGTCCTGGGCTTACTGGTTTAGCGCAAATCAGCGGTCGCGACGTACTTGCAGAAGACGTAGTGGCGAAAGCCAAGTTAGACGGCGAGTATGCAAAGAAAATCACGTTTTGGCGTGATTTGAAGATATTTTTCAAGACGATCGTAGTAGTCTTGCGAGAAGACGACGTAGTGGAAGGCACGGCAGAAACAACGCCCGCTCAAGCGGAAGAAGAGGGGAAAGCGGACGTAGCAGAAATTCTTCTTGAAGCCGCCCCCGCCGATGCAACGAATGAGAACAAAGAATAGGATAACGAACATGAATGATTTAGTTTCCATTATCATGCCCAATTATAATAGCGCAAAATATGTCAAAGCGACAATTGAAAGCGTTTTGGCGCAAACGTATACCAATTGGGAACTTTTATTTGTGGACGATTGTTCTACGGATAACTCTTTGGAAATTGTTCGCGCTTTCAACGACGATAGAATACGTATTTTGCAAAACGAGAAAAACAGCGGTGCTGCGGTAAGTCGCAATTATGCATTACGCGAAGCAAAAGGCAGATGGATTGCTTTTTTGGATAGCGATGATTTATGGGAAGAAAGCAAATTGACACAACATATTGCTTTTATGAAAAATAGCGATATAGCTTTTTCTTTTACGGATTATTCAGTTATTAATGATGAGAATGAATTGATTGCGCAGTTCAAACCCAAGAAAGGAATCTATGATTATAAAGCAATCTTAAAACATTGTGCGATTGGTTGTTCGACGGTTATTTATGATAAAAACCAATTGGATACGGTATATATGCCTGAAAACGCGATTAAAAGAGAAGATTTTGCGTGTTGGCTTACAATTTTGAGAAATGGGACAAAAGGTGTATGTTTGCATGATAGCTTGACTAAATATAGGGTACATTCAAATTCGGTTTCGTCAAATAAGTGTAAAATGATAAAATACCAATGGAACGTTTATAGAAAGTTGGAAAAATTAAACTTTTTCAAATCGGTCTATTATATGTTGCATTGGGGTATCCGTGGATTGTTTAAATATAGATAATACTAAATATAAGAGGAATGAAGCATGAAAGTTTTATTTCTTGGAAGTGTATTTGCGACGGAAAACGAGAAAGAAATTCTTGAAAACTCTAAAGTCGCGGTAGAATATTCTGCCAATAACTTTCAAAAGAAAATGATAGACGGGTTTAAAGAAGTAGCAGAAGATTTTTTTATTTTATCTGCGCCTGGTATTGCCAGTTTTCCCAAGGGCTATCGAAAAATGCAATTTAAAGGATTTTCCGTTGCGCAAAGCGAATATGAGTACGTAAAATTTAATAATATTTGGGGTATTAGAAATCGTTCGAGAGCGAAAAACGTAAAAAAGGCTTTACGTCCGTTTATAGCGGCGACGGATGAAGAAAAACTGATTGTAGTATATTCTGCACATACCCCCTTTTTGCAAGCCGCTACTTATGCGAAACGGAAAGATTCAAGAATAAAGATTTGTTTGGTTATTCCTGATTTGCCACAATATATGAATTTATCTGCAAATCAAAGCTTACTTTATCGTTTGGGGAAGAGATATGATATAAATAAATTTAATAAATTGTTGCCAAACGTTGATTCATTTATGTTTTTAACAGAAGAAATGAATAAGAAGTTGAATAAAGAAAACAAGCCCTATATCGTCGTAGAAGGCATAGTGGGTGAAAATGATTTTCAACTTGAAACAAATAAAGAAGAAAGAGTTGGGAAATATATTGTCTACACGGGTAAGTTATACGAAAGATTTGGGGTTAATAATTTAGTGCGTGCCTTTGAGCGCCTCCAAGAAGAAAATTATCGCTTGATTTTATGCGGTGCAGGGGATAGCGAAGAGTTTATAAAAAAAGAAGCGAGCAAAGACGAAAGAATTTGGTTTAAAGGGCAAGTAACGGCGGACGAAGCAAAACAATGGATAAAACAAGCGGATGTTTTAGTGAATCCACGCCCCAACAATGAAGAGTACACGAAATATTCCTTCCCGTCTAAAAATATCGAATATTTAGCCAGTGGAAAGCCCGTTGTTGCATATATGTTAGACGGCATGAAACAAATATATAGGGATTTTTTATATATTCCCAAAGATGGTTCTATATATGCTTTAGCCCAAAGTTTATTATCTGCTATAGAACAAAGTAACGAATATACAAATAAGGACTTCATGAAATATTGTAAAGAAAAATTAACGGCAAAATATATTGCCAAAGAAATAATAAGAATAGGCAAGAGTTAGTATGGTTCATATTATATTGTTTTCAGTAATTATTATAGCTATTAATGCACGAAAAGATAAGAAAGAGTCTTTGTTTTTTTGCTTTTGTATTCTTTATTTGTTTTCGGCTTTGCGTTATGATTATGGAAATGATTATAACGCTTATTATGCTATTCACGAAAATATTAAAAATGGAGTGACTGCTATTCAAGCGGATGAGCCGATATTCTTTTTATTAAACTTTATAATACCAGATTATTATTTTTTTATTGCCATTACTAGTATACCATTATTGCTTGTAGTCTATAAATTAATTAAAAATCATGTTGATTATAGATATATAGGTGTTGCCGTCTTTATTTTTGTAATTAATCCATATTTGTTTTTAATGTCCCTTTCTGCTATTAAACAAACATTGGCAATGGTTTTATTTATAATAGCAACGTATTTTTCCAAACGAAAAAAGATAATTCCATATATTTTATTAATATTAATAGCAACGTTAATTCACGCAAGTGCAATTATTTTATTGCCGTTTTATTTTGTTGCTAACGAAAAAAAAGTTGGGATAATTCAATTAGTTGTGTTTTTGATGGGGGTGCTTATCCTTTTATTAGGATGGGATTTATTTGATGAATTCTTTTCTAATTTAATTATTGCGTTATTTGATGATCCCAATTATATACGTTATTTTGAACAAGATAGGCAAAATACAATTCGCGCTACTTTATTGACTTCTGTAACGGGAATATATTTATTATTAAATATTCGAAAACTTGAAGGGGCTTCTTTAATGTGTGCGAAATTATATTTAATAGGAATTGCATTAGGGGTATTGGCCTATAGGGTTTCTATGTTGACAAGATTTCAAATGTATTTTGATATTTTTTCCGTTGTTGCCATTCCTTCTATTCTTCAAACCAATAAAGAGCCTAAAATTGAAGAGCCTGAGTGGTTGGTTATTTTAAATAAATTCGTTTTTCCCTTATTAATTTTTGTAATTTATTTAGCGCGCTACTATTCGTTTTTTACAAATTCTTTATGGGAAGCTTTTTTCACCTACAAGACTATTTTGAGAATACTATAGGCGGGATGTAAAAATGAAAGTTTTTCAAATTAATGCAGTTCCATATGGAAGTACGGGAAGGATAATGTTTGAAATAGGTGAATTAGCGGGAACAAATGAAATGTACGTGGCTTACGCTTGCGGATATTCATATCATCCAATTGAAGAGCTTAAACATAAATATATCAAAATAAATGGATTGATAGGCAAAACTTTGCATATTTGGTTGACTAAATTTACTGGATTGCATGGAGTATTTTCTTATTTTTCCACAAAAAAATTATTACGAAAGATTAAAAAGATAAATCCTGATATTATTCATTTGCATAATATACATGGCTGGTTTTTGCATTTTCAGTCTTTCTTTAAATATATTAAACAAAGCAGGGTTCGAGTGGTTTGGACGTTGCACGATTGTTGGGCGTTCACGGGGCAGTGTCCGCATTTTGATATGATTCAATGTGATAAATGGAAAACTGGATGTTACGCGTGTACACAATATAAAGATTATCCAAAAACATATATTGATAAATCGAAAAAGATGTATCATCTAAAAAAACAATGGTTTACTGGTATTGATAATTTGACTATTGTAACCCCATCACAATGGCTTGCTAATTTGGTCAAACAATCATTTTTGAAAGAATATCCTGTAAAAGTGATCAATAACGGAATAGATTTGTCTGTTTTTAAGCCTACTGAAAGTGATTTTAGAAAGAAATACGGATTAGAAAATAAGTATATTTTGCTTGGAGTTGCATTTGGTTGGGGAAAAAGAAAAGGGTTAGACGCATTTATTGAATTATCTAAGAGACTGGACGAAAACTATCAAATTGTTCTTGTTGGCACGGATGATAATATAGACAAACACTTACCGCAAAATATTATTTCTATTCATCGAACGCAAAATCAAACTGAGCTGGCTGAAATTTATAGCGCAGCAGATTTGTTTGTTAATCCTACGCGTGAGGAGGTTTTAGGATTAGTGAACATAGAGGCCCTTGCTTGCGGTACACCTGTGCTGACATTTCGAACAGGTGGGAGTCCTGAAATCATCAATGAAACGTGCGGGGCGGTCGTAGACAAAGACGATATTCTTGCTATGAAAGAAGAGATAGAACGTATCTGCGCGGAAAATCCGTACACGAGCGAAGCTTGTATGAGTAGAGCTAAAAGCTTTGAAAAAAAAGATAAATTTAATGAATATATAAAGCTTTATAAAGGAGAATAGAATTGGAAAAATGCGAAGTAAAACCTTATTTGGTTGATGTGCCTGTTAGGGTTAATATTTGGATTCGTCCGCAATGCCAAAGAGAACAATTTGAAGTTTTGAAAAAAGCGCGTCCGAGTGTTATATTCTTGCAATCGGATGGTGGTAGAAATGAAAAAGAATGGGCGGCCATTTATCAAAATCGAAAAATTTTCGATGAGGAAATTGATTGGGATTGTAAGGTATATAAATTTTATGAAAATGAAAATTTAGGACTTTATACGATGGGGAGTAAAGTCGCTAAGGCCATTTGGGAAAAGGTTGACCGCTGTATTTTTTTGGAAGACGACCATATCCCTTCCGTTTCGTTTTTTCAATATTGTGCGGAATTATTGGAAAAATATAAGGACGATTTGCGCATTGATTGTATTTGTGGAATGAATCATTTAGGTAAGTCGGAAAACGTTACTGCGGATTATTTCTTTTCTCGACAGGGTTCCATTTGGGGAAATGCCACTTGGAAACGAGCAGTAGAAATGCGCGATACGGATTTCTCTTATGCTAAAGATCCTTATATTATGAAGTTGCTTTATCAACGGACGAGGAGAAATAAGATTTTTCGAAAGCGGATAGATGCTTATGCTAAGCAAAAGTATTACGAAGGGCATGTGGCAGGGGGCGAATTTTTTAAAGAATTTGCTATGTATGGTCAAAATCAATTGCAGATTATTCCTAAGGTTAATATGATAAAGAATACAGGGGCAACAGAAGATGCGGCCCATGTGGATTCATTAAAAAAATTGCCTAGAGGCTTGAGGCGTATTTTCAACATGCAAACATACGAACTAGAGTTTCCGATAAAACATACGCGATATGTCATTCCCGATATTGAATATGAAAAGAAAAGGAATCGGATTATGGCATACAATGCTCCGCTTATTGCATTTTGGCGAAAAATAGAATCGGTGTTTTTATTAGGTTTTTTTACTAAATTAAAACGCAGAAGGGAAAGAAAGAACAAATTGGAAAAATAATATATGACCAATACGGAAAATCAAAATCAAATAGCCAAAAAAACCGTAAATGGCATGTTTTGGAAATTTCTTGAAAAAATTTTTTCGCAAGGAATACAATTAATTATTCAAATTGTTTTAGCTCGATTGCTATTGCCAGAAGAATATGGACTAGTAGGATTACTTGCGATTTTTATTTCTATTTCAGACGTATTCATATTACAAGGGCTAACAACGGCACTTATTCAAAAAAAGAATGCAGATGAAACTGACTTTTCCTCGGTATTTATAGCAAATATTATAATTTCATTATTATTATATGGGATATTGTTTGCAATAGCTCCGTTTGTTGCAAGATTTTATCATGAACCGAAACTGAAAGAGCTTATGCGAGTGCTCTCGCTGAACGTTATAATTGGTGCAATACCTGCGGTTCATAATGCTATTTTATCCAAAGAATTAGACTTTCGAAAAAGCTTTTATAGAAATATTTCTAACGTTTTGACACAAGGCATTGTGGGAATAGCGCTGGCGATTTTAGGTTGGGGGGCTTGGGCTATGGTCTATTCTAAACTTGCAGGCGTCGCTGTTGGAGCGGTTGTTTTATGTGTTACCGTAAAATGGCGTCCGCAAAAAATGTTTAGTATTAAGCGAGTCAAGTCTTTATTTCATTATAGTTCAAAAGTTTTAGGAACAAACTTGTTAAATACAACTTTTAATAATATGCATTCATTGGTCATCGGAAAATATTATTCAACGACCGATGTGGGATATTATCAAAGGGGACAACAAATTCCGCAAACCGTCATGACGGCATTGGATGGTAGTATGTCAGAGGTGTTGTATCCAGCATATTCCAAAGTCCAAGACGATAAAGTCTTATTGAAAAAGGCGGTGCGAAAATCAGTTTCTGTGAGTATGTATATCGTTTTTCCTGTTCTAGTGGGATTATTGGTGGTAGCAGAGCCTTTGACCTTGTTGCTGTTGACGGAAAAATGGTTGCCAAGTGTACCGTTTATGCAATTTTCATGTGTAATTTGTATGTTTTGGCCACTTTCACATAGAACGCACGCGTTAAATGCATTAGGAAAAAGTGGAACGACATTAGCAATATCGTTGGTCGGAAAATCGATAACCCTTATAGCAATATTCAGTTGTTTAAAATTTGGGATATATGCCTTAATGATAGGCACAATTATTGCTTCGTTTATTAATATGTGGATATCGTCTTATTATGTAAAGAAACATATTGATTATAGTATAAAAGAATTGGCAATTGATGTGTTGCCACCGTTATTGTTATCAGTTATCATGGGCGGGGCGGTGTATTGTGTGAGCTTTATTGGATTGCATGATATTATCACCTTGGCTATTCAAGTCGTCTTAGGCGTGGGAATATATATTTTCGGTTCGTGGTTGTTCAAATTGGAAAGCTTTGGATATTTGCTTTCAATTGTAAAAGGATTTTTGAGAAAACGCGGAAAGAGTTCGTTAAAAAGCAACGAAAAAACCGCAAAACAACCGTCTATTGACGAGATAGAAAAATTTTTAAATGCTGTGGATAAGGAGTTCCCCGTTCCTTTATCGCAAAAAACGGATTTGCATGAATATGCAATTAAATTATACGAACATGCTACTATTTTTTTCGTAGAGCAAGATGGGAAAATTGCAGCAATGGTTGCAGGGTATACGGATAACGTAGAAAACGACATGGCGTATATTTCGTTATTGGCTACACGAGAAGAATATCGCGGACAAGGTTATGCCAAACGCTTGGTAAATGAATTCTTGGAATGCGCTAAAAACAAGAATTTGTCTGCGACTCATTTATACGCAGTAGAAACGAATGAACGAGCGGTGCAATTATATTATAAATTAGGATTTGAAAAGTATATGCCGGAAATGGAGCCACGTAAAGACGATTTGCATTTAATTTTTAGAGTAAAAAAGGACAAAAAAATATGAACGTGTTGTTGACGTCGGTAGGTCGCCGTGCGTATATGGTGAAATATTTTAAAGACGCGCTTGGCGAAAACGGTGAAGTGCACGTTTGTAATTCTGACGATTTGACGGTTGCCTTTCATTATGCGGACAAAGCCGTTGTGTCGCCGTTGATTTATGACGAGGCGTATATTCCGTTCCTTTTACAGTATTGTAAAGAAAACAAAATAGACGTTTTATTATCCTTGTTTGATATTGATTTGCCGATTTTAGCGAAAAATAGAAATGCATTTGAAGAAATAGGCGTAAAGGTTATCGTGTCAGATTTAGAGCTCGTGGAAATTTGCAACGATAAATGGAAAACGTACGAATTTTTGAAGAATAAAGGTTTTAACGTACCCAAAACATATCTGAATTTGCAGCGCGTTATGTTGGCGTTAGAAAGTGGAGAACTCCATTATCCGATTATTATAAAGCCGCGGTTTGGTTGTGGGTCAATAGGTATGTCGATTGCGGAAGATGAAATGGCACTTTTATATTACTTCCGCCGTAATACGCGCGTTATTAATCGTTCTTATTTAAAGTACGAATCGGCGAAAGTGGATCAGGCAGAACAGATAATTTATCAAGAATGTTTAAAAGGGCAAGAGTACGGTATTGACGTTATCAACGATTTACACGGAACGTTTCAAAATGCAATCGTTAAAAAGAAAATTGCGATGCGAGCGGGCGAAACGGATATTGGCGAAACGGTGGACGAGCCTGTTTTATGGGAAACGGCCGCAAGATTGGGCAAATTGACGAAGCATGTTGCGAATATGGACTGTGATTTCTTTTTGGTGGATGGACGGCCGTACGTATTGGAGATGAACGCGCGTTTTGGTGGTGGATATCCGTTCAGCCATACAGCAGGTTGTGATTTGCCGAGAGCAATCGTGCAATGGTGTAAAGGTAATAAGAAACCGCTTATAGAATTAACGAATGTAAAAGCGGGAGTAAAAGCATTCAAAGAATTGGTTTTAACGGAGGTGTTGCTTTGAAAAAAGCACTGGTTTTGGCTGGCGGATTTGATCAGATTGCGCTGATTGAAGAACTTAAAATAAGAGGCTATTACGTTATTTTGGCGGATTATTATCCACATCCTGTGGCAAAACCCGTGGCAGATAAACATTATCAGGTGTCTACTTTAGATATTGATAAGGTTATTGAAGTTGCGCGAATTGAGAAGGTCGAATTGGTGACTACGGCTTGCACGGACCAGGCTCTTTTAACAGTTGCAAGAGTTTCAGAAATATTAGAATTACCTTTTTATCTTGATTTTGAAACAGCGCGGAATGTTACGAATAAGGAGTATATGAAACAGCGTTTTTTGGAATTTTCTATTCCTACGGCAAAGCATATAATTGTTGATACGTTGAACAGTATACAAGAACGAATTATTGATTTTCAATATCCCCTTATTGTGAAACCTGTAGATTGTAATAGTTCTAAAGGTGTATTAAAAGTTAATAAGTTTGGAGAATTATTGCGAGCGGTTGAAAATGCTAAAAATTTAAGCCGAACCCAAACGGCTATTGTTGAAGAGTTTATCGAAGGGAAAGAGTATACGGTAGATTTTTGGATAGAACATGGCGAACCCGTATTATTAATGGCCTCGGAAATTAGAAAATTACAAAACAGAGAAACCTTTACAATAAACGGATGTCGAACTTTACCGGAATTGATTGAAGAAAAAGTAGAAAAACTAAAAGAAATTGCCAAGAAGATTAGCGTTGCGTTTGCTTTGGATAATATGCCTATGTTTATGCAGGTGATAGATAATGGTGAAGATATCTACGTTTTGGAATTTAGCGCTCGTATGGGTGGTGGTACAAAATATAAGATGATAGAGTTGTATTCAGGCGTTCCGATTATGAAAATTTATGTAGATAGAATCTTGGGTATATTGCCTGTATTGCCACATAAATTGACACGCAAAAATATGTTGCTTAGTTTTGTATATTGCAAAGCGGGTGTAGCAAAAAAAATAGTGGGGCTTCAGGAGTTGCAAGATAAAGGGGTCGTTTTTGAATCTTATCAATACAAGCCATTGGGAACCCGTTTTATAAAAGCTGAAAATAGTGGGGATCGATTATTAGGTGTTTTATTGATGGCAGAATCAAATGAAGAGATTCGGTATAAAGAAAAAGAAACATACGAGCAATTATCTGTTTTAGATGAAAATGGATACGATATTATTTTAAGAGAATTGAACGAAGAAGGAGGTTGTTATGCCGGTTGAAGTATGGTATATAGTGGCGCTACTTGGCTTAATAGGCGTTACATTCATTTTATTTAAGAGACCAATATATGAATGTATGTTCTATGCTTTCTTGCTAATGATTATACTCACAGGTGAGTATAGCAATATTTTTAAATACATAGTTAAAACATCGACGGATACATTATTCTATTCAATAATTGCTTTTTTAGTTTTGGCAAAGATATTAGATGCAACGCATGCTGTGGATTCATTGGTAAATCTTATTGTATCGATTTTCGGGCGTTTACCAGGCGGGGCTGCGTATACTGCTGTTATTGGCAGTACAATGATGGGTGCGTTGTCTGGTAGTGGGGCTGGAAATGTTGCAACAACAGGGACGTTTACGATTCCTGCGATGAAAAAATCTGGGTTGCCGGCTCATTTGGCTGCTAATATTGAAAGTTCATCTAGCACTATGGGGAATATGATTCCGCCCGCAGGGGTTATTTTAGCTGCGCTCGCTTGTTATAATGAGTTTAGCGGTGCGGAAATGTCGCAGTCAACCTTTTGGTTGGCGTGTTGGGGCGTTGCTTTATGGTTCATCATTCAAAGACTTATCACGACATTTGTTTTTTGTAAGATTTATCATGTAAAGCCTATGGCTAAAGAAGATATTCCTAGTTTAAAGGAAACATTTAAAAAGGGTTGGAAAAATTTACTTCTTCCTATTATTATCTTATTGCCTTTTGTTTTAGATTACTGTTTTAAAACCACGTTCTTTAAAAGTCGTTTAGGCGCTGGAGCTTCAAATTTATCTAGCAGTTTATTGATTTTTACTCCAGGGATTGCGGCGGTTTATGCTTTATTGGTAAATAAGAAGGAATGGACTTTGAAAAGTTTGTCTCATAAAATGACGAATTCCGTTTCAGGAATTGTACCAGTTGGAGCAACAATCTTTTTTGCTTATTGCATCAGTAATCTATTTACAGCAACAAATATAGGCGCAAACATAGGTGCTTACATTCAAAGTTGGAATTTGTCGTTGATTGCACTTGCGTTTTTAATTCCATTACTTTGTGCAATTTTAGGTATGGTGTTTCCTGGGTCTGCGCAGACTAAGATTTTTGGTAGCACAATAATCGCTATTTTTGCTGCGGCGGGAGGGGATCCGCTGTTAGCTGCTATTATGTTACCTGTTATAACAGGTGCGATGGAGGGAATGACACCACCTTTAGCTATTTGTATGTATGCGGCTATGGGGATAGCTGAATCAAAAATGAAAGAAACAACACTTAATTGCTTAATTTGGGTGGGGTTGCATTATATATTATCGGTAATTTGCTTCCTTGGATTATTGCCGATAATGGGATTATAATGAGAGGAAGGATATGAAGAAAGTTTCAGATGTTTTATTAAAAATTTTTGCTATTGGCATCATGTTGGTTTTGTTGGCTGGTGCGCTATCATTTGTTGGATATTTAGTTGCCCTTTTTATTGGTGGAGATCAGGCGACAAAGATATGCACGTTTATATTTAAAGAATATATTCCTTGGGTTGTTAAGCTTACCAGTATTTTTACTGCTGTGGGATTAGTTGCCATGTATTTATGTAAAATAAAAGCGCTTACAGTTAATCAACAAGAAGAAACTGCAAAATCTACTATACTTGAAAGGAAAAATGATTCTTTAGACGGGAAACAAGAATTACATGAAGATGATTAACGTTACAAAGTCGTCTATGCCTTCGTATGAAGAGTATTGCGCGGAAATTAAAAGTATTTGGGATACCGTTCATTTAACGAATATGGGTCCGATTCATAATACGTTGAAAGACCGCGTTCGCGAATATCTCGGCGTGCAAAATATCGAACTGTTCGTCAATGGGCATTTGGCTTTATATTGCGCGATTAAGGCACTTGGTCTGACAGGCGAAATTATTACCACTCCGTTTACGTTTGCCTCCACGACCAACGCTATTGTGCAAGCGGGTTGTACGCCCGTATATTGCGACGTGAAAGAAGATTACACGATCGATGAAAATAAGATAGAAAGCCTTATTACAGACAAAACGACGGCGATTTTGGGCGTGCACGTATACGGGAATATTTGCAACGTGGAGGCTATTCAAAAAATAGCGGACAAGCATAACTTGAAAGTGATTTACGATGCGGCACATGCCTTTGGTGTGGAGTATCAAGGACGTGGCATTGGTGCGTACGGCGACGTTTCTATGTTCTCATTCCATGCGACCAAGGTTTTCCACACAATCGAAGGCGGTTGCTTGACGTTTAAAGACGGAACGCTGGTACAAAAGATTGCGCTGGAACGCAACTTTGGTGTGAACGGCGAAAGCTTGGATTGTTTTGGTACGAATGCGAAAATGAACGAATTTCAAGCGGCAATGGGGATTTGCAATTTACGGCATATTGACGAAGAACTTGCCAAGCGCAAAGCTGTTTTTGAACGCTATACAAAGCATTTGCAAGGCGTAAACGGGTTGAAGCTGTTGCCTAAGCAAGATATTAAACAAAATTACGCGTATTATCCTGTTTTGGTAGATGAAAAAGCGTTTGGAATTAACCGCGACGGACTTTGTGAGAAGTTAAAAGAAAAGGGTGTGTTTGCGCGCAAGTATTTCTATCCGCTCGTTTCGGGAAACAAAGCATTTGGCACGGATTTGACAAAAGCTACGCCGAAAGCGAAATATTATTCGGAAAACGTCGTTTGCCTACCGTTGTATGCGAACTTGGATTTAGCAGACGTAGATATGATTTGCGAGATTATAAAAGGATAAGGAGAAAGGAATGAAAGGGATTATATTGGCTGGGGGAAAAGGCACGAGATTGTATCCGATGACGAAAGCCGTTTCCAAACAGTTGTTGCCAATTTACGACAAACCGCTTATTTATTATCCGCTTTCCGTTTTATTGTTGGCGGGTATTAAAGAAATTCTAGTGATTTCTTCACCCGAAGCGATTGGTTCGTACGAAGAGCTTTTGGGCAATGGGAATCAAATCGGGGTGTCGATTGAATACTGCGTGCAAGAAACGCCGCGCGGGCTTGCCGATGCGTTTATTCTCGGTGAGAAATTTATCGGCGACGATAACGTATGCTTGATTTTGGGCGATAACGTATTTTACGGAAAGGATTTGACCCGTATTTTAAATAGAGCAAAATCGCGTACAACGGGTGCTACGGTGTTTGGCTATCCCGTGAAAGACCCGACTTCCTTTGGCGTAGTGGAATTTGACAAAGACAATAAAGTGGTTTCCATTGAAGAAAAACCGCAAAATCCTAAATCCAATTACGCTGTGCCCGGGTTATATTTTTACGACAACAAGGTTGTGGAGATTGCGAAAAACGTAAAGCCGTCGGCGCGTGGGGAAATTGAAATTACGTCCGTGAATAACGTGTATTTAGAACAAGGCGAATTGCATGTAGAGCTTTTAGGTAGGGGCATGGCTTGGTTGGATACGGGTACGCCTATGGGCATGTATAAAGCGAGCGGGTTCGTACAGACCGTGCAGGAAATGCAAGGATTTTACATATCGTGTATAGAAGAAATTGCTTGGCGTAGAGATTTTATCACGACCGAGCAACTGAAAAATATCGGCGAAGGTTTGAAACAAACGGAATACGGACAGTATTTATTAGCCTTAGCTAACGGAGAATTGAAATGACGATTATCGTAACAGGCGGTGCTGGTTTTATCGGCAGCAACTTCATATTCCATATGCTCAAAAAATATCCTACGTACCGTATTGTGTGTTTGGATAAATTGACGTACGCGGGGAATTTATCTACGCTTGCGAGCGTAATGGATAACCCGAATTTCCGTTTCGTAAAAGCGGATATTTGCGACCGAGCGGCGGTATATCAATTATTTGAAGAAGAAAAACCGTCTATCGTTGTGAATTTTGCGGCGGAAAGCCACGTGGATAGAAGTATTGAAGCACCCGACGTATTTTTACAAACGAATATTATGGGTACGGCAACACTTATGGACGCGTGCAGAAAATACGGCATTGAACGTTATCACCAAGTTTCGACGGACGAAGTGTACGGGGATTTGCCGTTGGATAGACCTGACTTGTTCTTCACGGAAGAAACACCGCTGCATACCAGTTCGCCCTATTCTTCAAGCAAGGCGGCGGCAGATTTGTTGGTACTTGCGTATCATAGAACGTATGGATTGCCCGTGAGTATTTCACGTTGCTCTAATAATTACGGACCTTATCATTTCCCTGAAAAGCTTATCCCGCTCATGATTGCAAACGCGCTAGCGGATAAACCGTTGCCCGTATACGGCGAGGGGATTAATGTGCGCGATTGGCTGTACGTGGAAGACCACTGCAAAGCCATTGATTTGATTATTCACAAAGGCAGAGTAGGACAGGTGTACAACGTCGGCGGGCACAACGAAATGCGCAATATCGATATCGTGAAATTGATTTGTCAAAAACTTGGCAAGCCCGAAAGTTTGATAACCTACGTGACGGATAGAAAAGGACACGATATGCGTTATGCTATCGACCCGAATAAGATACATACGGAACTTGGTTGGTTGCCTGAAACGAAGTTCGCCGACGGTATTGAAAAGACGATTGCTTGGTATTTAGAAAACCGCGAATGGTGGGAAACGATTATTTCGGGTGAATACCAAAATTATTACGAAAAAATGTACGCGAATAGATAAAAAGATTTGAATAATATAGTATTCCTATGGTAAAATTGTATTGTAGGTAAGGAGAAAAAATATGTCGGTTTTTAAGGATAAAACGTTATTGATTACTGGGGGGACGGGGAGCTTTGGTAATGCCGTTCTCAATCGTTTTTTGAAAACGGATATCGGCGAAATCCGTATTTTCTCGCGCGATGAGAAAAAACAGGACGATATGCGCCACGATTTTCAGGCTAAAATGCCCGAAGTTGCCGAAAAAATTAAATTCTATCTCGGCGACGTTCGTGATATCGCTAGCGTTAAAAACGCTATGCACGGAGTAGATTATATCTTCCATGCGGCGGCGCTTAAACAAGTTCCGTCCTGTGAGTTTTTCCCTATCGAAGCGGTGAAAACGAACGTGCTTGGTACGGAAAACGTACTGACGGCGGCGATTGAAGCGGGCGTAAAGAGCGTCATCTGTCTTTCGACGGACAAGGCGGCGTATCCCGTCAACGCCATGGGTACGAGCAAGGCGATGATGGAAAAGGTCGTCGTTGCAAAATCCCGTACGGTTAGCCCCGAAAAGACGAAAATTTGCTGTACGCGCTACGGCAACGTTATGTGTAGCCGCGGTAGCGTTATTCCGCTTTGGATCGATCAAATCAAAAACGGCAAGCCCATTACGCTTACGGATCCGAATATGACCCGTTTTATTATGTCCTTGGACGAAGCGGTGGATTTGGTGCTGTTCGCCTTTGAAAACGGGCAAAGCGGGGATATTCTCGTGCAAAAAGCTCCTGCTTGTACCATTCAAACACAAGCGGAAGCGGTATGCGAACTCTTCGGTGGCGATAAGAACAATATCAAAGTGATTGGTATTCGCCACGGCGAAAAGATGTATGAAACGTTGCTCACGAATGAAGAATGCGGGAACGCAATCGACATGGGCGATTTCTATCGCGTGCCTTGCGACAAGCGTGGGTTAAACTATGATAAGTATTTCAAGGACGGCGACACTGAGCGCAATCCGCTTACCGAGTTCAATTCCAATAATACTAGACTTTTGAATGTAGAAGAAACGAAAGTGAAGATCGCTTCGCTTGCCTATATCCAAGATGAACTTAAAAAGTTGTAAGGTAAAATCATGAAATTCATTAAAAAAATGGCGCTAAAATTTTGTGGAATTATTAACAAGTTGCCGTTTAATAATAAAATTTATCGCCGTGGAAATAAAATTATTTTTGGGAAATCTGTATTGGTAAAATGCAGAATTGATTGTAAAGGAAAAGGCAATGTAATAGAGTTTTCTCAAAACAGCAGTTTTCGAAATTGTAATTTTTTGATTTATGGTAATGACAATATCATAAGAATTGACGATAATGTTTCGGGGAAAAATGCAGAGTTTTATATAGAAGATAATGGAGGCGCAATTGTTGTCAAAGAAGCTACGCATTTTTGTGGAAAAATACATTTAGCATGTATTGAAGGGTGCCAGATCCAGATTGGAAAAGATTGTTTGTTTTCTTCAGATATTATATTTAGAACGGGGGATTCTCATTCTTTGCTGGATATGGACGGAAACAGGATAAATCCGTCCAAGAATATTAAGATTGGGAATCACGTTTGGATAGGAAATCACGTTATTATCAACAAAGGCGTTACAATTGGAGATAATAATATGATCGGTACTGGTGCAGTAGTAACGAAAAGTATTCTCGAATCGAATAATGTGATAGCAGGAGTACCAGCTAAAATAGTAAAAAGGAACACGAATTGGTGTTCAAAAAGGCTGTAAAGGTGCGTTATGAACATACTCATTACGGGGGCAAAAGGGTTTGTTGGTAAGAACTTGGTCGCGAATTTAAAAAATATCGCAAGCGGAAAGGACAGAACCCGTCCCAGTCTTTCGATAGGCGAAATTTACGAATACGATTTGGATAGCAATCCTGCCGATTTGGATGGGTATTGCGCGCGTGCGGATTTTGTGTTCAACCTTGCAGGAGTGAACCGTCCGCAAAACCAAGAAGAATTTATGCAGGGCAATTTCGGCTTTGCAAGCGTGCTTTTGGAAACGCTGAAAAAACACCAAAATAAATGCCCCGTTATGCTTTCCTCGTCCTTACAAGCGACTCTGATCGGTCGGTACGCAGACGGCGAATACGGCAAAAGCAAGAAAGCAGGGGAAGAACTTTTCTTTGATTATCAAGCGAAAGGTGGGGGGCATGTATGCGTTTACCGTTTCCCTAACCTGTTCGGGAAATGGTGCAGACCTAACTATAACAGTGCCGTTGCGACCTTTTGCAATAACACGGCGAAGGATTTACCCATTACGGTGACTGACCCCAAGATTGAGCTGGAACTCGTGTATATCGACGATTTGGTTTGTGAAATGCTCGATTTGTTGGAGGGGAAAGGACACCGTTGCGAATACGACGGGCTTAGCCCCGTGGAAAAAACGGACGGGAAGTATTATTACGTGCCCGTATCGCATAAAGTTACGCTTGGGGAAATCGTGGAACTGTTGCAATCGTTCAAGGCGCAATCGGAAACGCTCTTGATGCCTGAAATTGCAAACGGTAGTTTTGCAAAGAAGTTGTATTCCACCTATCTTTCCTATTTGCCAAAGGAAAAGGTTGCTTTTACGCTAAAGATGAACGAGGACGCGCGCGGCAGTTTTACCGAGCTTTTGAAAACGAAAAATTGCGGGCAAGTGTCCGTCAATATTTCAAAACCTGGGATAACCAAAGGACAGCATTGGCATAACACGAAATGGGAATTTTTTATCGTCGTGGCGGGACACGGGCTCATTCAACAACGTAAAATCGGTACGGACGAAGTGTTGAATTTTGAAGTGAGCGGCGAAAAAATACAGGCGGTACATATGCTGCCAGGGTATACTCATAATATTATCAATTTATCCGAAACGGAGAATTTGGTTACGGTGATGTGGGCAAACGAGGCGTTCGACCCCGCGCGACCTGACACCTTTTTTGAAACTGTGTGAAAGGAGAGTAAGTAAAAAATGCAGTTACATTCCGAATTGACTTTGGAACAGAACTTGTTATTGCATTTGTTAAGACGCGGGCTCTTAGGCGAAAGTGAACCGCTTGATGCGGAAGCTTGGAAAGACGCTGATTGGGGCGAAGTTTGCAAGGAAGCTGTGCAGCAAGCCGTGCCCGTTATTGCGTTCGACGTTGCGGCAGAGTATAAAAAACAAATACCGCAAAACCTGTATCGGTATTGGCTCAAACTTTCGGGCGGAACGTTGCAAGCAAACGAACGGATAACGCACGCGCAAGAGGAGCTGATTGCGTGGCTGAAAGAAGCGGGGTATACCTATCTGATTTTGAAAGGTACTTCGGCGGCGGCGTATTATCCGAAACCCGAAAACCGTGGCTATGGCGACGTGGATTTTCTCGTGCAAGAAGATTGCGTAAAAGCGGTTGGGAAAATGCTCAAAGAAAAGGGCTGTAAAAAAGAGAGCGTGGGCGGGCATCATATCGCGTACGCGCGTGCGGACGGTGTGCATTTGGAATTGCATTTTGCCGTAGGCGGTATTCCTTACGGGGAACGCGGTGAAAAGATAAAAGCTTTTTTAGCGAATATTTTGCAGACTTCTCAAACGGTAAAAAGCGGACTGACGGAGTTCGTTGCGCCGAGCGATGAAAAGCATGCGATGGTGCTTATATTGCATATGCTTTCGCATATGTTAGGCGAGGGTATGGGCTTGCGCCATTTATGCGATTTTGCATGTTTTTTGAATAAAACGCACGAAAAGGCGTTTTGGGTAGAGAGCCTGTTGCCCCTTTTAAAGGACGTTGGCTTGTATACGTACGTCCAAATCATGACGAAAACGTGTGCGCTGTATTTGGGTTCGGTTTTGCCGTCGTGGGCGGCGGATGCGGACGAGAGCGTTTGCTTGGAGGTGCTGAAAGAACTGTTTGTAAGCGGGAATTTCGGCGGTAAAGATTTCAAACGCGCAAAGAGCGCGATGCTAATTTCCGAACGGGGTAAGGCGGGTATGAAACACGGAAAAGTGTATAATTTATGCCACGGATTGCATAATTATACAAAAGCGAAACACCCCGTTTGTCAGAAGTGTTTTTTGTTGTATCCGATATTCTATATCGGGGAAATGGTACGCTACGGGTGGTTGATGATACGGGGAAAACGGCCGTCGCCGCTGAGTATGACGACACAAGCGGACGAACGCAAAGCCGTTTATGAAAAATTGCATATTTACGAGGAGTGAATTTTATGGAAATCAAACTCGATTATTCGGACGTACAATTTAAGAACGACGGTAGATTAAAACTGCTGATAATCGTGGGTACGCGCCCTGAAATTATTCGGCTTGCAGCGGTAATTAACAAGTGCCGTAAGTATTTCGATTGCGTGTTAGCGCATACGGGACAAAATTACGATTATAACTTGAACGGCGTATTCTTCCACGATTTGAAACTGGACGCGCCCGAAGTGTACATGGATGCGGTTGGCGACGATTTGGGGGCTACGGTTGGGAATATCATCAACTGTTCGTACAAGCTCATGAATCAAATCAAGCCCGATGCGTTGCTCATTTTGGGGGATACGAACAGCTGCCTTTCCGCGATTGCGGCAAAGCGGTTGCATATTCCTATTTTCCATATGGAAGCTGGTAATCGTTGCAAGGACGAATGTTTGCCCGAGGAAACGAACCGTCGAATCGTCGATATTATTTCCGACGTTAATCTTGCTTATTCCGAGCACGCGCGGCGGTATCTTGCCGATTGCGGGTTGCCTAAGGAACGCACCTACGTGACTGGTTCGCCTATGGCGGAAGTGTTGCGCGCGAATTTGGCGGATATTGAAAAGAGCGATATTTTAAGTCGTTTGGGCTTACAATCCAAAAAATATATCCTGCTGTCTGCGCACAGAGAAGAAAATATCGATACGGAAAAGAATTTCTTATCCCTTTTCAACGCGATCAACAAGATTGCGGAAAAGTACGATATGCCAATTCTGTATTCCTGCCATCCACGCAGTAGAAACCGCTTGGAAAAGAGCGGATTTGCGCTGGATAAGCGGGTGATTCGCCACGAGCCGCTCGGCTTCCACGATTATAACCATTTGCAAATGAACGCTTACGCGGTGGTGTCGGATAGTGGTACGTTGCCCGAAGAAAGTAGCTTTTTCACGAGCATTGGAAAGCCCTTCCCTGCGGTGTGTATCCGTACGAGTACGGAGCGCCCCGAAGCGCTCGATAAGGCGTGTTTCGTGCTCGCAGGGATTGACGAAAAATCGCTTTTGCAAGCGGTGGAAACGGCGGTTTCGCTTACCGAAGACGGATGTCACGGTATACCTGTGCCCGATTACGTAGAAGACGTTTCGACGAAGGTCGTGAAAATCATTCAATCGTACACGGGCGTTGTGGATAAGATGGTTTGGAGAAAGTTTTAAGGGTTCGAAAAATACGATTAACCAAGGCAATATAAGTGAGTGCGGATTATACGGACTTGGTTAGGGGGAATGAGATGAAAGACGTACGCAAAATTTTGTTCGGATTGTTGCGATTCGAAATTTGTGGCACGCCGATTACGGAGGATGTGAAAGCCGCGGTCAACAAGGAAACGTTGACGGCGCTTTACAAGCTGTCTAAAATGCACGATATCGCGCATTTGATTGCCGATGCGTTGCATAAAAACGGACTGCACGGGGTGGATAAGGAAACGTACGAATTATTCAACCGTCAGCACCAGTTGGCGGTGTATCGCCACGAGCAAATCGATTACGAATACAAGCGTATTTGCGAAACGCTGGAAAATGCGAAAATTCCGTTTATGCCCTTGAAAGGTTCGATAATTAAAGAGTATTATCCCGAGCCTTGGATGCGGACGAGTTGCGACATTGATATTCTCGTGCATCCCGAACATTTGGGAACGGCAATAGGCGCATTAAAAAGGGATTTGGATTATAAAGAAGACGGCGGTGGTGTTAATGAAATTACGCTGTGTACGGATAGTAATACGGTGCATTTAGAATTACATTATAGCCTAATGGAAAATATTATAATGGATTATTTCCATAAAACTTGGGGTCAAATTTTGAGCAATGTTTGGGGGACAATGTTGCTTAAAAAAGATTGGAAATATTGGCATTTGATGGATGATGAAATGTTTTATTTTTACCATTTTGCACATATGGCAAAGCATTTCGGTCATTGCGGTGGTAGCGGTATCCGTTCGGTTATAGACGTATATTTGTTGCGCAAGAAATGGACGTTTGATGAAGAAAAACTTTCGTTGCTCATGGAAAAAGGAAAGTTGACGACGTTCGTTGCTACGTCGGAAAAGTTGGCGAAAATTTGGTTTGAAGAAGAAGCGTACGACGAGCTATCGCTGGATACGGAAACGTATCTTTTGCGGGGTGGCGTGTACGGAACGTTTGAAAATCACGTGACGGCGCAAGCGGAAAAACGAGGAAAAAAAGGATATATCTTTTCGCGTATTTTCGAGCCGTATGGTGTGCTGGTTGCGAAATATCCAAAACTTCAAAAGCATAAATGGTTGTATCCGTTTTATCAGGTGAAACGGTGGTGTAAATATGTGTTCAAGCGTTCGACAAGGGAACATGCGAAAAAGGAAATGACGGCGATTAACCAAGTGAAAACCGTGCCCGACCTTTTGAAACGCTTAGAGCTTTGATAAATTGCATAAAAATAGGGCGGTCAGGACGTAAATGATACTCCTCGACCGTCTTTTTTCATGCAAATCCTTGACAAAGATATGTTATCGGTGGTATAATACTGATAATGGGTCATAATAGTTAGTGTCGCGCGCGCGTAATGCGTATGCGCGTGGGTAGCATAAAGAAAGGACGATATGAAAGAACAAACGAAAAAACAAAAGAAATTTTCAAAGCATTTAAGCCGCGGTGCGTTGGTGCTTGCCGATTTATTGTCCATTTCGGCAGCGATCGTGTTTGCGTATTTGAGTACGCAATGGTATAAAATTATCAGCGTTTCCGCGCTCATTTGGGCGATAGGGAATATTATTTGTGCGATAGCCGTATACGCCTCGTTAGGGCTGTATTCCATCGTGCTCAAAGCGGTGGGCGTAATGGAAATTATGAAAATCCTGTTCGCCGCGTTCATCATCGGACTTTCCAACGTCGTGTTCACGCTGTTCGTGCGTGATTTCGTTGGGATTGGTACGGGGCTTGTGTATACGCTTGCTTTAGCGTCGCTCACTGCGCTCACAAGATATATACAGCGTTTGCGCGTGGGGATACGGCATTATATCAGCGAACAACCTGCTAATAAAATCCGCGTTATGATCATCGGCGGCGGGAGCGCGGGTAGTTCGCTTATCCAAGAAATGCAAACGAGCGAAAAGATTGCCTACAACCCCGTTTGTATTCTCGACGACGACCCTGCTAAACTTAGAAGCTATATCAGCGACGTAAAAATCGTTGGTACGACCAAGGACGTAAAGAAATACGCCGAAGAATACGGCGTGCAAGAAATTTTTATCACCATTCCGTCGGCGGATAAAAAACGGCTTAGCGTAATCGTGAAACGCTGCCAAGAAAGCAACTGCCCGATTAAAATTTTGCCCGGTATGTATCAGCTTGCCTCGGGGCAGGTGACGGTGGAAAAACTCCGACCTGTGGAAGTGCAGGACTTGTTGGGCAGAGAACAGGTTTCCGTCAATTTGGACGAAATTATGGGCTATATTGAAAACAAGACGGTGCTCGTTACAGGCGGCGGCGGTTCGATAGGGAGCGAACTTTGTCGGCAAATCGCTACGCATAATCCTAAAACGCTTATCATTTTGGACGTGTACGAAAACGGCGCGTACGACATTGAGCAGGAACTCAAACGCAAATACCGCGATTTACAGTTATTAACGCTGATTGCAAGCGTGCGGGAAGAAGACAAAATGCGCGACGTGTTTAAAAAATACCGACCGCAAATCGTATTCCACGCGGCGGCGCACAAGCACGTGCCGTTGATGGAAACGAGCCCCAACGAAGCGGTAAAGAACAACGTATTCGGTACGCTCAACGTAGCCAAGTGCGCGGACGAGTTCGCGGCGGAAACGTTCGTGCAGATTTCTACGGACAAGGCAGTAAACCCCACGAATATCATGGGTGCGACCAAGCGTATATGCGAAATGATCGTGCAAACGATAGGTAGACACAGTAAAAAGACCAAGTTCGTGGCGGTGCGTTTTGGGAACGTGCTCGGTTCGAACGGTTCGGTTATTCCGCTGTTTAGAAAGCAAATTGCAGAGGGTGGGCCTGTAACCGTTACGCATAAGGATATTATCCGATACTTTATGACCATTCCCGAAGCGGTGTCGCTCGTGTTGCAGGCGGGCGCGTATGCAAAGGGCGGACAGATTTTCGTGCTGGATATGGGTGAGCCCGTACGTATTTACGATTTGGCGTGCAACCTTATCAAGCTTTCGGGGTTAGAACCGAACGTGGATATTGATATCGTTTGTACGGGCTTGCGCCCTGGGGAAAAGCTGTACGAAGAACGGCTGATGGAAGAAGAAGGGTTGCAAAAAACACCCAACGGGCTTATCAATATCGCAAAGCCGATTGCTATCGACGAAGTGATGCTCAAAACGACGTTGGATAAGTTGTATAAAGAGGCGTACGATGAATCGGAGGATATGAAACGGTTAGTGCAACAGCTCGTACCGACGTATACCATCGATAAACGCGATTCGATTGCGGAAGCGTTGGCGGATAAGAAGAATAAGCAAAAACAAAAAAGAGCGTAATTGCGCTAAGAGAGATTGAGTATGGAAAAACGGATACCTTTGGCAACGCCTACCATGCACGGCGAAGAAATGCGGTTTGTGCAAGAGGCGTTTGATAAGAATTGGATAGCGCCCCTTGGGTTTAACTGCGACGGGTTTGAGAAGGAAATCGCCGAATATTTGAGCGGCGAAAGCGGGGAAGAATACCACGCGTTGGCGCTTTCGGCGGGTACGGCGGCGTTGCACCTTGCCTATAAGTTGGCGGGTGTTAAACGCGGGGATATCGTGCTCTGTTCGGATATGACTTTTGCGGCTACGGTCAATCCCATATCCTACGAAGGCGGCGTGCAAGTGTACGTGGATTCCGAGCGGGAAACGTGGAATATGTGCCCCAAAGCTTTGGAACGCGCGTTTGGAAAATACCCGCAAGCCAAGGTAGTGTCGCTTGCACATTTGTACGGTACGCCGTCCAAGATGGACGAAATTTTGGATATTTGCAACCACTACGGCGCAATTATAGTAGAAGATGCGGCGGAAGCGCTTGCGGCAACCTATAAAGGCAAACAAATGGGTACGTTCGGGAAATATAACGTGCTTAGCTTTAACGGAAATAAACTCATCACGACGTCGGGTGGGGGTATGCTCGTAACAAAAGACAAGGCGGCGCGGGATAAGGCGTTTTTCTGGGCGACGCAATCGCGGGAAAAGGCGGCTTGGTATCAACACGAAGAGATAGGGTATAATTACCGTATGTCCAACGTGGTGGCGGGTATTGGTCGCGGACAGCTTTTGTACGTAAATAAGCACCGCGATAAAAAGGAAGAAATTTATAAACGTTATCAAGACGGATTGAAAGATTTACCCGTAACGATGAATCCGTATTTGGCGGACTCGTCGCCCAACTTTTGGTTGTCGTGTATGCTGATTGACGAAAAATCGAGCGTGTCGCCGATGACGGTAATGCAAAAACTGGAAGAAAATAACGTAGAAAGCAGACCGATTTGGAAACCTATGCATATGCAACCCGTTTTCAAGGCGAACGATTATATCACGGCGGGCGGTAAGTCCGTAAACGAAGATATTTTTGCGCGCGGGCTGTGCTTGCCGTCCGATATCAAGATGACGGAAGAAGAACAGGCGTTCGTTATCGATACGATCAAAAAGTGTTTTTAAGTAGTTTATGAAAGAATTTTTACAAAATTTAACCACGACTTGGTGGGGGATTACCTTAATATGCGTAGCTATTTTGGCGGTTTGGGTATTGCTTTCCGCAGTCTTTTACCGTATATTTTTCAAGCGGTTTTACGATATTCTTTTGTCGGGAATAGCGATTTTGGTTTTGTCGCCCGTGCTGATTATTATGACGGTGGTGGGCGCAATCAAAATGAAAGGCAATCCCTTTTTTACGCAACCTCGCCCTGGTAAAAAAGAAAAGATTTTCAAGCTTATCAAATTCCGTACGATGACTTGCGAAAAGGACGAGAACGGGAATTTATTGCCCGATGAAAAGCGGCTGACGAGATACGGAAAGGCGCTCCGTGCGACGAGCTTAGACGAGCTTCCTGAACTTTTCAATATCTTTTTAGGGCATATGTCTATCGTTGGACCTCGCCCGCTGCTCGTGCAATATTTGCCCTTATACAACGAGAAACAACGCCACCGCCACGATGTGCGTCCCGGGCTTACGGGTTTGGCACAGGCGTCGGGAAGAAACGCGATTAGCTGGGAGCAAAAGTTTGATTTGGACGTAAAATACGTGGAAAACGTCAGTTTGAAAATGGATATCAAGGTGCTCCTTATGACCATACGCGCCGTACTTAAAAAGGACGGTATCAGTTCGGAAAATTCCGCGACGATGGAATTTTTCACGGGCACGAAAGAAAAGGAAACGGACGAGCAAAGCGGCGAAAAGGAGAAAACGGAATGAGAATACTCTTTACTTGCGTCGGTAGACGGGTGGAGCTTGTGCAAGCCTTTTACGCGGCGGCAAAAAAATGCGGTGAGAAGTTGGAAATCTACGCGACGGATATGACCATGACCGCGCCTGCAATCGCTTTTTGCGATAAGGGATTTACCGCGCCGCGCATTTCGGATACGGCGTATATTCCCTTTTTGTTGAAGCTTTGTAAAGAGGAAAAAATCGACGCGGTAATTCCTACGATTGACACCGATTTGTTGATTCTTGCCGAGAACAAAAACGCGTTTGAAGCAATAGGCGTGAAGGTGTTCGTAGCCGCGCCCGAAAAGGTAAGGATTTGCCGCGATAAGCGGTACACTTCCGAGTATTTTGAAAGCCTTGGCTTGTCCGCGCCCAAAGCGACGGGGGATATAGCAAGTTATACGGGCGGATTTCCTGCGTTTATTAAACCCAAGGACGGAAGTTCGAGTATTAACGCGTATAAGGTGGAAAACGAACGGGATTTGAAAACGTACGCCGAAAAGATAGGCGAGTACGTGGTGCAGCCGTTTGTTAGCGGAACGGAGTACACGGTGGATATTTTTTGCGACGAAAAGGGCAATCCTATATATATCACGCCGCGTATCCGTCTTGCCGTGCGCGCGGGTGAAGTGTTGAAAACGGAAATTAGGCAGGACGAAAGTATTATCGAGCAAATGCAGGTTTTGGCGGCGGATTTCAAGCCGAGCGGCGGGATTACCGTACAACTTATCCAAGACGAAAAGACCAAGACCAATTATTATATCGAAATTAATCCCCGTTTTGGCGGTGGAGCGCCCCTTTCCATGAAAGCGGGAGCGGACGCGGCGGAGGCGCTTATCCGTATTTTACGCGGCGAAACGCTTGCCTTTCAAAAGGGCGCGGCGGAGGACGGCGCGATTTACAGTCGGTTCGACCAAAGCGTGCGGGTGAACTGAAATGACGGTGATAAACGCTATTTTGGAAGCGGAAGAGATTGCGCAAACGTGTAAAGCGGCGATTTTTGATTTGGACGATACGCTGTACGCGGAAAAGGCGTACGTCAAAAGCGGATATAAGGCAGTAGCGGCGGCGTTTCCGCGAATCGAGAATATGCAAGAAAAGCTTTGGAACGCGTTTTTGCGCGGCGGCAAGGCGATTGACGAAGTGCTGACGGCAGAAAACGCGTGTACGGAAGAAAACAAGGATAAATGTTTGCAAATCTACCGTTTTCATACGCCTACCATTGCGTTATACGAGGGCGTGGAGGATATGCTCAAACGCTTGAAAAATGCGGGCGTGAAGTTGGGGCTTATCACCGACGGAAGAAGTGAGGGACAACGCGCGAAAATCAAGGCTTTGGGAATAGAAAACCTGTTCGATAGCGTGATTATCACGGACGAGTTGGGCGGGGTGGAGTATCGTAAACCGTGCGAAAGGGCGTTCGTGCTTACCTGTGAAAGGCTGGGCGTAGCGTTTGCGGACGCGGTGTATATCGGCGATAATTTGAGAAAAGATTTTATTGCGCCTGAAAAGTTGGGTATGAAAGCTTGTTATTTTAAAAACCCCGACGGGCTGTATACGGAGTGAAAAACATGTTTGCAAAAGAGGATTTGTACAATACGAGAGCTACGCAAGAAGAATTGCTTGCGATGATGAAAGATATCCACGCGTTTTTCGAGCGGGAGAAGATAACCTATTCGCTAACGAGCGGTTCGCTGCTTGGCGCGGTGCGTGAAAATGGATTCATTCCTTGGGACGACGACATGGATATCATGGTCGATAGAAAGAATTTCGAGCGGATTTTAAGCGCGTTCGACGGGTGCAAGGGATATACCTTGAAACGGGATTTATGGATATACCGTATTCGTCGCGAGGGAAACGAGAATACGGAAGAATATCAGCCGACGGTGGATATTTTCGTTATTGATAACGTGCCGGAAAATAAACTGCAATGGAAATGGAAGGTGCTGCGTTTAAAGACGTTGCAGGGCATGATGAAGAAAAAGCCCGATTATAAAAAGTATTCGTTTATACATAAAATTTTAGTGGCGGCTACGCGGTTTTTGGGGTTGTTTTTTACGGATAATTTCAAGTGGAAACGGTATGATAAAATTTCCAAAATCGGGAATAAAAAGCCTACTAAGTACGTGGCTATGTACGACGATTTGTATAAATATTTGTCCGTGCGCTACGACGCGGATTTGATGGCGAGTTTAATGAAACACCCGTTTGAAGATACGGAGTTTTACATAACCGAGAAATACGACCATTCGCTGACGGTGTTATACGGCGATTACATGACGCCGCCGCCTGAAAACGAACGTATTTCGGCGCATTTGTAAGGAGTCTTATGAAAATAACCGTTATAGCAAATTTCGTGGGCGATAAAAAGACCAACCGTTTCGTTTACCTTGCGCAAACGCTCGCTCGGCGCGGACACGAAGTAAAGCTGCTCACGTCCGATTTCGTGCATTATACGAAAAGCTTTCGCGA
This sequence comes from Clostridiales bacterium, assembly GCA_015055545.1. Taxonomy (GTDB): domain Bacteria; phylum Bacillota; class Clostridia; order Christensenellales; family Borkfalkiaceae; genus Scatosoma. The sequence continues at coordinate 92,130 of SVHY01000002.1, forward strand.
CGAGTTTGATTTAGGAAAGGACGTACAGGTTGTCTTATTGCACGAAACGGGTTATAAAAAGAACGTGAGCTTGAAACGCTTGCGCTCACACGCAAGGTTTGGGAAAGAAGTGAAAAAATACCTTGCGTCAAACGAAAAGCCCGATTTGATTTATTGCGCGTTGCCGTCGCTCGATTGCGGGGTGTACGCGGCGAAGTATGCCAAGGAACAGGGCGTGCCGTTTGTGATAGACGTGCAGGATTTATGGCCCGAAGCGTTTGAAATGGTGATGCCCGTGCCTTTTATCGGCAAGGCGTTGTTTGCGCCTATGCGGAAAAAAGCGAATTTTGCTTACGCCGCGGCGGACGAGATTATCGCCGTTTCTAAAACGTACTGTAAGCGCGTGCAACAAGTGAATAATGCGGTAAAAGAAACGCATAGCGTGTTCTTGGGGTCGCGCCTTTCGGGGTTTGACGAGAACGTGGCAAACAACCGTGTGGAACGCACGGATAACGAAGTTTGGTTTGCGTATTGCGGTACGCTGGGCAGTAGCTACGATTTAAAGTGCGCTTTGGACGCGTTGGCGATTTTGGGCGTACGCGGATATGAGAATTTGCGCTTTAAAGTTATGGGCGACGGGCCTATGCGGAAAGAGTTTGAAGCGTATGCGGATAAAATGGGTGTCAAAGCGGAGTTCTTCGGGTATATGCCTTACGAGAAAATGTGTGGACTGCTCGCCTCTTGCGATATTGCGCTAAACCCGATTGTGAAAGGGAGTGCGGGTTCGATTATCAACAAGCACGGTGATTACGCGGCGGCGGGGATTCCCGTGGTGAATACGCAGGAAAATGAGGAATATCGCGCGCTTGTGGAAGAATACGGCATGGGCTTTAACGCGGAAAACGGGAACGCGGGCGATATGGCGGACAAGATAGAAACGCTTTTAAATAATAAGGCGCTTTGTCAAAAAATGGGCGCAGGCGCGAGAAGGTGCGCGGAAGAGAAATTTAATCGCGATTGTAGTTATCAAGAAATCGTGGAAACGATAGAAAAATACGGGAAGTAGGGTATGCGGAAAAGGCTAATAGCGTTTTTAAAAAGACATCCGAAAATTTTGCGTGCGTTTTGGGCGATTGCGGGCTGGTGCTTGCGCGTCATCGGTAGGTTTGTGCGCGTACGTGAAAAGACGGCGATTTTTGCCTCTTTCGGCGGGAGAAATTTCGACGACAGCCCTAAAGCCGTGTACGAGCAAATGCGCGCGGACGAACGATTTAAGGATTGGAAACTGTATTGGGCGTTCGTCGAACCGTCCAAGTTTGATATTCCGTGCGGCGAAAAAGTGAAAATCGATACGTGGAAGTTTTTCAAGACGTTGATGTTTTGCCAAGTTTGGGTGGGGAATTCGTCCATTACGCGCGGCGTGGATTTGTATCCTAAGAAAAAGCAGGTGCGCGTGGAAACGTGGCACGGTACGCCCTTGAAGAAAATCGGCGGCGACGAAAACACCAACAGTATGGCGGTCAAGAAAAAGAAACCCAAGAAGAAAAAGGATTTCCGTACGCTTCGTTGTGCGCAAAGCGCGTACGATAGAGAAATTTTCATGCGTATTTATAACGCGGACGAGAGTGCGTTTTTAACCTGCGATTTGCCGAGAAACGACGCTTTGAAAAAATATACGGACGAAGATATCCGTCAAGTGAAAGAAAAGCTGGGCGTGCCGCAGGATAAGAAGATTATTTTGTATATGCCCACCTACCGCGAATACGCGTACGATAACGATAAAAAGATTTGTTTAAAACCGCCTATGGACGTGGAAAAATGGCAAGCGGCTTTAAGCAAAGACTACTGTCTTTTGGTGCGCGCGCATTATATGGTCGAATCGGCGATGGATTTAAAGGAAAACGAGTTTTTGAAAGTCGTTTCTTCCTATCCGTACTTGAACGATTTATACGCGGTGGCGGATATTCTTATTTCTGATTATTCGAGCGCGTTTATCGATTATTCTATTTTGAACCGTCCTATGCTTTGTTTTGCGTACGATAAGGAAGAATACGAGAAAAAGCGGGGCTTGTATATCGATTTGGAAAAAGAACTGCCTTGCTTGGTTAGAAAGACGGAAGAAGAAGTTATAGGTGATATTGTGCATTTGGATTATGCGGCGGCAAGCGAGAAAACGGACGCGTTTCGGCGTAAATACGCGCCAAACGCGGGCAGGGCAAGTCAAGTCGTGGTAGAGAGAATTTTAAAAAGAATAGAGGAGATGAAAGCATGAAAAGAGTAATCACTTACGGGACGTTCGATTTGTTGCACTACGGGCATATCAATTTACTTCGTAGGGCGAAAGAGTTGGGCGATTATTTGATCGTTGCGCTTTCAACGGACGAGTTTAACTGGAACGAAAAACAGAAAAAATGTTATTTTTCCTACGAACAGAGAAAACAGCTTTTGGAATCCATTCGGTACGTGGATTTAGTAATTCCCGAAGAAAACTGGGATCAAAAAAGGACGGACGTGAAAGAATATCATATCGATACGTTCGTTATGGGTAACGACTGGGAAGGAAAGTTCGATTTCTTGAAAGAACAATGCGAAGTGGTGTATCTGCCCAGAACCAAAGAAATTTCTACGACGAAAATCAAAAACGATTTGTTGGATAAAAAGTAAGGAGCTTGCATATGGCGTTGGCAAATAGCAGTGAAAAATTGTACCTTGGAAAGACGGCGAAAGAGTGGCTGCAAGCCGCGCGCGCGTTTTTCAATAGCGGTTGGGGGTTCGTTTTGCAAACGGCGCTTGCGTTTATCTTCGTGTTCTTGCAACAGGAAGTTATCGGCGTTATCGTCTTTATCGGCTTACTGTCCGTTATCTTAATCGTGTGCGACGACGTGATTGCAACGACGCTCCCGTTTTTGCTCGTGTGTACCTTTTCTACCAACTGCTACGATTCCTTCGATACGTTTATCGGGTTTGCCGTGTACGCGCCCATTCCCGCGGCGGCGCTCGTGGGGCATTTCCTCGTTTATCATAAGCCGTATCGCGAGTTTGGGATAAGCGCGTACGGGTTGTTCGCCATAAGCTGTGCTCTTATTTTGGGCGGTATCGGCGCATTTGCCTTGAAAGAATACATACTCGGTGCGTATTACGTGTTCGGGCTGGGTATTGGTATGTTGGTGGCGTACATATTGATGAAATCACAATTTGCAGGGCGTAGAGATTACGATTTAAAAGAGAAGTTCGCGCAGATTATGACTTGCATGGGTTGCTTGATTTTGGCGATGTTCGCGCTTTCCTTTATTCGCCGTTTGGCAGGGGATCAGATTTGGGGCTTTCCCGATATCCGTTGGCTGATTGGCGCGAACGGCAGAACGGGCTATACGCTGGGATTTTCCGCTAACAATATCGCAACGCTGTTGATGTTCGCGATGCCTTTCCCCTTATACCTTGCGAAAAAACACAAGGCTTGGGCGATTATGACCGTCGTATTTTTCCTGTCGCTGTTTTATACGGAATCGCGCGGGGGTATGTTGTTTGGTGCGGTAGAGTTCTTGGCTTGCTTTTTGTACTGGGCTTGGGAAAATAGGACGACCAAGCTTTGCAAGGTGGCGTGCGTAGGCGCAATCTTGGTATTTATCGCCGTGATAGCGCTTGTCATCGTTAAATGGAACGTCGTGATCGCTCTTATACAAACCAAGCTTTTAGACGGTGCGCGCGCGAAAATGCTCTTTCAAGCGTTCGACAATTTCCGCGAAAATTTCGTGGTTGGAACGGGGCTTTTGGACGATAGTATCGCCTACGGCGAAACGAAGAAACAGGGTACGATGGCGTGGTATCATATGATGATACCGCAAATTATCGGCAGTATGGGGCTCGTAGGCGTTTTTGCGTACGGTTATCAAATCTTTGGACGCGTAAAGCTGATATTTAAAAAGGCGTGCGCTTGGTCGCTCGTTTTGGGGATTTCCTATCTTGGGATTTTGGGTATGAGCCAAGTTAACCCCGGCGAATTTTGCCCCGTACCGTACGGTGTACTCACCGTGTTATTGTTCGTATTCCAAGAACTGCGTTTAGAAGAGAATGAAGAATTGCCCTTGCAATGGGAGGGCGCGTTTAAGAAACGGAAATAAAATCGGTAAAACGCAACTGATTTTTTATAGCTTTTCACGGAAAAATATGTTATAATAATAAAAACGAAAACGAAGGAGAATTTTTATGCAACCTATTTATAAAAGAGTGCTTTTGAAACTTTCGGGTGAAGCGCTTGCGGGCGATCAAAGATTCGGACTGAACCACGAAGTTATCGCGCCCGTAGTCGATCAAATCGTAGCCATTCACAACATGGGCGTGGAAGTGGGCTTGGTCATCGGCGGCGGCAATTTCTGGCGGGGTAGACAGGGTACGAAGATGGACAGAACGACGGCGGACCATATGGGTATGCTTGCAACGGTGATGAACTCGCTTGCGATGATGGACGCTATCGAACAACGCGGCGTGCCCGTGCGCGTGCAAACGGCGCTCGATATGGTTTCGCTTGCCGAACCGTTTATTTTGCGTAAGGCGCTTCGGCATTTTGAAATGGGTAGAATCGTCATTTTTGCTTGCGGTACGGGCAATCCCTATTGTTCGACGGACACGGCGGCGGCGCTTCGGGCTTGCGAAATAGACGCGGATATCCTGCTTATGGCAAAGAACGTGGACGGCATTTACGATTCCGATCCCAAAACCAACCCCTTGGCAAGAAAATACGAATCGCTCAAATACGCGGATATTATCAATCAGGGCTTGAAGGTGATTGATTTTACGGCGGCGACGATGTGTATGGAAAATAACGTACCTACGCTTGCGTTCGGCTTAAACGAAGACAATTCGATTGTGCGCGCGGTGTGCGGAGAAAAATTAGGAACGATTATCAAGGTGTAAAAAGGGCGTAAAAAATGAAGATATTGTTTTTTGGAGATAGTATTACCGACTCTACTCGCGAACGCGGTTCAAACGATGCGGGACGGGTGCGTGAAGAATATAGCATTTGTCCTAGAAGCTACGGCAGCGGCTACGTATTTTTAACGGCGGCGCAGCTCTTTTATGAAAAACCGAACGCGTACGAGATTTTAAACCGTGGTATCGGTGGGGACAGATTGCCTCAGCTGTATGCGCGGATTCAGTTGGACGTTTGGAACGAAAACCCTGACGTGTTGAGTATACTCGTTGGATTCAACGATAATAATACGGGAGAAAATCCCAACTTCACGGACGTGAAACGGTGGGGTAGAATATACCGTATGATGATTTCCGATACGATGGAAAGATGTCCGCAAACGAAGATTATGATTTGCGAACCGTTTGCAATAGCAAGGAAAGACAGTATCCGCGAATACGCTGTCGAGGCGAAGAAGATTGCAGAAGAATTCGGATTGCCGTTCGTAGAATTACAGGAAAAAATGGAACGTGCGGTGGAAACCTATGGTTTGCAAGCCTGTCTGTTTGACGGAATACATCCTAATATCGTAGGCAGTAAAGTAATTTCCGACGCTTGGTTGGAAACGTTTAAAACGCAAGTGCTTGAAAAATAAAAAATACTTATAAAGGAAGGATATAATTATGATCGAAAACGAAAAAGTAGAAGAAATGATGTTGGAGCTTGACGAAAAATCGGAAAACACCGTTAAGGCGCTTGAAAGCGATTACGGCGCAATTCGTACGGGTAGAGCGAATCCGCATATCTTGGATAAAATCGAAGTGGAAGCGTACGGCGGTATGAGCAAGCTTATCGAGCTTGGCAACGTGGCTACGTTAGACGCGCGTTGTTTGCAAATCAACCTTTGGGATAAATCGCTGTTGAAAGCGGTGGAAAAGGCGATTTTGCAATCGAATATCGGGATTACGCCTACCAACGATGGTCAGGTTATTCGCTTGGTGTTCCCCGTTATGACGGAAGAAAGAAGAAAGGAACTCGTAAAGCAAGCGAAAAAGACGGGCGAAGAAGCAAAGGTTGCTATTCGTAACCACCGCCGTGAAGCGATGGACGTGTTGAAGAAGATGAAGACGAGCAAGGAACTGTCCGAAGACGCGGTTGCGCTTTGCGAAGCGGACGTGGAAAAAGCGGTTTCGGGGTATATGAGCACGGTGGAAAGCATTATTTCCGCAAAAGAAAAAGAATTAATGTCTATTTAATATATGGCGCGGAATAAAATAAAAGCGGGGACGAATATCCCCAAACATATTTCAATTATTATGGACGGGAACGGGCGTTGGGCGAAAAAGCGGCTAATGCCCCGTTCCTTTGGTCATCAAATGGGTATGGAACGCATGGTCGGGCTTATCGAACACGCCTTTTCTCTCGGCGTGCAGTACGTTACCGTCTATGCGTTATCCACCGAAAATCTGAAACGCCCGCAGGACGAACTCGAAGGCTTGTACAACCTTATCCGTAAGCATTTTGCAACGTATATGGAGAGGCTCTGTAAAAACGGTATACGCCTTCGCGTAATCGGCGAAACGTCGCTCTTGCCCGACGACGTGCAGGAAATTTTACGCGCGTCCGAAGAAAAAACGGCGGAGAACACGGGGCGCGGGATTAACGTTGCGCTTTGCTACGGTTCGCGCGCGGAAATGGTGCGTGCGGTGAATATAGCGGTGGAAAAGGGCGAAAGGGTAACGGAAGAGAGTTTGTCTAATTTGCTCTATACGGGTGGGCAACCCGACCCCGATTTGATGATTCGTACGGGCAAAGAAGTGCGCCTTTCCAACTTCTTACTCTATCAATCGGCGTACGCGGAATTGTATTTTTCCGATAAAATGTTCCCCGAATTTTCGGATAAGGACTTGGAAAAAGCGATTTTGTGGTTTTCACAGCGCACCCGCAGGTTTGGAAAAACAGACGAGCAATTAACAAAGGAGCAAAAGATATGAAAATCCGTTTATTGAGCGGCTCGGTGTATATCGCGCTGCTTGCGGCGTTTTATTTAATGAAAATATTCGTGCCCGCCTACGGCGCGTTTTGTTTCGATGTGCTCGTGTACGCGTTTTCGCTGCTCGGCACGCGCGAAATGTTGCGCGCAATGGGCGATAAAGCGACGAAAGCAGAGCGCGGAATCGTAACGGCGTTTTCTATCGTCTGTATTCCCGTGGTGGCGGCGGCGGAATATTTCTACGGCGCAGGCATAACGGCGGGCGCGGTTTGTCTGTTTGCGTTAGGTATAGTGCTTTTGTCGTTGTTCGTTTGCAAACACGAAGAAAGTACGCCTGAAAATATCGGCGTTGCACTCCTTTGCGCGGTATATCCCACGGTGCTTTTGTGCGTGCTTACGCTTGTAAACCACGCGTGTGTGGAAAGCGGTTCGCCGCTTTTTGGCGTGGCGTTCAACAGCGACCTTTTGATATTGTTCGTGTTCGTAATCTCGCCCGTAGCCGATTCCTTGGCGTACGTATTCGGTCGGTTCTTGCGTAAGTATTTCCCTAAGCAAATGGCGCCGAATATCAGCCCGAACAAAACGGTTGTCGGCGGCATTGGCGGACTTATCGGCGGTATGCTGGGTGCGCTCGTTTTGTATTTTGCGTATAACGCGGTTGCAGGGAGCTTTGTGGACGTGGGGCTGTGGTTGCCCGTATATCTTGTCATCGGATTGTTTAGTGCGGTGGCGACGGCGTTCGGCGATTTGGTAGAAAGCTGTATAAAACGCAAAGTCGGTTTGAAAGACATGGGCAAAATTATGCCCGGACACGGCGGCGTGTTAGATAGAATCGACGGCACGCTGTTTGCGAGTATCGTCGTGTATTTTGCATTTATCTTACTTCGGGCGGTGCTGTAAAATGAAAACGATTGCGTTGATCGGTTCGACAGGTTCAATAGGACGACAGGTTTGTTCGGTGGTGCGTAGACACGCGGATAAATTCCAAGTAGAAAGTATCGTGGCTAACGCTTCCGCGGAAACGTTTTTAGAGCAGGTGCAGGAATTTAAACCCAAATACGCCGCGCTTGCCGACGAAACCGTGGGCAAACAAATTGCGAATAAAATCCCAAGCGGTGTGAAATTTGCGTACGGGAAACAGGCGGCGGTAGATGCAATCGAATACGGCGATATCGCCTTTATCGCGGCGACGGGGTTTGCGGGCTTACAGTATTCTTTAAAAGCGGCGGCGCTCAAAAAAGACATCGCGCTTGCGAATAAAGAAACGCTCGTTTGCGGCGGGGAGCTGGTTATGCGCGAAGTAAAAAAAGCGCAAATCAACTTAATGCCCGTGGATAGCGAACATTCCGCGCTTTGGCAGGCGTTGCATTTTAACGCAAACGCACCGTTTAAGCGGCTGATTATTACCGCGAGCGGCGGTCCGTTTTACGGAAAGAGCAGGCAAGAACTTGCTCTCGTTACACCCGAATCCGCGCTCAAACACCCCACTTGGAAGATGGGCGCGAAGATAACGATTGATTCGGCTACCCTTTTGAATAAAGGTTTTGAAGTGATAGAGGCAAAGTGGCTGTATAATTGCGGCTTGGAAAAAATAGCGACGGTGGTGCAACCCGAAAGCATTATCCATTCCATGGTGGAATTTGCCGACAACGGCATTTTGGCGCAAATGAGCTATCCTACGATGGAACTTCCTATCCAGCTTGCGCTTACCTATCCCGAGCGTTTGGATTGTAATTTACAACCGCTCGATTTTGAAAAGCTGGGCGCAATTCACTTCTTGCCTTTGAAAAAAGAAGATTTTCCGTGCTATGCGGCGGCGTTAAAATCTGCGGAAATGGGCGATAATTATTCGTGTGCGCTCAACGGCGCGGGGGAGGTTGCCGTTCACGCGTTTTTAAACGGCGAAATACCGTTCTTGGCGATTGCCGACGTTTTGGAAGAATCGCTCGAAAAAACTGAGCGTATAAAAATCGCCGATTACGGCGTATTAGAAGAAACGGACGCGCGCGCTCGTGCGCTCGCGCGTGAATATATCGATAGGAGAAAAAACAAATGAAAATGAAAAGAGTGTTGGCAGGGCTTTTCGCAGGCGTTTGGGCGTTTACCTTTGTGGCTTGTGAAAACGGAAAAACGACGACGGGCGGGGGTACGCCGCAAAGCAAAACGATTATCGATTTATACAGCTTTTTGCAACCGTACGAATCGTATCAAGACGAGTTTACCATAGAGGATTTGCAAGAAGCCTTAGCGGAAGGCTGGGTGGATAGTGCGATTCTTACGAAAAACGGTTGTGAAATCTACGGCGACGTGGAAGGCGGCGTAATAAATTTCGGTGAAGAAAGCACTTGTGCGCATAGATTTACCGTACCCACTACGCGTACGAATGCCAACTGTACGGAATTTGGCTACGCGACGGCGGTTTGTTCCGTTTGCCGTGCTACGCAGTTTACTTTTACGGGCGCGCTTGGGCACGATTGGAAAATAGACGAACACTATATCAGCGACGTGCCGCATTATATATGTGACGATTGCGGCGCAACGCATACGGGGGCTTTGGACGGCAGTAATTCGGGTGGCGTTAGTAATGATGATCCCATGAAAGACGTTCTCCGTGTTTATAATCAGCAGGATGCGGTCGGTGATGCTTGGTTGGAAAATGCGGCAAAGCGTTTTGAAGAAAAATATGCGGACGTGTCTTTTTCGGAAGGTAAAGTCGGCGTACAGGTGATAGTATTGGGAACGACAAATGCTCAGGATATTACCAACTCTATGCAAACGTCAGGATATCAACTGTATTTCGCAAGACCGAACGAAAGCGTTTGGGAACTTACGCAAATGGGATTGCTGGCGGATATTTCCGACGTAGTTTGCGAACGGTTAGACGGCGAATATAAGAGTATTCAAGAAAAAATATACGCGGCAACCCGTAGTTCGTGTATGGGTGGCGACAACAAATATTACGCGTTGCCCCATTACGAGGCGTACGCAGGCTTAACCTACGACGTGGATTTGTTTGAAGAAAAAAATCTGTTCTTTGCGGACGGGGAAACGAGCGATTATTACGATTCTCAATTTGGCACTGCGTATTTCGTGCAATCGGAATACGATAGAAAATCGTGCGGGCCTGACGGGATTTACGATACGCAAGACGACGGTTTGCCCTCGTCCTTGGTAGAATTTTTAATCCTTTGCGATTATATGAAACAGGAAAAGAATATTACCCCGTTTACGTTTACGGGTGCATATCCGTATTATTCCAATATGTTGGTTTCCGCGCTTTGGGCATCGCTTGCAGGAGCGGACGAAATGAAAGCGATGTATACCCTTGATAGCAACGGGACGGAAATAGACGTGATTACGGGGTGGTATGACGATGAAACGCCCACGGTGGAACGGGTAGTTATCACGCCCGACAACGCGTATAAGCTTTACGATTCTATGGCGCGCTATTACGCGACGGCAATTTTGGAAATTGCCGAAAACGAGGGTTGGTTTTCTGATAGAAGTTATCAAGGGTCATGTACACATAAAGACGCGCAAAGTGAATTCATTCTTAACGGCATAAGCGGTAGAGAAGAAATCGGTATGCTGATCGAAGGCA
>SVHY01000039.1 GCA_015055545.1 Clostridiales bacterium
GCGGCGTGCGGGTATTCTTTGCCCGTGTTAAAAGGGATTATGAGCTCTTTGGAAAGTTTCCGCGCGGCGGAAGAAAGCTTTTTGCAAATCACCGCGGCGGATAAGGGTAAAATTCCCGAAGAAGACGTTTTGGAATATTATACGGCAAAGGCAGGAGCGCTTATTGAAAACGTAGATATGCTTGCGTCGTGGTGTATGTATAAAAAGACGGCGCAAGCCTTGGACGAAGCGGGTTTGACGTTTATGACCGACGCGCTGGAAAACGGCTCGGTTACCGGCGAAAATATCGTAGACAGCTTTGAGAAAAATATCTATAAGAATTTCTTGCAAACGAACGTCCCGCTCGATCCCGTTTTGGCGCGTTTTTCCGCAGCGGTTTTAGAAGAAAAATCGGAAAGCTTGCGTTTGATAATGGAAGAATTTTCGCGGCTTACCAAAGACGCTATCCGTGCGCAGCTCATTTCGCGTTTGCCTACGGCGTCCACCGAAGGCGGTTTAAGTATAGAAGTTGCGGCGTTTGGGCGCATAGCGAAATCAAATATGCGCGGTATGGGGATTCGTAAACTGTTTGAAGAAATTCCCGAACTTATCAAACGGGTTGCCCCCTGTCTTTTGATGAGCCCGATTACCGTTTCCCAGTATTTACAAGCGGAGAACGGCTTGTTTGATATCGTCGTATTCGACGAAGCGTCGCAAATCCCTACGGCGGAGGCGGTGTGTTCGCTTGCGCGCGGTAAGTCGGCTATCGTCGTCGGCGATCCCAAGCAATTACCGCCTACGAGATTTTTCCAAAACAATTATATCGACGAGGAAAACTTGGAAAACGAGGACATGGAAAGCGTTTTGGACGATTGCCTTGCTATCAATATGCCGCAACGCCACCTGTCTTGGCATTATAGAAGTAAGCATGAAAGCTTGATTGCTTTTTCTAACGTGCATTATTACGATAACCGTCTTTGCACGTTCCCGTCGCCGGATGCGCTCAATACCAAGGTGAAATTCAATTTGGTGGAGGACGGCGCGTACGATAGGGGCTTTACCAAGAAAAATAAAGCGGAGGGCGATGCGCTCGTAGCGGAAGTTTTACGCCGTCTTGCCGACCCCGCTTTGCGGAAATCCAGCCTTGGCGTGGTTACGTTCTCTAACGTGCAAAAGGAATATATAGAACGCCGCTTGTCTGCGGAGATTGCCGCAAAGCATTTAGAACGCGAGGCGTACGAACGGGAAGAACCGCTGTTTGTCAAGAATCTTGAAAACGTACAGGGCGACGAACGCGACGTTATCTTGTTCTCTATATGCTACGGTCCTGATAAATTAGGTAGAATATCGCTCAATTTCGGGCCTCTCAATCAAGCGGGCGGCTGGCGACGGCTCAACGTAGCGGTTTCGCGCGCAAGGGAAGAAATGGTCGTGTTTACGTCTATGACGGGTGCGATGATCGACTTGTCGAAAACCAACTCTCGCGGGGTGGCGGGGCTGAAAGCGTTCCTTGATTTTGCGGAAAAAGGCAGGACGAACCTTGCCGTATCTTCCGATGCGTTGACGACGAAGAAAGTGGGTATAGGCAAATATATCGCGGAAGAACTTGCCGCATACGGTTATGAATGTCGCTACGACGTGGGCGTTTCAGGCTTTAAAATTGACGTCGCCGTTATTGATCCGAAAAATAGGCAACGGTTTATTTTGGCGATTATGTGCGATACGCAAACGCGGTTTTCCGTAAAGGACAGAAACGTATTGCAAATCCAAACGCTCAAACGTAACAACTGGAACGTTTTGCGGTTGTTCGCGGTCAATTATTATAATAACCCCAAACGCGAGATTAAGAAGATTAAAGACCTACTCGATAAGCTGACGGGTGCGGATAAAAAGGGTGGAGCGGAACTGAATCGCGGCAAAAAAGCCTATAAAGCCGCCGCGCTTGAACCGCGCTTTGAGAACGCTACGTTCGTTACGTCGGGGGAAAACGACAAGGAAATTCTCGCCCGTTTGAAAGCGATTGTGGCGGCGGAAGAACCCATTTCTCATTCCTTCCTGATCAGAAGATGCTTGACGAGCTTAGGAATCGCAAAATACGGAGCGAAAGTGGAAACGCGTATGCAAGCGCTCATTGCGCTTTGCGGTTTTAAATACGAACGCGTTTTAGGCGAAGCTTTTTATCGTAAAACGGATAAAACGGTCGGGATTGAAAAATACCGCGTGGAAAGCGGCGAGCCGCTTAGAAAGAACGAATACGATTATACGCCGTACGAAATTTTGGCAATCGTCCGCGGTGCGTTAGAAGATAAAGTAGCGTTATATATGGACGAAGTACAAACGGTGGTTGCGTCTATCTTCAAGATTGCGCGCCCGACTGATAAATTTACGGCGTACGTCAACGATTGCGTGAGCTTGGGCGAGGAAAAAGGTTTGTTTGTACGCTCGGTATCGGATAGAATTTCCTTGGCATAATATGGAAAAGAGTACGAAAGATAAGCAACTGCAAACGAGTATTGCGGGCGGAAAGCTGTTTAATTTCCGCCCTGTTTTCTTCATCGCCGTCTTTCTTGCGATCGGGATAGCTTTTGCGTACTTTTATCTTTTGTACGGCGTTTCTCTTTGGTGGTCGGTTTGTTTGCTGCCTGTTGTATGCGTTCCGTTTTTCTATTGCCGTTCCGCTATACGCGCAAAACGTATACTACTTGCCGCCTTTACGTTGGTGATAGCCTTTTTTATCGGCTTTTCTTTGTTTACGGCAAGGGTAAACGCTTTGTTGGACGCAGGCATATACGATGGCGAATACGTGGCGGTTGGACGTGTCGTAGGCAAGGAAAAAACGGACAAGGGCTGGCGGTTGACTTTGGAAGACGTGTATATCGACGGTAAGGAAGAAGACGGGCAAATTATTGCTTACGTTTCCGAACAGAGCGGGCAGACCGTCAAACTTTCCGACGAGCTCGTTTTAAAGGGCGATATATCCACGCAATCGGAGTTCTTTAACGATTACGGCTTTGCTTCGGAAGCGGTTGGCGGCGGTGTGCGTTATTATATGTGGACGGACGATTACGTTGTTACGGGGCATAAGATTGATATATTTCTCGCCGTGCGGGAGCGCATACAAACGGTTCTTTATGCGGGCATGGACGAAACGCCTGCGGCAGCCACGGTGGCGGTACTTACCGGCGATACGTCGGGTATGGAAAGCGGTTTGCTCAAAAATATCCGTTACGGTGGCGTAGCGCATATTTTCGCCGTTTCAGGTTTACATATCGGCGCGCTGTTCGGCGCGTGCGTCGGGTTTATCAAGAAAACGAAACTACGCAAAACGCCAAAACTTGTTCAATTTTTGTTGGTAGCGGGCGTATTGCTCTTTTACGGCGGCGTATGCGGGTATTCACCGTCCGTTATTCGGGCGATTACCATGTGTATGGTTTTATACGCCTCCAAGTTAATAGGAATAGGCTCGGACGCGCTGGAAAACGTTGGCGCATCGGCTGTTCTCGTTCTACTGCTTTCGCCGACGTCGCTTTTCGAGGTGGGTTTTCAACTTTCCTACGCCGCGTGCATAGGAATAATCGTGCTTGCAGCACCCATGCAACGAGCGGCGTATGCTATCGGCGGGGCTCTTTTTGGGAAGAAACTTGAAAGGAATACGGACGCGCCGCTCACGCTTACGCAAAGTGCGGTTCGTTCTATCGTTTCCTTTTTGTCCGTTACGTTTGCCGCGCAAATTTTTACTGCGCCTATTTTATTGTATTCGTTTGGGTATTTGTCCGTTTGGTCGTTACTGTTGAACTGTATATTCGTGCCGCTTATCGGCGTAGTGTTTTCCGCGCTCTTGCTTATGGCGTTCGTTATGTGTTTGCTGCCCGTTGCAATAGCAAAATACGTTTTGTTCTTGCCCAACGTTTTGTTGACGGCGGTGTTGTTGTTTTTTGAGATTTTCGATTTTTCTTTAGTGGCGTTTTCGGGGTGGCGACTTACTTGGTCGGCGTTTGCGTGCTATTATTTAGCGTGGAGCTTTGCAACGGATAAATGGAATTTGTCGCGTGAACTACGCGCCTTATTATTCACCGTATGCGCGGTGGGGTGCGTCTTGACGACGGTCGTTGTAAATATATAAAATCTCTTGCTTTTCCGTGGGAAATATGCTATAATATAGCAAGAGGAAAGGAAAAAGCATGAAATACGTCGATTTTAAAAAATTTACAGATGAAAACGGCGCGCAGCCTATCTATTTGTTTGAGGGCGAAGAAGCGTATTTTCGTGAAAAAGGGGAACAGCTTTTAAAATCCCGTTTTTTGCAAGAGCCTACGCTGGATTACGTATCTTACGACGGCGCGACGTTAAAGGGCGACGGGATACAAACGTTGGTAGATGCGTTGCAGTCCTTTCCGTTTATCAGTGAAAAACGGTTTGTGCGCGTGACGGAATTTTATCCCTCCGAAAAGGATTACGAGGCGTATTTAAAACCGATTTTCGAGAACCCGCCCCAAAGCGGTTTGCTTATGATCATTAACGCCGCTAAACCGAAAACAGGCAGTGTGTCGCTCGCGAAAAAACCGAATATAACCTACGTCGATTGTGGAAAATCTGACGAAGAAACGATAAAAAAGTGGATATATATCACTTGCAAACGCGAGGGAATATACGCCGACGGGGTAACGAGCGGGAAACTTGCCGAATATTGTAATTTCGATATGTCGCGCATATCCAAAGAAACGGAAAAATTGCTCTCGTATTGCAAGGCGGAAAATGCGGAACGCTTGACGGACGAAATCGTGGATATGCTCGTATATCCCGATATGGAATATAAGATTTTCGAGCTTGCAAACGCGATATCCAGAAAAAATTATTCCGCGTTCGTACGAATAGCAGACGAGCTTATGTTAAAAGGTTTCAACGAACATTCGCTGTTGTCCTCACTCGCCGCTTATTTCCGCGGTATATACGAAACGTCGCTTATGCGCGGGGACGATAAGGCGGTTGCGATAGCGCTTGGGATTAAAGAATACGCAGCGAGAAAGAACCGTGAACAAGCTGCAAAATTCGGTAAAGACGAAATTTATCGGTTATATAATGCGACGTACGGTGCGATATCGGATGTAAAATGCGGTAAAATGACGCCGCCTGCGGCGTTTAAATGGGTAACGGCAAGGTTGTTTTTTGGAAAATCGTAAAAAATAGGTGTAAAAAGCTTTATTTTTCGCGGAATATTTTATATAATATATAAGAAAGGGTTTTCGTTGAAACGAAAGCCGTATCAACGGAGGTAATATGGGAATACGCTTATTGGCAGCGACGCTGCAAACGCTGAAAGACGGTATAGTTGGATTTTTCAGCGATTTTCACGTGATTTACGGCGTTGAGATTTTTTTGTTCTTCCTATTGATATATTACGTGTCGAAAGTTTTGCGTGATAACGACGCGACCAAGCTTATGCTCGTTTATTGGAGCTTATTCGTTGTGGGCGGTGCGATGCATATTTTTGCGCCCGAACTGATGGATAAAACGTTCTTCTTGTTCTACGTCGTTTTGATCTCGGCGTTTATGTTGATTTTATTCAACGTAGAAGTAAAAAAGAGTCTTTGGGACGTACATTCGACAAAAGTCGTACAGTCTGAAAAAACGACGGGTGGGCATACGGAAATCCGTTCGCAAGCGGATACGGAGCATTGTATTTCTAATATCATCAAAGCTCTTCAAAACATGTCCAAAAACAACGTCGGTGCGCTCATTGTTTTATCCAAGGGCAGCTTGCCTAAACAGGTGTTGCAAAGCGGTGTAACGATTGAATCGGAAATTTCCACGCAAATGATCGAAGGGGTATTTTTCCCCAAAGCGCCTTTACACGACGGGGCGATGATTATTCACGGTCATAAAATTCAAGCGGCTGGTTGTTTCTTGCCCTTGACGCAAAAAACCAGTTATCCCAAAGAATACGGTACGCGTCATCGCGCGGCGATTGGGATTACGGAAGTGGCAAACGTTATTTCCTTGGTGGTATCGGAAGAAACGGGTATCATTTCCATTGTGAAACAGGGTAACGTAGTGCGTTATGCCGATCACGATATGCTTATAGACGCATTGAAAGATTATTACTGGCAAGAAATGCCGTTGACGGATAAGAAACGCGGAGGTGGAAGATGAAATTTATAGGATTTTTGAAAGGATTGTTCGTATCGAAATTTTGGATAAAAGCCGTTTCCGCTATCTTAGCGTTGTGCGTGGTTGTGCTTTTGAATATCTAAAAGTGGGAAGACTGTGAGAAAATAATTCGTAAAGGAATAGATTATGGGACTTAAAGTATGTAAATTCGGCGGTACGTCCATGGCGGACGGGAATATTATTCTTGCCGGAGCAAAAATTATCAAATCAGACGCAGAGCGTCGTTATGTGGTCGTGTCCGCCCCCGGTAAGCGGTTTGGCGGGGATATCAAAGTAACCGATTTATTGTATAAATGTTCGGACGCATATGAAAAGGGCGACAAACTGACCTTTGAAGAAACGTTCAAGAAAATCCGTATCCGCTTTTTGAATATTGAAGCGGAAATCGGTAGAACGTTCGGTATGGACGAAATGCTTGATGAAGTGAAAGCAGAAATTTTAAACGGCGCGGGCGAGGATTATTGCGCGTCGCGTGGGGAATATCTTGCTGCACGGATTATGGCGGAGGTCTTGGAAATTCCCTTCGTGGACGCGACGGAATTCGTGCGCTTTGACAAAGACGGCGCGCTGGATGAAATCACGTTCGAGTTAGGTAAAAAAGTATTGTCCAAATACGAACGCGCGGTTATTCCTGGATTCTACGGACTTGGTTTTGACGGTAAGGTAAAGACGTTCTCCCGTGGCGGTGGGGATATTTCGGGTTCTATCGTAGCGCGTTCCATGATGGCAACGCTCTATGAAAATTGGACGGACGTAAGCGGCTTTTATGCTTGCGATCCCAGAATCGTCAATTCACCGAAACTCATTGAAGAGCTTTCCTATCAAGAACTTCGCGAGCTTTCGTATATGGGCGCAAACGTTTTACATAGCGAATCGATTTTCCCCGTTAGAAGCGCGGGTATTCCTATTCGTATATGCAATACGTTCCGTCCCGACGATGCGGGCACGTATATTGTGAAAACGTCTACGCGCGACGTCCGCGCGAACGTCGTTACGGGCGTAGCGGGTAAAAAGGACTTTACCATCATTTCCTTGGAAAAGTCTATGATGAACGCGGAAGTTGGGTTTGTTGCAAAAGTGCTTGACGTTATTGGCAAACGCGGTATTTCCTTTGAACACTTGCCCTCGGGTATCGATACGATGTCGCTCGTTATTGACAACGCGCATTTAAAGGACGGCGTTTTGGCGGAAATTGTCGAAGAAATGCGCCAAGCCGTACACCCTGATAAAATTTACACGCATGAAAATATCGCGCTGGTTGCCGCCGTGGGCTACGGTATGGTCAGAAACGTCGGTACGTCCGCGCGCTTGTTTAAAGCCATTTCCGAGGCGGGTATCAACGTCGTTATGATCGACCAAGGTTCGAGCGAACTCAACATCATCGTCGGCGTGGAAAACGAAGATTGCGGCGCTTGTATCAACGCCATCTATCGCGAATTTTTTAACTAAATGAAAGGAACCCCGACGAAGGTAATCGTCGGGGTATTTAGGAGCAAGTTATGAATTATTTTGTTTTGGATTTAAAGGAAAAGTACGGTTTGAAGGGCGGTAGCGTACGTTCGTATATCGTTGGGCAGCCTTGGTTAGAAATGAAAAATTGGCGCCGTCCTGCCGTAGTCGTAGTCCCGGGTGGCGGATATTCGAGCGTTAGCGAACGGGAGGCGGAATGTATTGCCGTTGAATTTTTGGCGCGCGGCTTTCACGCGTTCGTGCTCAACTACACGGTGGGCGGAGAAAAAGGTATGCCTTATCCCGAACAACTTATCGAGCTTGGCGCAACAGTCGATTACATTAGAAAACATGCCGACGAATTGACGGTAAACCCCGACGAAATATTCGTCGTTGGCTTTTCCGCGGGTGGACATTTGACGGGCAATCTTGCCGTCGATTATCAAAACGTTTCCGCGCTTGCGAATATGCCGCTCGATTGCAAACCGACCGCAGTTGGGCTTTGCTATCCCGTGATTACGGAAGAAGGGCATAGGGGCAGTTTTAGGAACTTATTGTACGGGTATTCGGACGAAGAAAAAGTCGCTCTTACAAAGAAGTTGGAATTACATACACAGGTAACGGAAGCTACACCGCCTACGTTCGTTTGGACGACTGCGGAAGATACGTCCGTGCCGCCCGCGAAAAACGCGTTGCCGTACGTTACGGCGCTTGCCGAAAAGGGCGTGGATTACGAATTGCATATCTATCCCCGTTTGCCACACGGCAGATCTACGGGCCATTTGGATATAAACCCCGTAAACGGCAATGAAAACGATTACAAGCGTATCACCGCTTGGCTGGACGATTGCGCAAGCTTTTTTCGCATGTATATCCAAGAAAAATTCTAAAAAGCGAAACAAAAAAACAGGTGCGCTATAGTGTGATGTTGTTAGCGGAGAATTTGAATAACACCACTAAGTGCGAGCATTGCATTTGACTGGTCAAATGTATTATGGGCTAAACCCAAGCCACTATAAAAAACAGAAAGAGCAAGCACGCAAGGCATAAGACCTTATGTGTCTGCTCTTTTTCTATCGGTTTCAGTTTATAGTTATGAGGCTCACTGCGTTCGCCGTTATGAATTTGCTATGCAAATGTTATAATATGATTGCCCATCTAACCCCAAACTTGGCGAAGCCAATCATAACTATGCGGAGCGTATCATAACTCATAACTTGCCCGTAAGGGCAATCATAGCTTAGCGTGATACTCCGTTAAGGATATCACGCTATAAGCGAGCTGTTTTGCATTTTAAAAGCGTTTATTCGGCAAAGGTCGCGTCTTTTAATTCGTAAACGAGCGAACCCATGCTGTAATACAAAGGCGTTTCAATACGCAAAACGGCGTTGCGGTGGCTATTCTTTTGCGCGTCCGTCGTTTTCGCAACCCAAACCGTTTGCGACGTACCGGGCATATCCGCATCAATAGCAAGATTTACTGCATAATAATCAATAGAGCCGTTAAATTCCGTGCCGTTTTTGTTGAATTTGAAATTTTTGCCCGTAACAACGCTGCCGAACGTTGCGTTGATATTATAATTGGCGTTTTTAAACGCGTCGTAAACGAGAAATACGGGGGACGCGGATACGGAGGGGTTCACCCCGCGCAGAGCGAACAAGAGTTGTTCGTTATCAAGATAGGTAAATTCTTCCGTGTCGATATCAAACGATTTGGTTTGCGAAGCGTCGTTATCGTTGTTCACGATGGTGCATTTCCCACCTTTCCCGTCCGAATCGTAAACGGTTGTTATCGAGTATGCGGCGTACGAACAATACGTTTCCGTCGTTGCACCGTTGATGGGGGAATGGTTTTCAATCGTCTTGACCGATTGAATAGGGGTAAAACCGTCCGTTTCACGGGTAAATTCAACGTGAGATACTACTTTATCCGTTTCTTCTTTGGTCGTACCGTCCACTACGAACGTTACTTTCACGTCCAAAGTCGTGTCGTAATAGTAGACGTCGTTTTTTAATTGCAGTTTGGTGGTATACGTTCCGTCGTAATCGATGGAATCGTAACCCGCAGATTGCGTGCCAGCCGCCTCGACGAAATTAACGTCGTAAACGAGCGTTTCCGTTGTCAATGCCGGTAAGTTTGCGTTTTTATACCAGTACGCGCTGAACGAAACTTTTTTATCAACGTCCGTACACGCGACAAGGGTAGTCGCACAAAGGATTGCAGAAATAACGGGAATAATCTTTTTCTTCATAGTATTGCCTTTTATTGCTTATTTTCGTAAAAAAATTGCTTACGGATATTATTATACCACATTCTTTTGAATTTGTAAAAACAAAATCAAGATTTTTTAAAAATTCTTGTGAAAAAAAGCTGAAATTTTCCTATAAGATATGGTATAATGTAAGAAAGAAAAAGGAAACGGAGTGTTTATATGGTAACCGTTCTCAAAGCCTATACGCTTTCCGAGTGCATGGAAGCAATGTCTTTATACGCGCAAGCGTATGAACGGCAGGGCGAACAAAATTTAATTTTCTGCGAAGATCGGTTGACGTTGATCGCCGAGCGCGCATTAACCACGCGTATGGGCGGCACGTTTTTATCGTCCGTGTCTACGTTTGCGCGACTTTTGAAGACGGAAGAAAAAACGATAAGCAAACAAGGTTCGGTGATGGCGGTTGGGGAGATAATGACTCGTTTACAGCGAGAAAACGCTTTGCAGTGCTTCACGGGTTTATCCTCCGTCGGTTCAAACGCGAAATGTATCTACGAAACGTTGGCGCAGTTTTCCGCCTCCGATATCACACCCGAAACGTTGGAAGAAAATCTCGCGCAATTGCCGGACGATACGTTAAAGCGAAAAACCTCCGATTTAGCTAAGATATTCAAAGCTTATACAGAGTTTTTGTTAGAAAACGCCTTTTTGGACGAGAGTAAATATCTTGCACTTTTACCTAAACGTATACGTGAAGAAAAGGTTCTCGCCGATAAAAACGTGTTTTTTCTTTGCTTTTCGTCGTTTACGGCACAAGCGGCGCACACTATTCGAGCGGCGATAGAATCGTCGAAAAACGTCATAGGCGTATTTTGTGCAGGACAGGAAGATATTTACACCAACCGCGCTTTGGATACGTTCGTCAAGGTCGCTTCGGAGTACGGGAAAGTACGCGTGTTGGATATGGGCGCGCCGCTTTTGGGTGAAGGGGAAACGTTACGTAAAAACCTGTTTGACCCCGAACGTGTCGGGAAATCCCCCGTGCAAACGGAAAAGATTCACGTTTTCGAGGCAGAGGATAAGATGGGGGAAGCGGAATACGTCGCCGTACAAATCCGTCGCGCTATGGCGGAAAACGCGAATTTGCGTTATCGCGATTTTGCCGTGCTTACAGCCGACGTCGCCGCCTATTCGTTACCGCTCAAACGCGCGCTTGCGGAATATAAAATACCCTATTTTATAGACGAGAAAAAATCCTTAAAACGGCACCCGATCAGTCGCTTTTTACTTGATTGCTTTAAGGTGGTGAAAGAACGCTATTCGCCTACGTCCGTGCAGTCGCTTGCGCAAAACGTCTTTTTTGGCGATGCGGACGAATACAGGAATTATCTACTGAAATTTGCCAACTATCGCGGCGGGGCGAAACGGGAAATAAAAACGAGTGAAGTTGTTTTAGAACAGTTTAATATGGACAGGCTGTTGGAGGGTAGAGCAAGACTTTTGACCGCTACGAAGAATATAAAAATCAAAGCGAACGGCAAAAGTTATTGCGATGCCGTTTGGTCGATTTTAGATGATTTTTCCGTGCAAGAGAAATTAGAGGCGTTAGAAGATAAAACCCGCGATTTGTCGCAAAAGAGCTATCTTTCTCAAATTTTTGACGCGCTAAAACGTTTGCTTGGCGAGGCGGAGCTTTTGACGGGTTCGCGTGATATGACGGTTGCGGAATTCGCCGCAGTGCTAGAAGACGGGTTATCCGCAACGGAAATATCGCTTATTCCTTTAAAGGCAGACGCCGTGTTTATCGGCGATATTGCAGATAGCCGCATCGAAAAAGTGGGTGTGCTCTTTGCCGTGGGTATGACGGAGGACGTGCCCCGCTCTACGGGCGATACGGCAATCGTTTCCGATACCGAAATCGCGCGCCTTGTCGAAGTAAAAATGCGTTTAGAGCCTACGGTTGCGGAAGTAAATTTGCGCGCGCGCGAATGTGTTGCGCTCAATCTTTGTACGTTTTTAAACGAATTGCATCTTTCTTATGCGCTCGGGGCGGACGGTAGTCAGCCTGCGGTTAGCGAAATTTTCCGTTATTTGGACGCAAGCTTTTGCGATAAGGCGGGCAAGCCGATTGCGCGTAGAAAAAAATATACGGATGCAGAGTTTAAATACCGTTGCAGTGCGCCCACGCCCGCCATTCGGCAGCTTTTGATAGAGAAAAACGAATACGAAAGTCGCCGCGAGGATACGCGTAAAGAATATTCGTCATTGTATACGGCGCTTGATAAATTAAGCGTAACGGAAAAGGACGATTATCTGACGGACGGCGGCGGTTTTGAATACGTGAAAGAGGGCGATAAGTTGTTCTTCCACAGCGGAAAAATTTCTCCTACGGCGCTAGAAGGGTACTTCTCTTGCCCGTTCAAGAATTTCGTTGAACGCGGACTTCGTTTGAAAGAACGGGAAGAAACGGCGGTACTTGCCGTAGACACGGGAAATTTTATTCACGATTTGTTGGAGATTACGGCAAAGTCGTTCATACGCATGCAATCGGAAGACGAGCTCCGCGCGTTTGCGTTGGAAAAGGGCGCGGAACTTTTACGACAGCCTATATACGCGTCGCAAGCGGATACGGCGTCGGGCGTGTTCTTTTCCGAGCGGCTTTTAAAAGAAGGCGCGGAAGTTGCCGTAGCGGCGTATCGCCAGATTAAAAATTCCGATTTCGTCGTAGAAGAAACGGAAAAAAGCGTGGACGAAAAGGATTTCCACGGTAAGATTGACCGCGTGGACGGTACGGATAAATACGTGCGCGTCGTCGATTATAAAACGGGTTCGATAGACGATAAAGCGCTTTCCTATTATACGGGCAGAAAAATACAAATGCAGCTTTATATGTCGGCGGTAAAGGGCGAACGCGTGCCTGCGGGCGTGTTCTATTTCCCCGCCTCCGTCGATTATACGGATACTGCGGAAAAACGATTCCAAATGCAGGGCTTTTTAAACGGAGACGAAGCCGCGCTCCGTTCGGGTGATAAAAATATTAGTGAAACGGAGCAAAGTGAATATTTCCCCGCCGCGCTCAAAAATCCGCGCAGTAAACGGGTAATGGACGAACCGACGTTCCGTAATTTTCTTGATTATGCCGTACTTGTGGCTCGGCAGGGCGTGCAAGAACTCAAAGACGGGTATATCGCGCCTACGCCGTACGGGAAAACGTGTGAATATTGTAAATACGGCGGTATGTGCGGTTTTAACGGTGAAAATTGTCAGCCGCGCAACGAAACGAATATTGACCCTGCGGCGATAGCGGAAATCGCGCGCCGCGAAAGAGAGGGGGATTGACATGAGCGATAAATTTACAAACGAACAACGCGCTGCGATAGACGCCAAGGGTAAGGTAATCGTGTCCGCGTCGGCGGGGAGCGGGAAGACTACCGTCATGATCGAAAAAATTATTCGCATGATACAATCTGGCGTACAGGTAGGAGAAATCCTTGCCGTTACGTTTACGAAAAAAGCCGCGTCGCAAATGAAAGAAAAGCTGTGCAAAGCTTTAATCAAAGCGATAAACGATTCCGCAACGCCCCAAGAAAAACGCGCGGTTCTTAAAAAACAGCTTTCCGAAGTCCCGAACGCAGATATTTCCACGATACACTCGTTTTGTTCACGTCTTATCCGTTCCCATTTCTTCGTAGCGGGGGTGGATAGCGCCTTTCGTGTGATTGGTAGCGACGACGCGGAGGGTACGGCGCTCAAAAACGAAGCCTTGGACGAATTGTTGGACGAGGGCTACGACGAAAAGGATTCGTCGTTTGCACAGCTTTTGGCTGTGTATTGGCGCAAAAAAAGCGACAAAACCTTGCGGAAAATTATTCTTTCTACGTACGATTCCATTCGCGACAGAGCGGATTATCGCGCGTATTTAGAACGTTCGGGCGCGTACGACGAAAGCACATTTACGAGCGTTTGCAACGATTTATATAAGGACTTGCAAGAACGCTGTGCTTATTATTTACGATACGCGCAGGAGGAACAAGCGTATTTCGAGAACATAAACGCCGCGCCGCAAATAGCTTTGGCGGCCGAACTTATCGACGCGTTATCCGCATTATTAAGCGCGCCCGATTATTTTTCCGCTTGTGCCGTTCAAAAACCGAAGTTTACGGCTAAGCGCACGAGTAAAAAGGACGACGATGAAAAACGGAATCGTATTGAACGGCTTGCAGAGCTTAAAAAGAAAGTGGTGGAAATATACGACGATTTAAGCGAAGTTCGGTCTTTTGACGAAGAGAAAAGCGCGTTTTTGCGTTCGGGGGAAACGGCGGCTGCGCTTGCCAAGCAGATATTGAAATTTGACGAAAAATACGAGCGATTGAAGTTAGAACGCGGCGTACTCGATTATAACGACCTTGAACATAAGGCTTTAAAGCTTTTGCAAACGGAAGAAGTTGCAAACGAAACGCGGCAAAAATATCGCTACGTATTCGTGGACGAATATCAAGACGTTAATCCCGTACAGGAAGAACTGCTTTCCCTTGTCGGTGGCGACAACGTATTTTTGGTCGGCGACGTGAAACAGTCAATTTACGGTTTTCGTGGCAGTAAATCTAAATTTTTCGTCGAAAAACAGAAAAGTTTTGAAACGGGCATAGGCAAAAGCCTTGCGATGACGCGCAATTTCCGAAGTGCGGATGCCGTTCTCGACGCGGTCAATTCGCAGTTTTCCTTGGCGATGAATTTGAATACGTGCAACGTCGATTACGCCGCCGATTCGTATATGGAGCGTGGGGGCATGTATGCGTTGAACGACGGTCGCGTGCAAATTCATTTCTTGAAAGAAGAAGAGAAAAAGGAAACAACCGCGCGCGGCGTATATTCCGTTCGTAAAAGCGCGGTCAAGCGCGAAATAGAAGAAAACGCGGCGGCGAAAACCATTCGCCATATTATTGAACTGGAGCGAAACGGTAAAATTTTTGATCCGGAAACGGGGGACTACCGTGAGGTTCGCTATTCGGATATTGCCGTTTTATCCCGTAAAAAACAGGGGCAGATTGCTTTGACGGTTGCGGCGCTTGCCGCCGAAGGTATACCCGTTACCACGGCTGTGGCGGTGAATATTTGCGATTATGCGGAAATAAAAGCGCTTATCGATATTTTATCCCTGCTTGATAACGCCGAACAGGATATTCCGCTTTGCACCGCGCTCACGTCTGCTATGGGCGATTTCAACGCGGACGAGCTTGCGACAATCCGTTTGCGTTATACGGGCGAACGTTTCTTCCGCAACGCATGTAGAAAATACGCCGCAGAGCAAAATGATAAAATTGCCTATAAACTCAACGCCTTTTTTACGTATTTTCAGCAAATGCGAAACGCCTCCGCGATACTCGACGCGGGCGAGCTTTTGACGAAACTGATGTCGGATACGCATATGGAAGCGCGGCTTTTGTCGCGGGATAACGGCGTGGCGTGCTTAAAGCGTATTCACCGATTTATAGAAGAAACCGCGGCGATGGGACAACCGCTTTGCTTACACGCGTTTTTGCAGCGATTGAGGGATTTGGATTATAAAATCGAATACAGCGAAAACGGCGGCGGGGATTCCGTGCAGGTTTTAACTATGCACGCGTCCAAAGGCTTGGAATACCCCGTTGTGATTTTGGATAATTTAAACGCGCCCTTCCGTGGCGTTGGCGGCGACGAAGTGTTTGTGGAAGAAACGTACGGGCTCGCTCCGCGTGCGTTTGATTTGGAGCAAATGACGAAGAGCGGTACGCTGTTGCGCCGTTTGTACGAACGGAAAGAACGCCGTAATTCTATTGCAGACGAGTTGAATTTATATTACGTCGCACTCACACGCGCGAAATATGCATTGCATATGGTGTTTAAGGAAAAAACCGTTTTCCCCGATGCGAAATACGCTAAATCGTTTGCGGATTTTACGGATTTTTCCGTTTGGGAAAAGTATATCGTGCAAGACGAAATATTCGATTTGCCTAAGCAAGAGCGAACGGCGTTTGCGTTCCACCCTGACGAAACGCTCGCGCAAGATATTATCAGCGCGTTCACGTGGGAATACGCGCACGGCGGCTTTGAAAACTTCCGCGTAAAGAGTTCGGCAACCGAACTGATTAGCCAAGGCGAAATATCACGTGAAGACGTCGGATTCGGCGCATACGACGATAGGGAGGAAAAACTGTTCGATACCGACCAACCGCTCGATAACACAACGAGTAAAGAACTCGGTATTGCCTATCACGCATTTTTGGAACGGTTTGATTTTTCCTTGCTCTATGAAAACGGACGTTCGGTTGACGAACAAACGTTGCAATCGCGCGTGCAAACCGCATACGCACAAATGGAAAGTGAAAACGTGTTTCCCGTGAAACCTTCCGTGGAAAAACTTGTCGAAATTTTGCGAAATCCTGTTTTTTACACGTTGCAGGATACGAGAGTGTATAAGGAACGGCAATTTCTTGTTTCGTTGCCGATTAAGGAAACGTACGGTAAAGTGATAAACGTGCGGGATACGGACGAAGAAATGATATTCCAAGGCGCGATCGATCTGCTTGCGGTGGGGGACGGCGGTGTGCGTATTATCGATTACAAATATTCCGTTAAAAACGCGGAGCAATTAAAAGCACATTATACGCCGCAGCTTTTCCTTTATAAGCTTGCGACGGCAAAAATTTTAGGCGTGCCGCTTGAAAACGTTTCTTGTTCTATCGTCAATATCCGTCTTGGATATCAAGTGGACATATAGCCTGACAAGAGCTGAACCGCAATAAGCCCGAAAGGCGTCTTTTTGTCACTTTTCGCGGTTCGCGTTCTTGCCGTATGTCCAATACGCCTGCACCCGCGCTCCACAAAAATCGTCTAAAAATACGCTCTTTGGGGTGCAAAGCAGTTTTAACGAGCAAAAAAGGCGTTTAGACAAGGAATTAAGCGCAATTATATACAAGTATTATAAGTGAGATTGACGTAGTATCAGCGGCTTTTTTGCCGTTAAAACCTTGTTGCAGGTCAATTCTTGTCAGGCTAATCGACAAACTTTGATAAAATTAGATAAAAAGCGCTAAAAAACAAGCCCCTTTTTCGTAAATATTTCATGGGCTACGAAAAGGGGGATTTTTTATGGAACTTTTAGAAAAATCGATTGATTTTATTTTGCCGTTATTTGGCGGAAACACCGTTTTGACGATTGCTTTTTTTCTTGCCGTTTGCGGTTTATTGCTTGCGGCGGTATTAGGATTTGCTTTACACGCCGTAAGCGTTTACGGTTCGATTGCCGCGATCATACTCGGTTCGTTTTGGTTGGTTGGGAAATTTGCCCGCGTGCCTATGGGGTTGACGGGTACTTGTCTTGCCGTGCTTGCCGTATTCGGCGGTTTTGTTTATCTTGTAGTGTATACGGCTGTTTGCGCTTGTAAAGCGGTAAAAAAACGTCGTGTCGAGCGTGCGGAAATTGAAAAACGGTTGCAATATACGCTACCTGATAGGGATAATTCGTTTGTACGTGCGAGGCTGAACACCGTGTTGCGTGTTGACGAACCGCCTGTAATCGAACGAACGGAAAAGACGGAAGACGTGTTGTCGCTTTCACACGCACAAAAATTACTTGCACGTTTAAGGGAAATGCCGCTTTCCACCGCCGACCGTCTGGAAACGGAAGAAATGTCCCGTTTAATAGGCGCGTATACGCAAAAAGACGCTTTGACGGCAGGGGAGATGCGCACGGTAAACGATACCTTTGCTTATCTTTTAAAGCTTTCCGCAAAATATTCGTTATGAAAGGGCGGCAAAGCTAAAGTCAGACGGATTAGCGTTTTGTTTTCAATAGCTTTTTTTAGTACGGGTTTGCTTACGAGGCAGGCATGTATGCGTTGACCGAGCGGATACGTTTGCAATTTTCGTAAAATTACCGCGTCGCCGTATGCAAGGATTGCCGAAAACGGATAAGATTTGTTTGCGTCGGTAAAGAGCCGTGTGGCAGCAAAGGAGCGTAAGTCTACGTCCGTTACGTCGCCAAGATACGAGCCGTCGTTGGAGTAAACGGGACGGGATAAAAAAATACAGGTAGAATTTTTAGGATAGACGGGGCGCAAGCGCGATAAGCGGATAGCCCCGTCCGATATACCTTCTACCGCGGCAACTGGCACGGAAAAATCGATACGCGCGCGTAACGGGTTATACGTTGCTACGTTTGCGCAGTGTAAATATTTCACGGCGTACGATTTTAACGATATACCCACGGCAAGGCATACGCCTTTTAGCTGTTTTCCAACGTATACGTTTTTTTCGACTAAATCACTTAATAACATAATTCGCTCCTTTTTTATGTATCATAACATATAAAAAAGCGCGAAAAAAGAGCTACGGTTGCTTTTTTTATCGAAAAAGAAATTTTTTTCATAAAAGCGGTTAAAAATGCTTGCAAAAAGCGAAAAAGTTTGATAAAATAACGCACGTAAAGCAAGCGTGAAAACGCCGTATATTGGGGATTCGCCAAGCGGTAAGGCAACGGACTCTGACTCCGTCATTCGGGTGTTCGAATCACTTATCCCCAGCCAATTTGAGAGATTTTAACAAAAACGTGTTAAAATCTCTCATTTTTTATTCCAAAATTGATAATTTTAACATTGTTTTCTAATAATAAATTCTTAAAATATAACATTTGGGGAGTGATTTCCAAAATTTTGGGGAGTAAAATCTCTTTATTTATAAGGCTTTTTACTATATGTTTGGGGATTAAAACGTATAATTTACTTTTTTCGCTTCGGCAAAAACGTATTCTTCCGAATAATCGGTATACCCTCTGTCTACCACACTTGTTTTAACGTCTTTATCAAATGAATGTCCGTCCCAAAGCATAACGAGTTCAGGATTGACTCCCGATTCTTTGCATCGAGTAATAAATGTATATCGCAATTCGTGCGGGTGATGATTTGGAAATAATCTTTTGATAGTGGACGAAATGGAGTGCGTGTTTGTTTTTCGTGCTTTGTCAAAGTCGATATAAGGTAAGACGCGTTTCGCGACGGGAGTAAAAGGGATACGCCGTAAAACGACGTTTCTTCCCATTTTCTCTTTGCTTGTTTCACATTCAAGATATTTTCCGTCTATTATCCGTAAAGATTGCAATTCACTTTGCCGTAATCCAAAATAAAGTAATGTAAGCAAGGCGCTCGTGGTGGCGGTATCTTTCTTTTCAATGCAATACTCAACGAGTTGTCGTTCTTCCGTTTTTGTGAAAGCCGAACCTTTTTTGCTTTCGTGATAGGGGAGAACGATTTTTTTAACGGGGGAAGGTAAGCCAAAGTCTTCGCTAGCCATATCAAAAATACAACTTAATTGTAATTTCAATTTTTTCGCCGTTCGGTGTTTTTTCTCGTTGATTAAAGAAAATAAGTACTCTTGTAGCATTGCACGAGTAATTTCGTCGAGTCGAAACGTTCCGAATTTTGGGCGCAAATCGTGCTCGAATAGACGGGAGTATTCCTTGAAAGTGGAAGGTTTGGTCGTTTGCTCTTTGATTTTTAACCATTCCTCGCCGTATTCCGCAAAGGTTATCGTGTGCGCGGAACGACGTTTTAAACGAGTGCTTTTTGAGCGTGTTTTTAATCCGTTGGAATAGTCGTGTAAAGCTTGAATAAATTTACGTTTCATTGTTTCGATTTGCTTGGATGACACTTCGATATTAAATCCGTCTCGGCGGTATCTTGCTTCGTATACGCCGTTATGAAAGCGGTAAGTAATAATTTTATCTTCGCAGGCAAATATGTTTTTGTAGTTTGATGGCATTTGTTGAATCTCCTTTTTTGTGAATTTCAAAATGCCACCTTCTTGAATTTTTAATTCCTTGTTTTTTTGGGATGATTTTTTTGTTTTACTCGAAATGAGGTTATTCAACATTTCGCTTTGAACAGATTTGTCCGCTAAATCTAAAACGAATTGAATATTCTCATCCGAATTAGGGTGTGCTTTTAAGTTTTCAATAATTTCGTTTAGTTTTTGTAACTCTCTATAATTCAAATCTCCTTTTACAATTTATTTAGGTTAAGTAATCGTACTTTAAACGGAAAGAAAAGTACGATAAGCCTATCAATTATCTCCTTGCAAATTCCCGAAAATTACGGGTGTGATAAGCACGCATTGTGTTCCGCTGTTATTATCCACACGCAAGAAATATTAATACGATATTATACATATTCGTACGCATTTGTCAAGCGTTTGGAAGAAAAAAAGAAAAGAAAGAAGGCAGGTTTCCTGCTTGCTTTATTCGTCGAAAGACGAACGTCGATTTTTGCTGAAAACTGCGTTTGTGGCAAAAACCTTATCCTGCTGCCAAAAAATCGAAAATTGCAACAGTTTTATAGGTCTTTTTAGTCTTGTTTTAATTTTCAAAAATTACGTCATTACGGTTCACC
>SVHY01000040.1 GCA_015055545.1 Clostridiales bacterium
GCTTGCTGATTACCCGACGAAACTTGCGTAGAAACGGCTATCCAAATCGCCGCAGACGACGTGGGCATGGTCAAAAGTATACCCATAATCACCGCTATCAAAATACCCATAAGGAAAGGTACGGCGTTCGTGGCAACCGCGATAGCGTCGCCGAGTAAATTGACAAGCAAAATAAACGGATACGCAACGAACACACCGCCAAACGAAAGCAACAACGTGCCAAGCGGAACGAGAAGTATGTCGAGCTTGGTTTTCCCTGCGTACAAGCCCACCACTTCCACACAAAGCATGGTTACTACGTACGCGCCGATAGGATTGCCCGGTGCACCCCAGCCGAGCGCGGTAAAAGCGGGCTCACCCACCATCAGTTTATCTGCAAACGCGCCGACCATACCCGCAACCGCGGCGGAAAAGGTTAAAAGCTTGTTTTTACCAAGCGAATGAGCGATACCTACGCCGATACCCGCGCCCATAAGCGATTTGGCTATGCTTGCGATCGAGTTGAGCGTTCCGCCCACGTAATTGCCCGTGCCGATCAGCTTTTGCGCTATCGTTGCCAAAATCGTACCTGCTATCAAGGTTACGAATAAGCCTTGTGCCATACCCGAAAACGCCGTTATAAAATAACGTTTTGGAAGTGTTTTGAAATAACCTTTTACACGTTCTTTCATAATCAAAACTCCTGATTTTTTCTTTATTATACTACTCTTTTTTTTAAAATGCAAATATTTGAAAGAAATTTGTCAAAAATTCCCCTTTTGTGTTTTTTTTACAAAAAGGTAACAAAAAACCGTCCGTTTTTCACGAAAACAGACGGTTTTTTGCTGTTTGCTCAGTTTCTAAACTTATTTCTTTTCAAAACTGTCGCAGCAAGTGCAACTTTCCGCATCGCAACTGCACGTATTGCCTACGTGAATCTTACGAAGCGTACAGTAATCGCCCGAACGATTGTACTTACATTCGGTTACGCCGCAGCCGATGGACGTATTGACTTCCTGAGTTCTTTCATTCATCATTTTCAAAAAACCTCCTTTTTTGTTTATAAACAGTATGCGCAGTGGCGTAAAGATTATTGACATTTCCATTTTTTTGCGGTAAAATAGTATTGTAAAGAAAATCCAACGACAAGGAGTAATCAATATGAAAGTTTTATTGACGGCAGACGTAAAAGGTACGGGTAAGAAAGGCGACGTCGTGGAAGTAGCGGACGGGTACGGTCGTAATTTCCTGATCAAAAAAGGCTTGGCTTGCCCTGCCACCGCGGCGAACGTGAACGAAGCGGCACAAAAACGCGCCGCGCAAGAATTCCATAAGGCGGAAGAGATCAAGGCGTTGAAAGAAAAAGCCGCCGCTTTGAATGGAAAATCCGTTACGGTTAAAATCAAAGTAGGCGAAAACGGCAAGGTGTTCGGCAGTATCACTTCTTCCGACGTTGCCGCGGCTTTGAGCAAATTAGGGTTCGACGTAGACAAGAAGAAAATCAAAATGGAAAACGTGAAAACGCTCGGTTCGTTCCCTGCGGAAGTACGCTTTATGGAAGGCGTTATCGCGAAAATTACGTTCGTGGTGGAAAGTTTATAAACATGGACGAAAAAAACGTAAATCAGGCGCATATTTTGCCACCCAAAATTACAAAAAACGATTTGGAGCAAGAAGCGGCGTCTAAAAGAGGCAAAGTTTTGTATTGGATAAAGACGATTATTTTCCTTTTACTGTCCTCTTTTTTGGTTTCCTTTGCCGCACACGCGTTGATTAAACCGAACGAATTCACCATCGGCGGCGCAAGCGGTATCGCAATTTTGCTCAACGTGCTTTCAGGCGGCGCAATCCCTATTAGCGCTATCGTTTTCGCTATTAACGCGCCGCTCGTTGTCATGTCCTTCTTTTTCGTAAAACGGAAATTTGCCGTCGTTACGGCAAGCCATATCGGTTTGCAAACGTTATGGTTGTTGGTGTTAGAGAACGCGTTTCCAAATTTGATTATTGAATTTTCCGCAAACGGCGAAAAAATCTTTGCGGCAATCGCAGCGGGGCTTTGTATCGGCGTTGCACTTGCGCTCGCTTTCAAAATCGGCGGCAGCACGGGCGGCGCGGATATCGTTGCCGTGATCATCCAACGCAAGTTTTCCGCAACGTCTATTTCATGGGTGTTGTTCGCCTTGAACTGCATTATTATCGGTTCGTCCATCTTCGTTTTCTACGACGCTACGCAGGCTTTGGCGTATAACCTGCTCCCTATTATGATGTCCGCGTTTGAATCGTATATCGAAAGCAAAACCAACGACGGCATTACTAACGGCTTTCATTCGGCAATCGAATTCCGTATCATTACGACCAAGCCCGACGAAATGGCAAAGGCGCTCATGCGCGAACTCAGCCGCGGCGTTACCGCCGTACCCGCAACGGGTATGTATACGAAAGACGAAAAATCCATGCTCCTTTGCGTGGTTAGCCGTAGACAAGTCGTAGCGTTAAAGCGCGTAATGAAACAAATCGACCCCGACTCGTTTGCGGTTATGGCAAACGTTTCACAAGTTCTCGGACTTGGGTTTTATAACGCAGAAGTGTAATTTTGGTTTGTTTTTTCCCTTTTTAAACGCTCCAAAAGAACAAAAAATGAAAAAAATCGCGAAAAATCCTTATTTTTCAAGGTTTTCCGCTATTTTTTTTCTTCCAAAGCTTGACAAATACCCCTTATATAGGGTATAATAAAATTACTTAGAAATTTAGCCGTTTCTGAGAAATAAATTTAAAGGGGATTAGACTCTTATGAACAAAGGCGAATTGATTAAAGCAATGGCAAACAAAACAGGTTTCACGAACAAGGACGCAGCGGCGGCTTACGAAGCATTCGTTTCCGTAGTTACGGACGCACTTAAAGCGGGCGAAAAAGTACAGCTCGTAGGTTTCGGTACGTTGGAAGTGAAAAACGTTCCCGCAAAGACCGGTATCAACCCTCAAACGAAGGAAGCCGTACAAATCGCGGCTTGCAAAAAACCCGTTATGAAGTTCGGTAAATCCTACAAGGATCTCATCAACAACTAATCGAAAAAACCAGTAAAAAACCGACGCGCTTGCGTCGGTTTTTTCATTATTCAAAATAGTTAATCTTCATCGAGCGTTTAACTTCCGCAAGCGTTTGCGCAGCAACTTCTCGCGCTTTTTCACTGCCCTTTTTCAGCATCGCCCAAATCGCGGGGATATCCTTGGCAAGTTCTTCCCTGCGCGTGCGGATAGGTTCTAATATTTCCTGCAAAACCGCGTTCAAGAATTTCTTGACTTTCATATCGCCCAAACCGCCGCGTTCGTAATGCGCTTTGAGTTCGTCTAAATTCGCGTATTCCGGCAAATACTTTGCAAAGTGTTCGGCGGTAGAAAACGCGTCGAGGTAGATAAACGTCGGGTTGTTTTTCGTATCGCCCGGATCGGTAACTTTAATATGGTTAGGATCGGTATACATACCCATTACCTTGCGCTTAATCTCGTCTGCGCTGTCCGAAAGATAGATACAGTTCCCAAGCGATTTGCTCATTTTCGCCATACCGTCCGTACCCGGTAAGCGCAAGCACGATTTGTTTTCGGGCAGAACGGCTTTGGGCTCAACGAGCGTTTCGCCGTATAAACCGTTGAAACTTCTTACGATTTCGCGCGCCTGTTCGAGCATAGGGAGCTGGTCTTCACCGACGGGCACGGTGTTAGCTTTAAACGCCGTAATGTCCGCCGTTTGCGAAACGGGATAGGTTAAAAAGCCCATCGGAATAGACGTTTCAAAGTTCTTTTGCTTTAATTCCGCTTTTACCGTCGGGTTGCGTTCCAAACGAGAAAGCGTAACCAAATTCATATAATAAAAGGTAAGCTCGGTGAGCTGTTCGACGTGCGATTGTACGAAAATCGTCGATTTTTCGGGGTCAAGCCCACAAGCCAAATAATCAAGCGCGACTTCCGTTATATTCGCGCGTACCTTTTCAGGGTTATCGAAATTGTCGGTGAGCGCTTGCGCATCGGCAATCATTACGTAAATTTTATCGAATTTGCCGCTGTTTTGCAATTCGACGCGGCGTTTGAGCGAACCGACGTAATGCCCGATATGCAATTTTCCCGACGGTCTATCGCCCGTTAAAATAATATTTCCCATACGTTCTCCTATACATAAAAAGGGATTTTTTAGGCATACTGCCTATATGAAACAAAGTTTTTTAGCCGTAACGGCGTTGTTGTTCGTATGCGCGTTTGCGCTACTCGTGCTCGGCGTGCAAACGCTAAAAGAAAGCCGCCTTACCGCCCCGACCTTTTGCGAACGCAAAACGGAGCGAATCTTTGAAATGCCTGATTTAAAACGGTTATTACCGCATATCAAGCATTAATAATGAAAATTATGCGCCGTAGGTGTTGCGGTATTTATACATGTCGGCAAGGTGTTCTTTGCCGTCGATAATACCCTCTTCAATCGCCGCGATAATATCGTTCATGGTAACGACGGAATACACGTCTACGTCGAACTCTTTTTTCGCTTCGGCAACGGCGGATAAATCGCTGTTGAGCGCTTTTTCCTGTCTGTCAACGGAAATAATCATACCGACGACTTTCACGTTCGCCGCCGCTTCTAACTTGGGCAAAATTTCGCGCAGGGCTTTACCCGACGTCATAACATCTTCGATAATAATCACTTTTTCGCCGTCTACAAGCTGTTTACCAACGAACAAACCGCCTTCTCCGTGGTCTTTGATTTCCTTTCTGTCAAAGCAGTAGTTCATTTCCTTTTCGTAGTCGTGATAGAGCGCGATCGCCGTCGCAACCGAAAGGGGTATGCCCTTATACGCAGGTCCGACGAGCGTATCTGCCTCCAAACCATTGTCGTGAATACAAGCGGCGTAGTATTGACCAAGTTTTGCAAGCTGTTTGCCCGTTTTATAGTTCCCCGTATTGATGAAATACGGGGCTTTTCTACCGCTCTTTAAGGTAAATTCGCCAAATTTCAAAACGCCGTTATTGACCATAAAGCGGATAAATTCCTGTTTGTAAGTAAGTGCCATAATATTATTCTCTCCTATTATTTTCCATTTAACTGCAACGTATCCGTAAGTTCGGCAACGTTTGCTATGCCGCGGCTATCACACCATGCGTTTAAGCCGTCGATGATTTTAGGCATTGCGTAAGGGTCGGTGAAGTTCGCCGTACCTACCTGTACCGCCACCGCGCCTGCCATCAAAAACTCGATAGCGTCTTCCGCGCACGTAATACCGCCCATGCCGATAACGGGAATTTTTACCGCGTGTGCCGCCTCGTAGACCATACGCACGGCAATCGGTTTCACGCCCGCGCCCGACACGCCGCCCGTATTATTCGCGATAATCGGTTTTCTTCTTTCAATATCAATTGCCATGCCCGTAAGCGTGTTGATAAGCGAAATACAATCCGCGCCGCCGCGCTCTGCCGCTTGCGCGTTTGCCGCAATACTCTCTACGTTGGGGGATAATTTGACAATCAAAGGCGTGTTTTTCGCTCCCGATTTCGCCACGCGCGTAACTTCTTCCACCGTTTCGGGTTTGATCCCGAACGCCATACCGCCGCTTTTTACGTTGGGGCAAGAGATGTTGAGTTCGATCATATCCACTTTGCCGTCCAGCTTTTCGCAAATGTTTTTATAATCGTCGAGCGTCTTGCCCGCGACGTTGGCGATTACGCACGTGCCCGTGGCTTTGAGCCAAGCTAAATCGTTTTCAATGAAATGTTCCACTCCGGGGTTTTGCAAACCGACTGCGTTCAAGATTACGCCACGGCTTTCCGCAATGCGCGGTACGGGATTACCAAGTCGAGGTTCTAACGTCAAACCTTTCGTCGATACGCCGCCGATTTTGCCGATATCGTACAATTCGTTAAACTCGCGCCCGAACCCGAACGTTCCGCTCGCCGCAATGACGGGATTTTTCAACGTCACGCCACAGATATTTACTGATAAATTTGCCATAACTTCCTCTATATTCTAAATTTTGACGCAAGCAAGCGGAATACGTTTTCCGCCGTTTGTCGATAAAGCGTTTCCGCGTTTTTCAGTGCATCTTCCAGCTGCATAGGCTTATTCACGATCGCAAATGCCGCCGTCAAGCCCTTTTCAAACAACAGGTCTGCGCCGTCGCCGATACTGCCTGCGATCGCCACCACGGGTACGCCGTTTGCGCGGGATAACACGCCGTCGAGCACCTTACCGTTCGCCGATTGAAAGTCCACCCTGCCTTCGCCCGTAATCACAAGCGACGCGCCTTTTACGGCGGTTTCAAAATCACATAAATCCAGCACCGTTTTAATGCCCGATTGTATGGTTGCGTTGAAAACGGTATGTAACGCCGCACCCAAGCCGCCCGCCGCGCCGCCGCCCGAAACGTTGGCGGATTTGCCGAATTTCTTTTCTAAAACGGCTGCGTAGTTTTGCATACCCTTTTCCAAGAAAGCAAGGTCGCCATCACTTGCGCCCTTTTGTCTGCCGTACGTATACGTTGCGCCCGTCGCGCCCAGTAAGGGGTTGGAAACGTCGCAAAGCACGGTGATTTGTATATCGGAAAAATCCAACGCATTGGAATCGTCAATTTCCGCTATTTTCCAAAGCTCGTCGCCTATTCCTTTGCAAGATTTTCCATCCTTATCGTAAAAAACGTACCCAAGCGCTTGCAACATGCCCACGCCGCCGTCGTTGGTTGCCGAACCGCCAAGCGTCACGTAAATATGTTTATAACCGCTTTCCACAGCGTGACGAATGAGTTCGCCCGTGCCGTACGACGTAGTATATCTTGCGCTGCGCTTATCCGTCGGAACAAGCGGTAAGCCTGACGCTTCGCTCATACAAACGAGCGCACAGTTATCGAACGTACCGTAGCGCGACGGAATTTTTCCGCCCAACGGGTCGGCCGCTTGCGTATACACGATTTTACCGTGTTTTTGCGTAATGACCGCTTCCAAAGTACCCTCGCCGCCGTCTGCGATTAAAAGCGGAACACATTCGCAATCGGGAAAAACGGATTTTGCCGTTTCCGTTAAAAGACAGTTAATTTTTTCACAGGTCAAACTGCCTTTAAACGAATCGGATGCGAATACGAATTTCATAATTCCACTTCTTTTGCGTTGAATACGGGGCCGTCTTTGCAAACGCGCGCTTTTTTGCCGTCCGTCTTATCGCATACGCAGACCAAGCACGCGCCAATCCCGCAACCCATACGTTCTTCCAACGACACGTAACAGTTCAAGTTCTCTCTTTCCACAAGCGTTTTTAACGCTCTGAGCATGGGCGTAGGTCCGCACGCAAGTACGACGTCGGGGCGGTTGCCCGCTTGCAATTCCTTTTCAAAGGCTTGTACGGCGTTCATCTTTTCGCCGTAGCTCCCATCGTCCGTTACGGCAACGAATTTATCCGCTTTTGCAAATTCGTCCACGCCGCAAACCGCGCCTTGGTTGCGATAACCGATATACGCGGAAATTTCCTTGTCGCCTTGGTATTGCCGTAAAACGGAGATGAGCGGGAATACGCCCACGCCGCCGCCGACCAACGCAACTTTTCGTTCGTTTTCTTCGATATAAAACCCGTTACCAAGCGGCATAAGTACGTTTAAACGCGTACCTGCCCCCACCGTTTTGAGTTTTTGCGTACCTTCGCCTTTGATTTGATAGCAAAAGGTCACTTGGCTTCCGTCCACTTTACAAACGGCAATCGGGCGGCGCAACAAATGCGTACCGCCAACCGCCATGTCGCCGAACTGACCGCAACGTACCTTTGCCGTTTCGCCCAAGTCGAACGTGATTGCGTAGATATTCTCCGCTATTTTTTCGTTTTTAACAACCGTTGCAATGTAATCTTTCATATCACTTCTTCATGACGCCGATGACGTCGCTTAAATCTTTTTGCATGGCGATCGTAGCCGCTTTCGCCGCTTCGTAATACGTACCGCCAAGTTTTTTATACGCGCACAAAATCCCACGCGAGTTGTTGACTACGCCGCCCAAGCCGTTGGATTTGAAACAGCTTTTGAGCATTTGCGCGTTGCCGCCTTGCGCGCCGTACCCAGGAATAAGGAAGAAAGTATGCGGCATCGTTTCACGAAGTCTTGCCGCTTC
This sequence comes from Clostridiales bacterium, assembly GCA_015055545.1. GTDB lineage: Bacteria > Bacillota > Clostridia > Christensenellales > Borkfalkiaceae > Scatosoma. The sequence goes on from SVHY01000040.1 coordinate 8,104, forward strand.
CGTGGGATGCGTTGCCCCAACAACCGCGCCTACCGCCGAATAACCGTATGCGCCTATGGTGCTTTCGCCCCATTTTTCCACCAAATCGCCCATGTGTTCGTACATAGGTTTTCCGTTTTCCAAAACGAGATTTTGCACTTCCGCGCCGCTGGGGTTAGACGTTTTCACGAGCACGAAAATCCCTTTGTCCGCCTTTTCACATTCTTCGACGAACGGCGCAATACCGTCCGTACCCAAATACCCGTTTACCGTCACGTAATCGGAAGGGAAAGCTTTTGCTTTTACGTCATTGACAGACGTTTCGCCAAGGAACGTTTTTGCATAGCAAGCCGCCGTCGAACCGATATCGTTGCGCTTTGCGTCGGCGATAACGACTAAATCTTTTTCCGCCGCGTATTTGAGCGTTTCTTCGTACGCTTTCATGCCCGCCGTGCCGTACATTTCATAGTACGCGATTTGCACTTTCACAGACGGAATCAAGGGATAGAGCGTGTCGATGAGTTTCTTGTTGAAATCGAAAACGCGTTCCGCTACGCCGTCGAACGTCGTCACACCCGCTTTCATATCGTCGGGCAAATAATCGAACAACGTATCTAAACCCACGCAAGTAGGGTTTTGGGTTTGAATGATTTTTTCAATAAGTTTATCCGTAATCATAATAAGCTCCTTGCGGGTGCAACCCGCTTATGAATGCACAATGCTAAACGCAAAATGCATAATGATTGTAAAATTTATAAATATCCGCCGTAATTTTGCGCTGCTCTATACGCCATAGAGTATTAACCGCTTGCGCGGTAATGCGCAACCTACGGTTGCTTTATTTGGGCTATGTTCTGCCTAACGGCAGCGCTTGCCAGCGGGGCGTAAAGGCTCTGCCTTTACAATCCGCAAGGGACTATGTCCCTTGACCCGCATTAGGGAAAAACGGATTAGAACCGAGCAAGACAAGGAGAACGCGGATTGCCCGACGTGAGCGTACATAGACGTACGTGAGCAAGGGCAAACGCAAGTTCGACGAAGTATTGCGACGGTTATAAGCCGTTTTTAGGCTTGGTACTTAATTTCGCCGTCTACAATAGTATACTTCACTACCCCGTCGAGTACGTAGCCACCGAACGGGTTGTTTTTACCTTTGCTTACGAATTTAGCAGGGTCTACCGTCCATTTTTCGTCCAAGTCGGCAATCGTCAAGTCCGCAACTGCGCCTTCCTTGATTTCGCCGCCCTGTAAGCCCAAAATCTTCGCGGGGTTTGCGGACATTTTATCCGCGATTTCGCAAAGGGATAACACTCCCGATTTATATAAATACGTAATCGCAAAACCAAACGACGTTTCAATACCGCTAATACCGAACGCGGCTAAATTGTATTCTACGTTCTTGTCGTTGATATGATGAGGCGCGTGGTCGGTTACGATACAATCGAGCGTACCGTCCACTAAGCCGTCCAAAATCGCTTGCTTATCCATTTCTTCACGGATAGGCGGGTTGACTTTGGTGTTGGTGTCGAACGTTCTTACAAGCTCGTCCGTTGCCGCAAAATAATGCGGACACGTTTCCGCCGTCACTTTCACGCCCGCTTTTTTCGCGTCGCGAATGAGGCGCACGCCGCTGTGCGTGGAGACGTGGCAGATATGCACGGGTACGTCTAAGCTTTCTGCCAAGGCGATATCGCGCGCTATCATAATATCTTCCGCCGCGCGAGGAATACCTTTCAAACCCGCTATCGTCGAGCTTAAACCTTCGTTGACTACGCCGCCGTCTACAAGCTCTTTATCTTCGCAGTGGCAAAGGCATTTGATATCAAAACCGCTAGCGTATTCCATAGCAAGGTACATAAGCCGCGAATTTCTCACGCTCACACCGTCGTCGGAAATAGCCACCGCGCCCGCTGCTTTCATCTCGCCGATTTCGGCAAGCTGTTCGCCCTTTTCCCCTTTCGTAATCGCGCCGATGGGGTGAATTTTACAAAGGTTGACTTCTTGCGCTTTGTGCTTTACGTAACTAACTACCACTTTATTGTCCATAATCGGGTTGGTGTTAGGCATACAGCAAATTTGCGTAAACCCGCCTTTGACCGCCGCTTTCGCGCCGCTTTCGATATCTTCCTTGTGTTCGTAACCAGGGTCGCGTAAATGCACGTGCATATCGATAAAACCAGGGAACACGTGTTTGCCCGTCGCGTCGATTTCAGGATCGCCGTTTGCAGGCAAGCAATCGGCTATGCGTAAAATTTTACCGCCCGAAACCAAAATATCTTTCTTTTCTACCGAGTCTTTGAATACTACGTTTCCGTTTCTGATAATCATACGTTTGTTACTCCTTTTGCATTTCTGTAATCGTTCAGCAATTTCAGCGCCGCCATACGCACGGCAATACCCGAAAATACCTGTTCTTCTATGCGGCTTTGGTCGTGGTCGATAACCTTACCCGTAAGCTCTACGCCGCGATTGACGGGTCCCGGGTGCATGACGATTGCATTCGGTTTTGCGCGTTTCAGATCCTTGGCGGTTACGCCGTAGAAATGCGCGTATTCGTCAAGCGACGGGAAATTGCCCGCTTGTTGGCGTTCGAGTTGGATACGCAAGCCCATGACCACGTCCGCGTTATCGATCGCCTCTTCTTTGGATTTACAAAGCTTTGCCCCAAGCTTGTCTATCCCTTTGGGAATGAGCGTTTCGGGTGCGTACATGTACACGTCCGCGCCCATCGTCTTTAATCCGAACAGGTTGGACTTTGCCACGCGCGAGTGCTTGATATCGCCCAAAATCGCTACTTTCAAGCCCTGCAACGTGCCGAACGTTTCGCGCATCGTCAGCATGTCCAAAAGCCCTTGCGTAGGATGTTCGTTCATACCGTCGCCCGCGTTGAGTACGCTCGCTTTTACCGTCTTACCCAAAAGATAGGGCGCGCCGCCCATGGGATGGCGCATAATCAAAAAGTCGTTGAGCTGCGCGTCCAGCGTTTTACCCGTATCTACGAGCGTTTCGCCCTTTGCAACCGACGAACTGCCCGCGGCGATATTAATGACGGTTGCGCCCAGATATTTAGCCGCAAGTTCAAAGCTCGTGCGGGTGCGGGTACTGTTTTCGTAAAAGAGAATGGTAGCCGTCTTGCCCTTTAAATAGGACAAATTCTTTTCGCCCGCTTTTAAGTGCACTTTCATTTCCGCCGCCACGTCTAAAAGCTCGGTGAGTTCGGCTTTGGTTACGTCAATCAGCCCGACCAAATCTTTCTTTTGCAACATAGAAATTTTGCTCCCGTATAAAAAAATAAGTCTTGGAACGAAACGCCCAAGACGAAAATGAACAAAACAGCGCATTCTGCAATTCGGTTGTTTCGCTTTATCCGTATTATTATAGCACTTTTTTTTCTTCTTGTAAAGAAGAAAGAGCCGCCTTTTTAAAATCCAACTGATTTTTAATAAATTTTTACCAATTTGAACGCAACTTTGTCGCAGGAAGTGAGAATATATTCCACGCCACCCCGCACCGTTTTTAACGGGAAGTACGGTAAGCCGTGAATATGCCCGAACACCGCTTTATCCACGCCCTTTTCTTCAAACAGCTTGGTAAAGAGCGAATCTTCGCCCTTGGCGTTAAAGGGTGGATAATGAATGAGCGCGACAAGCTTATCCCCGTCTGTTTTTAATTTTTCCGCTTCTTGGAATGCAAGCGAGAACCGTTCCGCCTCGCGAAGATATAATTTTTGGTCTTGTTCGGTGTAATCCGCGCTCCCCGGGCACGTCCAACCACGCGAACCGACGAACACGAACTCGCCTATTTTGATTGCGCCCGTTTGCAGAAAAACAAAGCTATCGTTCGGCGCGGCGGCACGGACTTTGGAAATCCCGTTCCACCAAAAATCGTGATTGCCACGGATAAAGACTTTTTTGCCCTTTAAGGCAGAAAGCGCGTTTAAATCCGCGCGCGCGTCGTCGAGCTTCATTGCCCAACTGATATCGCCCGCGATTAAAACGACGTCGTCGTCTTTCACTTTTTCCTGCCAATCGGCTTTAATTTTCTCGAAATGCCCTTCCCAATTCCCGCCGAAGATATCCATAGGCTTTGGCGAAACGGTAGAAAGGTGCAAATCGCTGATAGCATACACGTTCATATCCTTATTATAGCAAGATTTCACGGAAAAAGCAAGGATTTTTTCAATGCATAATGCAGAATAACGAATGCATAATGCACAATGCTTAATGCATAATTGCGGAAGTATAAAAACTGAAATAAGAACAGTAATTTTTGCCCGTTATTTCAGTTTTTACCCGAAAAATGAAATAATAAAAAAATTTTTAAGCCCGTTATTTCAGTTTTACTCCAAAAAATGAAATAAGGACTGAAAACTCAGGGGCGAAGAAATTTCTTCGCCCCTGTATTTTTTATGGATTATAATTTATACCAGTAATAACCTATATCAAACACCGTGTCGTTGCGTTTTTCTTTTAATAAATCCGCCGCCGTCGCCGTATCGCTTACGTCTACCTGCGTGCCGTTCATCTTGTTAACCCAATTATTGTAGCTGCTTGTTCTATACCAAGTAGAAGTATCTTTAAATACCACGTTTGTCAAATCACGGCAACAATAGAACGCACATTCCCCCATTGCCGCCACCGAATCGGGAATCGTAACGCTCGTCAAATTGTAACAATACGCAAACGCCTTGTTTCCAATCGTAGTTACCGAATCGGGTATCGTTACGCTTGTCAAAGTGTCGCAATGCGCGAAGGCATAATCCGCGATAACTTTTGTTTGCTTTTGAATTGTATAACTACTGTACGTATTCGCGACCGTTTCTATCAATGCATAATAGGGATTGACTTCATTTCCCAAATATTTTACGTTTTCATATATGGTAAACAGTTCATCGGGGCAACCATAGAACGCATTTTGCCCAATCATCATTACTGAATCAGGGAGCGTAACGCTTGTCAAGCTGTCGCAATACGCGAACGCATAATCGTTTATCTTTTCTACGTCGTCGGGAACTACCAAGTCGACGACCTTTTCATTATTGATATATAAATCCACGTCTTGGGACATAAGAGCTGATAACCCCGATATACCACACCAACCTACTATATTGCCGGTATAATATACACTCGTCAAATTACGGCAACCATAAAACGTCTCCTCTCCAATCTCCGTTACCGAATTCCCTATCGTCACGCTTGTCAAATTTTCGCAATCCTGAAACGCACTATATCCAATCGTCGTTACCGAATCGGGTATCGTTACACTTGTCAAATTTTCGCAATCCTCAAACGCTCTGTTTCCAATCGTCGTTACTGAATCGCCTATCGTTACGCTTGTCAAATTTTCACACCAAGCAAACGCACCACTTCCAATCGTCGTTACGGAGCTACCTATCTTTACACTTGTCAAATTTTCACACCAAGCAAACGCACTGTTTCCAATCGTCGTCACCGTATCAGGTATGGTTACACTTGAAATATGCGCAACGTCATTAAATACTCTTTCCGCTATTTCCGTTACAGGTAAACCGTTGTAGGTGGAAGAAATAACAATATCACTTTCCGCAGCAAGTCCAAGCCCTATTAAACGGTATTCGTCTTTGCCCACAATTTTTTGATACTGTAAATAATGTGTTGCGCCGTTTTCAATAGGCTCGTCCGTGGGGAATTCAATCGCAGGTAAAACCGTACCGTCGGTCAACGTTATTACTAAATTGCCGTTCTCGTCCACCTGTACACTTTCAATGCCTACGCCTTGTTCGCCTTGTTCTCCCGTGTCGCCTTTATCGCCTTTTGCCCCCTGCGCACCCGTATCATCACAGGCAACCATGCCAAACGCAAACGCGCTCACGCTTGCAAATGCAAGCAAGTTCAAAAGAAATTTTTTTGCTTTTTTCATATTTCAAAGCTCCTTTAAATAAAATTTTCGTTTTTTATATCCATGGGATTCTATCATTTCGCCGCCCGTTGTCATTCTGGATCGTAGCGATAGAATCTTGGGCGGCTCATTCCAGAATGACACTTTTTGAGAAATAAAAAAGTGTCGCATTCGCAAAGGAAACGACACTCTGTAAAAATGTCTTTTCGCTTTGCTGCGACACAATAGAATTAAAATCCAAATTACCACAAGGAATTTTCTAACGCGAAAAAGATACACTTCTACCAAAGAAGTATATACTTGTGGCAATTAGCCTATTCTATTATGTCGCAATTCTATTCTACCATTTTTTACTGGGTTTGTCAACGGTTTACGCGCAAAAAACGCGGCGGCTTGCACCGTCGCGTGATTTTGCTTTTTTCTATTTATATATTATTGACAACCCTTACATGCACCCGGTTTCATTTGCGGGTACAACGGCAGTTCAAAGAAACCTGCGCAGACTTCTTGCGCGTAGTCTTGGGCGGGCGGGATTACGCAATAACCGTAGCTGGGAACGAGCAGTTCCACGGGCATAACGATTTTCAAAATCACCGTCAAGCACACGCTTGCCGTAAAGCCTTGCGTTTCCGCGTTATACGTGGCGTCCGCTACTACTGCGCTGACCACCGCTTTCACCGTGAACGGCATAATGGAGGGCGAGGGCACTAACAACAACACGTCTTGATTGAACGTAACGATTGCCGTGGCGCTACCTTCCGTACCCGTAGCGTCGGTAAACAACACTTCCAAAGGTACGGAAACGGTGGCTTGCACACGCGCGCAAGGTCTATCCGCTTGCCGATCGATGACGACGTTCGTAACCGTTGCCTCAGAAGTGGTAGAACGGGCGCTGACGAACGTTAAAGGGTATGTAACGGTGGCGGGGGTTAAGTCGGTAAGCGTCAAAGCGTAGTTTTCAAGCTGGGTCTGTCTTATGCCCGCGTCGAATACTTTTTCCACTTGGATACAAACCTTTTCCGTCAAACCGCCTAACGGATTGCCCGTGAGCGCGCCGGGGCATTTATCCGATTTGAAATTAGAATAAAAGGACATGGTATACCTCCTGTGCGAACGGCGAGTTTTGTCTTTTGCTATTTGCCGTTCGGAATATATTACTTAATATATCATATGCGCGGCGGTTTGAAAAAAGTGAGCACATCGTAATGAATTGAAAAGCTTTGCTTTTCGTGAAATGGCTAACGCCCTGAAATGAACGCTGTGCGTTCGTGAATTGCACGCTTTGCGTGCATTATGGGAATATTACAATAATGCAAAACTCTGTTTTGCAATTCACAATATCACGCGCATTCCTATATATAATATATCCGTGCCGTTCTTCGTTTGGTAATTTTCGTCGCTACCGCAAAGCAATTTTTTCGTGTCCCCCGCCCTTGCTACGTACACGTTCCCCCGCGCTTGCGGGATTTTCAAAATTTGCCCTGCCTTGGGTTCTTCCGTCAATCCGTTTTCTTGAACGAGCAAGCGTTCGGCAACGCAAAACGCCTTGGCTATATCCGCAACCGTTTGCCCGTCTTTTACTTGATACCATTTTCCTATCCGCATTTTTAACATACTGCAATATATGCTTTTTTCTATAAAAATAGAACGCACAGGCGGCGTAGGCTTGTTCTATTTTTTAAGGTAGGCTCGTACAATATAGCATGAAATCGTCTGCTCCACGTTTGAAAACCGTCTACACCACCGCCGCCGTCGTTACGGGATTGTCCGTCTTTAAGCGCGGTTTGGGATTTTTATACCGTATCGTTTTATCACGCCTTATCGGCGCGGAGGGCATGGGTTTATACCAAATCGCCTATTCCTTATTCGCCGTATTTTTAACGCTCGGTGCGGGCGGCATACCCGTAACCGTTTCGCGGCTCATTTCCAAAAGCAAAGCCGAACATACGCCGAAAGCGGAAAGCGCCGCCGTGGGTGCGGGCGCACTCGTTGCGCTCGTGTTCTCGTTGTTCGTGCTCGTATTCGTTTTGCCCCTCGTCGATAAAAGCGAACTTTTGCTCACCGACTCACGCGCGGAGCATATCTTGAACGTACTGTCTGTCGGGTTGGTTTTCTCGTCCGTCTACGCCGTGTTAAAGGGGTCTTTTTTCGGTAACCAACGCTTTTTATTGCCGTCGCTTCTAGAGCTTTTGGAAGAATCGGTGATGACGATTGCGGGCGTTTTACTACTGCGAAACGTCACGGGCGCGTACGACGGCGCGTTAAAAGCGGCTTGGGCGGTGGTCGTTTCCTACCTGTTCTCCTTTACTGCGGCGGTGATTTCATTCTTCGTAGGCGGTGGAAAAGTATCCCGTCCGCAACCTGCGTTAAAGCCCTTGCTTTCATCCGCGCTCCCGATTACGTCCGTGCGCGTGGGGAGTTCACTCGTCAATTCGGCAATCTCCGTTTTACTGCCCGTCATGCTCGTTCGCGTGGGGTTTTCGAGCGACGAGGCTTTAAAACTGTTCGGCGTAGCGTCGGGCATGGCGTTACCCGTGCTCATGCTCCCCACCACCTTTATCGGCTCAATTGCCACCGTTTTAATGCCGAAAATGTCGGAAGATTTTTACGCAAAACGCAAAAAACGGCTATACGCGCACGTAAAGCGCGGGATTAACGCGGCGATTTTGATTGCAACCGCCACTACGCCGTTTTTGTTATTGCTCGGAAAAGAGTTAGGTGCGTTGGCGTTTTCCAACGCCTTAGCGGGCGAGATTATACGCAACGGGTGCTGGATTTTACTGCCCATGAGCCTTGCGATAATGACGACGAGTATGCTTAATTGCATGGGGTTTGAAAAACAGACCTTTTTCTTCTACTTCATCGGCGCGGCGGGAATGTTGCTGTGCATTTTACTCTTGCCTGCCGTGTGCGGGATTTACGCGTATATCACAGGGTTCGGCGTGAATTTTGCGCTCGTTTGCACGTGTAATTTTATATTCCTGCACCAAAAATGCACGGGCTTTTTCGCCGCCCACGGAAAAGAGTTATTGGGCGTGGTTATACGCGCGGTTTTGGCTTTTATCGGTGTGCTTATCGCCTGTTTTCCGCTTTGCTCGCTGTTTTTCCGTATATGCAACGCGGTTATCGCCTGTTTGCTCGTCGGCTTGTGTATCGCCGCGTTTATGCTCGGTGCATATGCAATTTTCGGAGGTTTTCGCAAAAAACAAGCGTAAATTTTCATTTTTTCCCTTTCGTTTCTTGACATTACGCGAGATTAAGAGTACAATAGATATACCATTTTATTTAGAAGGAGAACATTATGGGATACAAAACCAAAGAATGGCGCAATTCCATGCGTGTCACGCTGGATTACAACAACATGACCGATACTTTCCTCGGCGCACAGGGCTTTACCGCAAAAAAGTTAGCTTCGTTTAACCGCAAAGCTACGGCGGCGTTCCGCTACGTACAGGAAAACCGCGGCAAGGACGAACTGTATATGGGTTGGACGGAGCTCCCCTATAACCAAGACGAAATCGTTGCCGATATTCTCGCTACCGCAAAGGAAATTCGCAATAAATTTCAATATTTCGTAGTGCTCGGCATAGGCGGCAGCGCACTTGGACCTATCATGGCGTTTAACGCGCTTTGCCATTTGCATTATAACGACCTGCCCAAAGCTAAAAGAAAGGGCCCGAAATTTTACGTAGAAGACAACGTTGACCCCGTTAGAATGAGAGATTTGCTCGACGTTATCGACCCTGCTAAAACCTGCTTTAACGTCGTGTCGAAATCGGGCGCGACCAGCGAAACGATGACGCAGTATTTAATCATTCTCGACCTGCTCAAAAAAGCGGGGGTGGACGTGAAAGAAAACGTTATCTTCACCACTGACGAAAAGAAAGGGAATTTGAAAAAGATCTCCGACGAAGTAGGCGGGATTAAAAGTTATATCCTCCCCGACGGCGTAGGCGGTAGATTTTCGCAGCTTTGCCCCGTAGGTCTTTTGCCCGCGGCGGTGGTTGGCATCGATATCAAAGGCTTGCTCGCCGGCGCGGCGTATATGGACCGCGTTTGCCGTTATTCGTCCATGAACAAGAACCCTGCGCTTATGTGCGCCGTTTTGCAAATCGCGGCGATGGAAGAAGGCAAGAATATCGGCGTTATGATGCCCTATTCGGACAACTTGAAATTCCTTGCCGACTGGTATTGCCAGCTCTGGGCGGAATCGCTCGGTAAAAACGTCACCCTTGACGGCAAGCCCTGCAACGTCGGTCAAACGCCCGTCAAATCGCTCGGCGTCACCGACCAACACTCGCAAGTACAGCTCTACACCGAAGGTCCGTTCGACAAAGTCGTTACCTTCCTTTCCTTAAAGAAGTACGCTTGCGAAATGCCTATCCCCCACGGCTGTGAGAATATCCCCGACGTAGCGTTCCTTGGCGGACATACGATGGAAGAACTCATTCAAGCGGAAAACGCGGCAACGGCGTACGCTTTGACCAAAGCAGGCAGAATGAATTATACGCTTTGGATTCCCGAACTCAACGCGTTTACCCTTGGTCAGCTTTTATTCCTGTTTGAACTGCAAACCGCGTACGCGGGCGCGATGTTGAACATTAACACGTTCAATCAACCGGGCGTAGAAGAAGGTAAGAAAGCTACGTTTGCCTTGCTTGGAAAAGCGGGCTATGCGGACAAGAAAAAGGAACTCGATTCCCTGCCCGAAAAAAATCAAAACTGCATTATCTAAACGATAAAATTTTCCCCTTTGCCACTCGGCAAAGGGGATTTTTTTCTTTTGTATCGTATAAACGCCGAAGTTTGGGATATACTTATAGCGAAAACCTTTTTTCTAATTTTTACATAGAATGTACTACGGGGTTTTCACAAGAGGTAAAAGTTATGAACGTAAAACGCGGTGAATTATATTATGCGGATCTTTCGCCCGTAGTGGGCAGTGAACAAGGCGGTATTCGTCCCGTTTTGGTGGTGCAAAACGACATCGGGAACAAGTATTCCCCCACCGTCATCGCCGCCGCCGTAACGAGCAAAATCAACAAAGCCAAACTTCCTACCCATATCGAACTGCCGTCTGCGTACGGGCTTGCCAAAGACAGCGTGATTTGTTA